>JBJXFX010000037.1:0-33048 GCA_046152925.1 Dehalococcoidia bacterium
CGATCTGCCTCAAAGGAATTGCTACCGAAGGGAAGGAGGATGCCTCATAAGTCGGTTACCGGAGGGGACCGAACGGAGGCACGATGTCCGAGCACGCGGTGGCGGAGTACGCCGAGGCAGTCCGGAGGCGATACGCGATCGCCAGCCGGGTCGACAAAGGGCGGATCCTGGATGAGTTCTGCGCGACGACCGGGATGCACCGTAAGGCAGCGATCAGGCTCCTGAACCGCAGCCCAGGGCCGGCGGCGGAGCGGCGAGGCCGGCCCCGGCGCTACGGCCCGGAGTTTGCGGCGGCTTTGGTAGACCTCTGGCAGCTCAGTGACCGGATGTGCGGCAAGTTGCTCGCAGCGGTCATGGCAGACCTTGTCGATGCCCTGGCACGTCACGACGAGGTGCGCTTGCCCCCGGAACTCCGGGGACAACTGCTCGAAGTAAGCCCGGCCACGATCGACCGGGTCATCAGCCGCCATCGCAAGCGTGCCGGCGTGCAACCGCAGCGCCGTTCGCCGAGCAGTGGCCTTAAGGCCGAGATACCGGTGCGCACCTGGAGCGACTGGGGTGGCACGCCGGTCGGTTCGCTCCAGGCCGACTTGGTCCTGCACTGCGGGGAGAGCACCGAGGGCTTCTATCTGACCACCCTCTGCGCGGTCGATGTCGCCACGGGCTGGACCGAACTGCAGCCCGTCTGGGGGCTGGGCAAGCAACGGGTTGGGACGGCCGTGCACCTCATCCGCCAACGCCTCCCCTTCGAGTTGCGGAGCCTCCACACCGATAACGGGTCCGAGTTCATCAACCACACCTTGGTCAACTGGTGCCGCAAAGAGGGCATCCATGTCACCCGTGGGCGGAGCTATCGCAAGAACGACCAGGCCTATGTCGAGCAGCGCAACTGGCAGACCGTCCGGCGGACCGTTGGGTACGACCGGCTGACGAGTAAACGCGCCTATGCCCTGCTCGAACAGCTCTACCCGCTGGTCTCCCAGCAGCTGAACTACTTCCGCCCGGTGCGGAAGCTGGAGGCGAAGGACCGGGTTGGGGCCCGAGTCCGCAAGTCATACGACCAGCCCCGGACCTCGTGTCAACGCCTCCTGGAGAGCGGCCAGCTGACGCCTGCGCAGGCCCTGGACCTCCAAGGGGCGCGGTCGGACATCAACCCCGCCGAACTCCGGAGGAAGATCGACCGGATCCTCCGGGAGTTGTGGCAACTGGGCCGTCAAGACGCCATGCTGACCGAGGACGCTGGGTAACCGACTTATGATGCACCGCTCTTACCTCCGGTAACCGCTACTTTTGAGGCACTACGCAAAGCGGCAGCCAGCCCGTTCCGAGGGCCCGACCCGCCCGCTCTAGGGAGCACCTTCGCGTCCCACGCGGGCGATGGCTGCCCATTAGGCGGCGTTCGAGCGCCCCAGATCAGACGGGACGATGGGCAATAGCCTCCGACGTGCGCGGCGTCACACCAGCTCGACGAGCTCGCCGTCGTAGCGCCGGGCGCCCCGCCGCATTTCGACGAGACGGTCAAGCTTGACGAGGCAATCCCCGACGCCGGCCGTCTCGCCGAGCACATCGAAGCCCTGCATGCCGCACACGTTACAGTTTCCGTGGTGGCAATCGGCGACGGTCCTCCCCGTGGCGACGGAGTGCCACTGGCCGCGGAGGTAGCTCTTCGTGACGCCGCAATCGATGTGGTCCCAGGGGAGCGGCTCGCGGGTATCCCACTCGCGGTGTGCGAAGCGCGTTGGGTCGACGCCAGCCGCCGCGAAGGCCTCCGCCCAGACGTCGGTGCGGAGGTATTCGGTCCAGGCGTCGAATTTTGAACCGCGCCGCCACGCCTCGTAGATCACCGTGCCGACCCGGCGGTCGCCGCGACTGAGGACGGCTTCGAGGAACGAGTCGTCGGGCTTGTTCCAGCTAAACTCGACACCGGCCGAACGGCAGCCGTCGCGCAGCAACCGGTGCTTGGGGTCGAGCTCGGCGGCGGTGTCTTGCCGGGCCCATTGGAACGGGGTGTGCGCCTTGGGGACATGGTTGCTGGTGCTGACGCGGACGCGCGCGCGGCCGCCCATGTGCTTCTTGCCGATCGCCTTCACCTGTTTGCCGAGTTCGACGATCCCCGCGACGTCATCCATTGACTCGGTGGGGAGGCCGACCATGAAGTACATCTTCACGCCGGTCCAGCCGCGCGCGAACGCGTTCTCGCACGCGGCGAGGAGGTCGGCATCGCTGACGAGCTTGTTGATCCGGTTGCGGAGCTCCTGGCTCCCCGCTTCTGGGGCCAGCGTGAGGGTGTGCTTCTTGCCCTTCGCCACCGCGTTTGCGACATCCACCGAGAAGCTGTCGACGCGCGTGCTCGGGATGCTGATTTTGAGGTCGGGGAAGGCTTCGTTGAGCCCGTTGATCATCTCGACGATCTGGCTGTGGTCGGTGGTGCTCAGGGAGAGGAGCGAAAGCTCGTCGTACCCGGTGTTGCGCAACAGCTCGCGCGTCACCTCGACCACTTCCTGCGGGCTCCGTTCGCGCGTGGGGCGATAGATCATCCCGGCCTGGCAGAAGCGGCACCCCTGCGTGCAGCCCCGCTGGATCTCGACGGCGGCACGGTCGTGCACGGTCTGGAGAAATGGCACGATTGGCTTCGTGAGGGCAGCAGGCAGCCGTTCGACGATCCGCCGCCGGATGACGCGCGGCGCCTCGGCGATGAGCGGTTCCAAGCTCAGGAACGCGCCATCGGGGCCGTGCTTCGCCTCGTAGAACGAAGGCACGTAGACGCCCGGCATCGCGAGCAGTTGCCGTAGCCGTTCGCGTCGCGGGACGCCCGCCCGCTTCCATTCGCGGATGCGTTGGGCGAGTTCGAGGACGGCGTCTTCGCCTTCGCCGAGCACGAAGGCGTCGATGAATGGCGCGAGCGGCTCCGGGTTGAAGGCCCCGCTCCCCCCGGCGACCACCAGCGGGTCATCCTCGGCCCGGGCGTTCGCCCAGACAGGGATTCCGCCGAGGTCGAGCATGTTGAGGACGTTCGTGTAGGTGAGCTCGTATTGCAGCGTGAAACCGACGAGGTCGAAGTCGCGGAGGGGTCGCCGGTTTTCCAGCCCCCAAAGGGCGACGCCCTCCTTCCGCATTTCGGCTTCCATGTCTTCCCAGGGCGCGTATGCGCGCTCGCAGAGGACACCGTCCTCCGCGTTGAGAAGGCCATAGAGGATGCCGAGGCCCATGTTCGACATACCAATGTCGTAGGCGTCGGGGTAGGCCAGAGCGATGCGGACATCGCAGGCCGCCCACGGCTTGGTAACGCTGTTCCACTCGCCGCCGGTGTAGCGCGCGGGCTTGCCCACACGGGCGAAGAGCTGCTCGATGGTCGCGGGCATCGTCCCTCCAGGGGATCCATCGTAGGGCAGCCTGTCGCTACCGGTCGCGGGCCCGTTATGCGGGCCAGGGTCCGTCGGCCGTGTTGCCCGGGAGCGTGCGCCCGAAGACGCGCGCCGGATGGTCGGCTGGCAGTTCGCGAAAGTGAAATGGCACGCCTTCAGCGTTCTCGCGGCGGAGACCCTCCGCCATCGAGGCGAGGTACTCCAAGAACGCAGCGTCCGAGTCGCGAGCTTGAGTCTTAAAGATAAGGATGTAGGCGGCCTCGCCGAATGGGACTTCATACCCCGTGGGGATGTCGTCACCGAACCAGAAGAGGTCGCCCGCGCGCATGTGGCGGCGGACGCCGGAGCTGCAGAGGGCCCACTCGCCCCGCACGGTGTAGATGAGGCTCTCCGTCGGATGGGCGTGTTCGCCACAAAACCCGCCGGGCGGCAGGTCGAAAAAGTGGCAGGCGCCCCGGGCCACCCGGATCAGAGGGCCGATCCGTCCCTCCAGGGTCTCGACCCCTGGTGCGTCCAGGATCGAGCGAAGAATCTGGATGCCGTTGGCTGGCTGTTCGATAGACATTGATGCTCCTTTGGTGGCTAACGCCGTCGGGTGGTGGGGTCGAGGCTGTCGCGGATCGCGTCGCCAAGCAGGTTGAACGCGAGCACGGAGAGGGCGATCGCCGCCCCGGGAACAGCCATCTCGAGCGGTTGGCGCTCCATGTAGGGTTTGGCGTCGAAGATCATCCGGCCCCACTCGGCGGCTGGGGGCTGGATCCCAAGCCCGAGGAATGACAGGCCGGCCAACGCAAGGATGACCTGGCCGACGTCGAGCGTCGCAAGTACCGAGACAGGCGAGGTGATGTTGGGGAGCACATGCCGGAGCACGATCCGGGCATGCCCAGCACCGATGGCCGTGGCGCCTTCGATGTAGTCGCTTGCGCGCACGACCAAGACCTGGCCGCGGATCACCCGGGCGAATCCGGCCCACCAGACGGCACAAAGCGCGATGACCGCGTTGCGTAGCCCGGGACCGAGGAAGCCGGCCACGGCGAGGGCCAAGATGAGCGACGGAAAAGCGAGCACGATGTCGACGATGCGCATGAGGAGGGCGTCGATGAATCCGCCGAAGTAGCCTGCAACGACGCCGACCGTCACCGAGATCGTGACCGTCACGGCCATCACAAGGATGGCGACCAGGACCGACGTGCGAGCCCCAAACAGGACGCGAGCCAACTGGTCCCGCCCGAGGAAATCTGTCCCCAACGGATGCCCCCAGCTGGGGCCGAGGTGTCGGGCGGCCAAGTCGCCGTCGACTGGGCTCGCAGGCGCTATCCAAGGCCCGGCGACCGCGGCGAACAAGACCAGCGCGACGAGGGTCGCGCCCGCGAGCCCGGCCTTGGTCCGAAGGATGCTGGGAGGCCGTCGCCCCGCCCGAAGGGCCGGCAGCGTGCTCAACCGGCCGCCTTCCCGATCCGCGGGTCGACGATGCGGTACGCGAGGTCGATGGACAGGTTCGTGAGCACGTGCACGATGGCGGCAAGCACGACAACGGCTTGAATCACTGGATAGTCCCGGGCGTCTATCGCGTCGACGGTGAGCTTCCCGATGCCGGGCCAGGAGAAGATAGTCTCGACAATCGCGGCGCCGCCGAGCAGCCCGGCGAGCGTGAGCCCGAACTGGGTGAGAGCCGGTATGAGCGCATTCCGGAGTGCATGGCGCACGACGACGGTGCGGTCGAGCAGACCGCGTGCCCGTGCTGCGGTGATGTAGGGCTGGCCGAGGACGTCCAGGAGCGAGGCACGAACGAGGCGGGTGAAGGAACCAGCGCCAGCCAGTCCAAGCGCCATTCCAGGGAGGATGAGGTGTTCCGGCCCTCCGCGGCCGAGGCTCGGCAGCCACCCAAGCTTCACGGCGAACAGCCAGATGAGGAGGAGCGCGACCCAGAACGAAGGCAGGGCGCCGCTTGCGAGGCTGACCACTCGGGCGGCAGCGTCGGGCCAGGCATCGCGCCGCAGGGCTGCCAGGATGCCCAACGGCACGCCAACCCCGACCGCCACGAACGTGCCAGCCGCGGCGAGCTGGATGGTGGGCCAAGCACGCGACTGAATCTCGGTGCGCACGCTCCGGCCCGTGGCGAACGACCGGCCCAGGTCGCCCGTGCCGAGGCGCCGTATCCACGCGACGTACTGTTCGACGATGTTGCCATCCAGTCCAAGATCGACCCGTGCTGTTTCGACTTCCTCGGCGGTTGGTCTCCCCGATTCCGCGTACTGCCGAGCGTAGATCTCTGAGGCATCGCCGGGCGCAAGCGCCACCAGGCCCCAGGCGATGAGGCTCACGCCAAGGCCCACTGGCAGCAGCTGCAAGAGCCTCCGTAAGACGAAGGCAGTCACCCCGCGGCCCCAAGCGTGCGCGAACACCACGAAGAAAACGCTGACCGGGCGAGTGGGGAGACGGGACGGGCGAACGTAGCCAACGTCACGCGGTCCCACAGCCGGCGGATCGGGTCTGGGTCGACAGGCTGGTAGCTGTGGTCGACGCCTGGGACGATGACCAGGGTGACATCGTCATTCGGCACGGCCCGGAGCGCCTGGTAGGTGGCGAGCGCGTCCTCGACCTTCACGTTCATGTCGCTTCCGCCGTGGAGCACGAGCGCGGGACAGCGGACATGCCGGAATTCGTCGAGGCATGGGCGGTCGTAGTCCTGACGAAACCGGACCGTGTCGAACTCCTGAGTGATGCCTTGGGCGCCCAACGTGACCCGATCCTCGCCAGCAAGCGCGGCCGTGATGAAAGCCTCGGCCTGGAAGGCGCCGACCACCTCCCGCGGCCGCTCGGCGAGAAGCCAAGCTCTTTGCTCGGCGCTGAACGCTTCCCAATGGGTGGCGATGCGCGGCCAGTTCCACCGGACGAGCTCGTCGATCGGGCCGGAGAGCGCTCCAAGCATGCCCGCGGCGGCGACCTCTGGAATGTCGCGGCAAAGCAGGCAGGCGTTGAGCGCGCCCGCCGAGTGACCGGCCACGGCGATGCGGTCGCCGCGGATTTCGGCGCGCGCTTGAAGCCACCGGAAAGCGGCCGTGTTGTCGACGAGGTCGGTGTCGTAGTTGGACTCGTCCGCCCGGCCGCCCGATTCGCCGCAACCGCGCTTATCGCACCGAAGCGAGGCGATGCCCACTGAGGCAAGGTCGTGGGCAAACCTCCGGAGCAGGCCGCGTTTGGGCGGGTTGTGGATCCCTGGCGTCCGGGATGGAGCCATGTCGCCGTCGCGCGTGTCGCCGCCCGTCCCTCCGAGGAGCAGGACGGCCGGCACAGGCCCTGATGCCGTGGCGTCTTCGGGCAAGCACAGCACGCCCGCAATGGGGATGTCCGACTGAACCCGCGCTTCGATCTCGATCATGGGGTGTGCCTCGCAGACAAGCGTGTGCAGGGGCGCGGCCACGAATCCGCGCCCCTGCCTTGAGGGGAGCCCGGCTAGGCCTTGACGACCATCGCGAAGTCCGAGTGCACCAGCGCCGAGTGCGGCGTCCACCCGGTCACAGCCTTGGCCGTCGCGGTGATGTTGTAGAGTCCGGCGATCGGGATGATGACAAACTTGTCGTCAATCAGGACCTTCATCGCCTGAGCGGCCAGCTGCTGCGTCTTCGGGATGTCGGCGGTCTGGGCGGCAGCCAGCAGCGGCTCATCGACCTCTTTGCCGACGCCGAAGGCACGTGCGTAGTCCTCGCCCGCCTTGTTCCCGGCCTCCAAGCTGAGGTAGAGCAGCGTCGGGAGGAACGCTGGGTTGGCATCGTTCTGGTTGCCGCGTTCGAGCCAAAGGTGCCCTTGGCCGCCTTTCAGCGTCTCGTCGTAGTTCGTGACCTCGACGATCTTGATGGAGATCCCGGCCTTACGCAGCTGTTGCTGGAGGACCTCGGGGATCGGCCGGTGCGAGGCAGCGTCTGGGAAGCCGTTGATCAGCGTCAGCTCGAGCTTCTTGCCGTCCTTCTCGCGGATTCCGTCGCTGCCTGGCTTCCAGCCGAGGTCGTCGAGCGCCTTTTTCGAGCCTTCCAGGTTGAACTTGGGCCCGCCCTTCACGACATCCTTGGCGGCGCCGAGGATGGACGGTGGGATGAGGTTCTTCCCGAGTTCGGCATTGCCTTCCCAGATGCTCTTGACGATCGTTTCACGGTCGACGGCCATTGCCACCGCTTCGCGGAGCTTCGCATCGGAGGTGAGGGCGAAGTCGCCCTGCCCGTTGATCTGGACCGAGAGCGCCTCATAGGCGCCGACTTTCGAGACAACGACCGCGTACTTGTCCTTCAGCTGGGAGACCGATTCACGAGGCACCTGCGTGATGATGTCCGCATCGCCGGCTTGAAGCGCGAGCACGCGTGCGTTGTTGTCCGGGATGTAGCGGAACGTCACCGACTTCACTTTGGCGAGGCGTGCCTGGTTCCAGTGGCCTTCGAACCGCTCGACCTTCATCGACTCCTTGGGAGCGTAGGAGGCGAACTTGAACGGGCCCGTCCCGACGGGTGCTTGGATTGGGTTGCTGTTGGCCTTCATGATCCCGAAGGTCGGGTGCACAATCTGAAGGGGAATTTTGAGGTTTGCGCGCGATGGCGTGTATTCGACGGTGTAGTCGTCGATGACCTTCGTCCCGCCTTCTTGGGCGTTGATCGCGCGGCCGCCCGCTCGCGCGACGCGATCCAGGGTCCAGGCCACATCCGCGGCTTTGAGTTCGCTCCCGTCGTGGAACTTCACGCCCTTGCGGAGCGAGAAGCGCCAGGTGTTGGGCGCGATGAACTCGAACTTCTCGGCGAGGTGGGGCTTGACCTCGTACTCCGAGGTCATGATCAGCAGCGTGTCGTAGATGTTCGCGTTCGGTGAGCCGAGGCCCACCGTCGCCTTGTCGCCATCAAGGTTCGTGGTGTCGGCGGGAATTCCGACGACCAGGTCCTTGAGTTGGGCTGGCGCCGTGGCAGCGGCCGACGCCGTTGCGGGTACGGTTCCGGCGGGAGATGGGCCGCCCTCCTTCTCCTCCTCGTCGTCGTCGCCGCAGCCTATCATCGTCAGTGCGACGGCGGATGGGATGCCGATTGCCAGATGCCGGACCAAGGTTCGCCGCTTCATGTGGGATCTGCTCCTGGGGTTGTGGGGCCATGACTGGCGAGGGCGTAACGCGCGGCTGCCGGCTCCCCTGATCGGTGGAGAAGCGAAGCGAGCGCCTGGAGCTGGCGGCGGACCGCACTCCGTGTGATCCCTGGGATCGAAGGCTCAAGGAGGGCCTGGATCTCCTCCACGCTGATCGGGGCGGCTTGATCGGCGAGCAGAGCAATGAGGCGGTAGCGCTGAGGCGTCGGCCGGATTCCGGCAGACCGCAGGCGGGTCAACGCAGCTCTGCACGCGGGGTTCACGGGCTCGATTGTTGATCCGTCCAAGTGCAGTTGCAACTCGTTGCATCTGCATCCGAAGGACGACAGTGCGGATGCAGGGTCACGGATTGCCAGGCAAGAAGAAGGCCCGGACAGTTGTCCGAGCCTTCGTGGTGAGTCGATCTTTGAGCGACGTCTACTCGTCGTAGCTTCCGCCGCCGCCGAGACCAGGGCGCGGGGGCGGCGGAGGTGTCGGGCGATCGCCGGTGTCCTCGGTGCGGCGCGTCCAGCCACGGCTTGGAGCGCCGATCGGGCCGCTGCTCCCGCCGCCCTCGCCGCGGTCACGTTGCCCGCGAGGGGCGCCGCCACCAAAGCCGCCGCGGTCGCCACCGCCGCCACGGCCACCACGGTCGCCGCCGCCGAAGCCGCCACCGCCGCGACCACCACGGTCGCCACCGCCGAAGCCGCCGCCGCGACCACCGCGATCGCCACCGCCACGGCCGCCACGGTCACCGCCGCTGCGAGGTCCACGATCGCCGCCGCCACTGCGGAGGCTGCGACCCTCAGGCGGGACGTCCTCGCCGGTGAGTACGGCGCGACGCGAGAGGTTGACGCGGCCGAGGTTGTCGATCTCGATGACTTTGACGACGACTTCATCGCCGATGTTGACGGCGTCTTCGACGCGCTCGATGTGATCTTCGGCGAGTTCCGAGATGTGGACGAGGCCATCCTTGCCGGGCATGATTTCGACGAAGGCGCCGAAGTTCATGAGGCGGACGACCTTGCCTGTGTAGACCTCACCGATCTTGATTTCCTTGGTGAGCCCTTCGATCATCTGGATCGCCTTGCGGGCGACAGCTTCGTTCACAGCGCCGACGAAGATCGTGCCGTCTTCCTGGATGTCGATCGTGGCGCCGCCGGACTCTTCTTGGATCTTCCGGACCATCTTGCCGCCGGGGCCGATGACGGTGCCGATCTGCTCCTGCTTGATGTTCACGCGGTACATCTTGGGCGCGAACTCGGAGACCTCAGCGCGGGGCTCTTCGATCACGTCGAGCATCGCGTCAAGGATGAACTCGCGGGCCACGCGGGCCTGTTCGAGCGCGCGCGTCAGGAGGTCACGCGAGACGCCGGCGATCTTGATGTCCATCTGGAGGGCGGTGATGCCGTCGCGGGTGCCGGCGACCTTGAAGTCCATGTCGCCCATGAAGTCTTCTTGGCCGGCGATGTCAGTGAGGACTTCGTACTTCTCGTCGCCCATGATCAGGCCCATCGCGATGCCGGCGACAGGGGCCTTGATCGGCACACCGGCGTCCATCAGTGCGAGGGTGCTGCCGCAAACGCTCGCCATCGAGGTGGAGCCGTTCGACGACATAATCTCGCTGACGACGCGGATCGTGTACGGGAATTCGTCTTCATCCGGGATGACGGGCTCAAGGGCGCGCTCGGCGAGGGCGCCGTGGCCGATTTCGCGGCGGCCGGGCCCGCGCATCGGGCGGACCTCGCCGACCGAGAACGGCGGGAAGTTGTAGTGATGCAGGTAGCGCTTCGTCTCGCGGGGCGAGAGCGTATCGAGCTTCTGGACCTGGGAGAGGCCGCCGAGCGTCGCGATCGTAAGCGCCTGCGATTGGCCACGCTGGAAGAGACCCGAACCGTGGGTCCGGGGAAGGACGCCAGCGTGGATCTCGAGCGGCCGGACCTCCGTGACGGAGCGGCCGTCGGCGCGGACGCCGTCTTCGAGGATGCGCTTGCGCATCGCCTTCTTAATGACCTGGAAGAGGGCTTCACCGATTTCGGCGTTGGTGTACTTCTCGCCGAAGTGGGCGGCGATCTCCTGGCGGATGGCCTTGTTCGCATCGGAGCGCTCGCTGGCGGCCGTCGCGACCACCTCGTCGAGGCGGTCCTTGAGGAACTCGCTGACATCGCCAATCGCGGCGGCGTGGTCGGGGGTAGGCTTATAGCCCTTCTTGACCGGCGCCGAGTCGGCTGCCATCTGCTCTTGGAGGGCGATGATCTGGCGGTTGGCGGCCATCGCGACCTCGATCGCGTCGAGGACCGCGTCCTCTGGGGCTTCCTTGGCGCCCGCCTCGATCATCACGACCGCGTCCTTGGTCCCGGCGACGATGATGTCCAGGTCGCCGGCTTCGGACTGCTGGAAGGTGGGGTTGACGACGAACTCGCCGTCGACGCGTGCGACGCGCACGCTGCTGACAGGCCCATTGAAGGGGATGTCGCTGATCATCAGGGCGGCGCTGGCGCCGATTGCGATCAGGTTGTCCGGCTGGTGTTCACCGTCGGCCGAGAGCGTGATCGCGACGACCTGGACTTCTTGGCGGAAGTCCTTGGGGAAGAGCGGCCGAAGGGGCCGGTCGGTAAGGCGCATGGCGAGGATGCCATCGTTGCTGGCACGGCCTTCGCGGCGCGGGAAGCTGCCAGGGATCTTGCCGACAGCGTAGAGGCGCTCCTCGTAGTCCACCGTAAGCGGGAAGAAGTCGATGCCTTCCCGGGCGTCGGCCATGCAGACGGTGACGAGGACGACGGTATCGCCGAGGCGGACCGTCACGGCTCCGCTGGCTTGCTGGGCGAGGATCCCGTGCTGGAGCTCCAGCGTCTTCCCGCCAACTTCGATTTCGTAGGTTTTCATGGTGCTCGTTCTGTTCGTTCCTTCTCTACTTGCCACACGCGAACAACCCCGCGACTCCCCGGGTGAGCGGGGCAGGCGGGCTGATGGCAAAGGGTTCCACGCGAGGGACGGGCTGGGACGAAAAAAGGCCCCCGCTTACTTGCGGAGGCCAAGGCGCGCGATCAACTCGCGATAGCGGTTCACGTCGCGGCGGTTCAGGTACCGAAGGTGCCGGCGGCGTTGGCCGACCAGCTTCAAAAGACCGCGACGCGTATGGAAATCGTGCTTGTGGGCACGCAGGTGCGTCGTGAGGTACTTGATCCGCTCGGTCAGGATGGCCACCTGGACTTCAGTAGACCCGGTGTCGCCTTCGTGGACCGCATGTGTCCGAACCAGTTCGTCCTTGTGTTCTTTGGTCAGCAACCTTCTTCTTGCTTCTTCCTTTGCCTATCGTTTCAACCTGGAGAATGTAGCACAGGCTTGGGGAGGACGGCAATTTGACAAGCAGACGCCCGGCCCTCGTCCTTCTTTCAGGTCTGCCCGGTTCCGGCAAGACGACCTTCGCGCGGGCGCTGTGCGCCGCCCAGCCGGGCGCGGTCCACATCGAAAGCGACGCTGTCCGCCGCGAACTCGTCGGGGTCCCACGCTACACGCCGCCGGAGAGCCATCGCGTGTTTCGCGAGGTGGAGCGCCGTGCCAGGGCGACCCTGGGCCGCGGCGGCGCCGCCGTCGTCGATGCGACCAATCTCACACGCAGCGACCGCCGCCGGTTCATCGACCTGGCGCGGTTGGCGGGCGGGCTGCTCGTCTGCATCCGTTTGGCGGCCCCGGAAGCGGTCATCCGCGCCCGTCTTTCCGAGCCGCGGCAGGGGTACTCGCAAGCCACGGTCGGCGTGTACGAGCTCATGCGCGACCGGCCGCAGGCGTTCCGGGAGCCGGTGATCGTGGTCGACTCGCGCTTCGACATCGGGCCTTCGCTTGCCCTCGTGCGTGCGCTTCTCGAAGATCACCAGCGATGAACCCTTCACAGCCTTTCATGCTCCTGCGCGCTCGCCTCAAGCCGGACGCCAAGCCGGGCTTCGGTGCGTGGTTCCGTACGGTCCACTTGCAGGATGTGCGCCGCATCCCGGGCATTTCAGAGGCCCAAGGCGCCGTGACCCCCGATGGGACGCGCCTCGGGTTTTACTCGTTTGCAGATGGCGACGCGATGCAGGGCGCGCTCAGTAGTCCTGAAGCGGCTTACGCCCGCGGGACCTGGGAGCAGTGGGCGGCGGAGCTGGAAGAGCTCGGTTTTGAGATTTGGGCGCCCCTCGGCCCGCTCCCCATGTACCACCCTCCCAATTGAGGCAGCGAATGGGTGACAGTCGCGCCGCAGGCCTCCGGGCGCTATCCGCAAAGTGAGGTGGTTCTGTATAGTTAACGACCGGTAAGGTAAGCGGTGCGTTATCCATCGGGATCCGGTATCGTCCGGCGCCAGCGGAGAGTCGCACCCGTGAGGTGACAGGGAATGGTCAAAGTTGACGTGAGAGCGGGCGACATCGCAGAGGCCGCGGCCGATGTGCTCGTCGTGAACCTGTTTGAAGGCGTGACGACCCCAGGTGGCGCCACCGCCGCCGTCGATGCCGCGCTCGGTGGGATGATCTCCCAGTTAATCGCCCTCGGCGATATCCGCGGCAAGACCGGAGAGGTCACCGTCCTCCACACGTTCGGCAAGATCCCGGCGCCGCGAGTGGTTGTCGCTGGGCTGGGCAAGGCCGCCGACTTCGATGTCGACGCGGTGCGCAACGTCAGCGCCAACGTCCTCCGGGCCGTCCGCAAGCCGGGCGTTGCGAACATCGCGACGATCGTCCACGGCGCCGGCATTGGCGGCCTCGACCCGGTCGCGTGCGCGCAGGCGCTGGCCGAGGGCGTCGTCATGGGCTCCTATCGCTTTACCCGCCACAAGGCGGCCCCGAAAGACGACGACCGTCCCGAAATCGCGACGGTCACCGTCGTGGAGCACGACCCCGCGAAGGTGGCGGGGCTGGAAGCCGCGGTGCGCCGCGGGGTCATCGTGGGCGAAGCCACGAACACCGCTCGAGACATGGCGAACGAGCCTTCGAACCACCTGACGCCGACGATGCTCGCGGCGCGCGCGCACGCGATCGCCGCTGCGAACGGGCTCGCCATCGAAGTGTTGGAGCAGGACGCTTGCCGGGCGAAGGGCATGGGGAGTTTCCTCTCGGTCGCAAGCGGCAGCGTCGAGCCACCGAAAATGATCCGGATCAGCTACAAGGGTCGCGGCGGCGAAGGCTACGACATCGCCCTCGTTGGCAAGGGCATCACGTTCGACACCGGCGGCATCAGCATCAAGCCTGCGGCCAACATGGATGCGATGAAGGCCGACATGACTGGCGCCGCCTCCGTGATCGCCGCGATTGGTGCGATCGCGCAGCTTGGCGCCAAGGTCGATGTCGTTGCGATCGCGCCGTGCACGGAGAACATGCCCGGCGGGAGCGCGACGAAGCCCGGCGACGTGGTCAAGGCGATGAACGGCACGACGATCGAAATCCTCAATACGGACGCCGAAGGCCGGCTCGTGCTCGCCGACGGCCTCTGCCTCGCGGTCGAGCTCGGCGCGCGGAACCTGCTCGACGTGGCCACGCTCACCGGTGCGGCCACTACCTCGTTCGGTGACGTGTGCTACGGGATCATGACGAACAACGACGGGCTCGCAACCAAGTTCGAGGCCGCCGCCGCCGCCGCTGGCGAAAAGACCTGGCGTCTCCCGATGTGGAAAGAGTACGACGAGTACATCAAGAGCGACGTCGCGGACCTCAAGAACGTCGCGACGCGCGGCGCCGGGACGATCGTCGGCGCCAAGTTCCTCGAGCCGTTCGTCGACAAGCGGCCTTGGATTCACCTCGACATCGCGAACGTCGACATGTCGGACAAGGACAAGGGCTGGATCTCAAAGGGTGCCAGCGGCTATAGCGTCCGCGCGATGATCAACCTCGCGCTCGCCTTCGCCGATTAACCGCTCCGCAATGAGTGCAAGCGCTCCGAGGACGCAGTGGCCCAGTGCTGGGCGCCGTCGGGCGTCGCCCGCGCGGCCAGGGCTTCCCGCGTGATTGCCTTCGTGTACCAGCCGCCAGGCCGCGTCGTGGTCGAAGGTCGAGCGGCGCGCCATGGCGCGCCGCCGCTACGGCTTCTGCAGGTCCCGCCAGGAGGACTTCGGCTTCGAGTCCACGGTGAGCCGGCGCTGGACGCGCTGGCGCCGGCGGCCTGGGTCGAGCCGCTTCACGAGGTACCACGCACCGACCGTGATGCCACACATGCCGGCGCTGAGGACGGCGAGCCGCCAGAGCCCCCGGCCCTGGGCGTCGGTCCACGTGTTGTAGGCGGCCTCCGAGAGTTGGAGCGATTTGCCATACTCGCCGGCTTCAAAGGCCGCCTCGGCCGCGGCCACGTCGCCCGCGGGGTCCGTCCACATCAGCCCGATCTTCTTGAAGAAGCTCGGTTCGAATTCCTGCTCAGTCTTCTTGGCCAACGCGAGCATCTTGCTCGAGGCGTCCTTGTTGAACCGAACCGTTGTGGACCCGGCAGCCAGCGACTTCGCCTCCGAAAGCTTCCCCTCGCTGAACTTCACGCGTGCCTCGTCGAGCCGTGTGCGGGCGTCGTCGTCCGCGGGCTGGTTCGCGAGCGCCGTAGTCGCTGTCCTGATCGAGTCGAGCGACTGGCGGACATCCTGAAGGAGGCGTTCGAGGTCGCTGAGGCTCCCCTTGGACCAGGTGTCTACGACCGTTTGCACCGGGACGACGAGTTCGTCGCCACGGATCTTGTCGACCAAGTCCACGTATTCCGCGGTCAGCGTGTCCATCTGCTGGACCTGGCCAGCGATCGGCTTGAATTGCCAGTTCCGGAGGTTCGCCTCCACGTCGGTCGGCCAGCCAACGAAGCCCCAGTCGGCGACCTTGGCGGCGACTGGCTTCAGTAGGTCGTAGGCAACGCGCCGCTCGCGGATAAGCGGCTCCGCGGTCTGGCGCTGGAACACCCAGGTGAGGTAGAGCTCATCGAGGTTCGCGCCGCTGAGGCGCTCGCTGGTGTCCATGAACCAGCGGCCGTCGAGCGGCAGCCGAGCCTCGTCGTCGTCCATCGCCGCGAGCACGGCCATCATCTTCTCGCGCCCACCAACGGCCTTTTCGAGTTCGAGGAAGAACGAACCAGACTTGCCGTACCAGTAGAACGAGTCGAAGACCTCCGAACCTTCGTACCAGGTGGCGATCGGGTCCTTGTAGGGCAGATTCTGCCAGGCCCAATCCCGAGTCTTGACGCCCAGTTCGGGGGCAAGCGACCTCGTCGCATACTCGGCGAGCCCTTCCCAGAGCCACGGGCGCGTGAGGTTGTGGCCGGCCCATTGGTGGGCGAGCTCGTGGATCGTGACTTCTTTGTCGAGCTGTGGCTGATTCGGGATGTGGCGCAAGAGGACTTCGCCCTTCGAGGGGAATGCGATCCCGGCTGCGCCGATCACCGCGATGAAGTACGACTCCTTCATGACGATCGTGTCGTGTTCGTAGGGGAAGCCAAAAAGCGCCTCAAGCTTGGGCATCGCTTCGAGCGCGACGGGGAAGACGGACTTCGCCCAGGCCTCGCTGCGCGTGAAGTAGCGCAGCTGGACTTTCACGGTCCCGCGTTGGAGCGCGACTTCGCCTTCCATCACGCCCCGCTTCGACTGGTCGGTGATCGATTGGGTGTAACCGCTCTGGTAGTAGAGGAACTTCGCGCGGCAGGCGTCGTCCAGGTTGGCGCAGCGTTCGAGGGTCTTGGCGTCTTCGCCGGCGAGGGCGACAAGCGTGGTTTCGCCGCAGACCCAGCGCTCCATGTCCGCGTCTTTGACCTCGCTTGGCTGCTTCGCGACGAGGACGCAGCCGGGCTCGACGACGTTCTCCGCCGTCTTGGGAAGGTCCAGGAAGACGAACGCGCCGGGGCCCTGGTGAACGAAGAAGGAGCCGATCGCGCCGGGTTCGAACCGGGTATAGGTCTGGGTCTGGTTCGGCACGCTATAGGTCATCTCGACCTTGGTCCGCCGCCCCGCCTTGAGGGTGGCCGGGAGGTCAAAACGGACGACTGTGGACACCAGCTCGCCGGTGCTGTCGATGCGCGGCTCCGTGCGGGTCTTGATCTCCGCGCCGTCGTACGTGACAACGATGCCGGTCGCCTTCGGCATGGCGTACAGCCACATGCTGCGAAGGTCAGAGTTCGCGAGGACTTCGCCCTCCATCCGGACGGTCGCCGTCCCATTCGGGACGTCGAGCTTGTAGTACGTGTCGGAGAGGACGGCGAAGGGGCCTTCCGCGCGGGCCCGGTCTGGGAAAAGCAGCACGGGGCCAAGTACGGCAGCGAGGATCAGAAGCCAAGCGGCGAAGGGCGCGCGGATCGTCATATCGACAGGTTCGGCGCTCGGGTGGCGGCGGCGCAGGGTGAGCGGGCCGGGGAAAAAACGCAGCCTTACGGTTGCGCGCGGTCCGCTTGGAGGTCTTTGGCGCGGACGGCGCTGCCAGCGCGAATCAGGAGTTCGAATGCCGAGGTCAGTTGGTTCAGCTCGGGGTCGGAAAGCCCGTCGACCAAGTGGCAGACGTAGTCGTAGCCTTCTTGGCCAATCGTGTCGACGATGTTGCGGCCGCGTTCCTCGAGCCAGATGCTGATGCCACGGCGGTCATTTACCGAGATTTCGCGGCGCAAGAACCCACCACGTTCGAGGCGGTCCAGCAGTGCGGAAACCGACGGGCGCGTGACATAGAGCCGGTCGGCGAGGTCCGCGTTTGAGAGGCCTGGTTCTTCGGCGACGAAGGCGAGCAGGCGCAGCTGGGTCACTGTCAGCCCGGCTGCGTCCCAGTAGCGCAGGCGGATAGCGTCCATCAGCGCGCTCGCCTGGCTAAAGGTGCTCACGACCTGGTCCACTGAAGCACGCGGATGCGGTTTCCTCATGAGGGCGCGACTATACGCCGCCGAAGGCAAGTGGCCTACGGCCAACCACATGGGCTTTACTCGTTAGCATGGGACGAAAGGACGGTCGCTCGCTCACCAGCGTTCTTGCTACACTCCGGCGACGCCAAGAGGAGGCCCGCCGTGAAGTTCGGGATTTTCTACGAGCACCAACTCCCCCGCCCCTGGTCCGACGGCATCGAGCTCAAGCTCTTCCAAGACGCCCTTTCCCAAATCGAGCTCGCCGACCGCCTCGGGATCGACCATGCGTGGGAGGTCGAGCATCACTTCTTGGAGGAGTACAGCCACTCGTCCGCGCCGGAAGTCTTCCTCGCGGCGGCGAGCCAGCGGACGAAGCGCATCCGGCTCGGACACGGCATTGTCCTGATGCCGCCGGGGTACAACCACCCGGCACGTATCGCCGAGCGGATCGCGACGCTCGACCTCGTTTCGAACGGCCGCGTCGAGTTCGGCACGGGCGAATCAGCCTCGCGGGCCGAGCTCGAGGGTTACCAAATCAACCCCGGCGAGCGGCGAGCGATGTGGCGCGAAACCGTGGAGCAGGTCTGCAACATGCTCGCCATGGACCCGTACCCTGGTTACGAAGGCAAGTACTTTTCGATGCCGATGCGGAACGTCGTGCCAAAGCCGGCGCAGCGGCCGCACCCGCCGCTCTGGGTTGCCTGCTCGAATCGCGAGACCATCCATCTTGCGGCGCAGCTCGGGATTGGCGCGCTGACCTTCGCCTTCATCGACCCCGCGGAGGCCAGCCACTGGGTGAAGGACTACTACGACACCTTCAAGAACGAGTGCGTGCCGATCGGCCACACGGTGAACCCGAACATCGCGATGGTGACGAGCTTTAGCTGCCACCCGAACGAAGACGAGGCGCGCCGCCGTGGTCTCGATGGCTTCCGCTTCTTCCAGTTCGCGCTCGGCCACCACTACAGCTTTGGCATGCACAAGCCGGGCCGGAGCGACATCTGGAAGAAGTACGAGGCCGTCCGCGATGCGATCGGCACCGACGCGCTCGGCGGCGGCACCGGCGGGATCGGGACGCCCGAGCAGCTCCGCACCCACCTTCGGCAGTTCGCAGATGCCGGCGTGGACCAGACCGTCTTCATCCAGCAAGGCGGCAAGAACGTCCACGAGCACATCTGTGAGTCGCTGGAGCTGTTCGCGGCCGACGTGATGCCCGAGTTCAAGGAACGCGAGGCCGAGCGCCAGCGAGCCAAGGACGCGGAGCTCGCGCCGTACGTGGAGGCGGCCTTCAAGCGAAAACAGTGGATGCAGTCCGTGGCCGACGGCGACATCCCGGAGTATCCCGCTTACGGCTTCCAAATTGCCGAAGTCGACCTCGAATCCATGCCCGAAGCGAACCGCCGGCGCTTCCTCCAGATGAAGAAGCTCCGGGAAATCGCCGCCAAGGCCTGAGAGCGAGCGGGCTTACCGGGACCTGCCGCCGCGTTGGACTACGGTGATCCCAGAGGCGGCGCGCACCCTCTCCCAGCGGAGGCGGCGCGCCGATTCTGAAGAAGAGGCGCTTGCGCCTCTGGAGCACACCGTGGACCCCGAAGCTCTGCGCATCTGCGGACACTGCGCGCAACGCTACTCGTGGCGGCGTTCGACGAGCCGCGCCCTGAAGATGACGTTCTGCACCGCGCTCTGCGAGCGTGGCGCGCTCGGATTCACCTTGGAGACGCTCCTTCTCTCGCCGATCCGCGTCCTCAAGCCCGAATGGCGGACGCTGCTTCAGGCTTAAGCCGGAGGCGAGTCCGCGCCAATCCTGAGACGATTAGGCGGCGTAAGGATCACCTTCCGCGCAGTTAGTGGCGTCACAAGCAGAGACGTTCTACGCTGGAAGTGCGCCCGAACTCATCCGAGCAAGGGACGTGGGAAGAGGGAACAACGATGACAGAGGTACCGATCGGCCCAGGTGCTCAAGGCATCAGCCTCAACAACATTAAAGTCTGCGCGCGCTGCAGCCTCCGCTATGACTGGCGGAAGTCGCCGACCACGCTGAAGATGACCTACTGCTCGTCATTGTGCGAAGCGGGCGACCTCGGCTTCACCCTCGAAGCGTTGCTCAAGATGAAGCTTCCGGCGAAGACCGCCGAGGTCGAAGTCGCGGCGAAATAGGCCAGCCCCTTCACTCGATTCAACCCAAAGAGGCCCGCGCATGCGCGGGCCTCTTTCGTTGTGCTGACGGCGCCTCAGTCGAGGGTCAGCGGGGTGTCGTCGCGGTTGGCCCAATCGCGCATCGAGCCGTCGTAGACGCGGATGTCCTCATACCCGAGGAGCTCCAGGACGAACGCTACGTGCGCCGCACGTATGCCTCCTTGTCAGTAGGTGACGGTCGCCTTGCCACGCACGATCCCGGCGGTGGCCAGCAGCCGTTCGCAGTCGTCGGCGGGCAGGAACCGGCGCGTGTCCGTCTTCTCGACGAGGTCCGTCCATTCCAGGTGCTTCGCCCCGGGGACGTGGCCGATGCGCTTGTTGCCACGGCTGTTCGAGCCATCCCACTCGCCTTGGCTGCGGGCGTCGAAGATCTGGCAACTCTCGTCGCCGACCGTCGCCATGAGGTCTTCGGCGGTCGCGTAGATCGGGCGGTTCGGCGTGGCGACGAAGGTGACAGGCTTCGCCCGCGTCGCATGGAAGGTCACGGGCCGGCCCTCGGTCAGCCAGCGATGCCAGCCACCATTGAGGACCTTCGTGTTCGTGTGGCCGTAGTACTTGAGGCACCACCAGAGTCGCGCGGCGACGAGCATGTTGTTGTCGTCGTAGGTCACAACGAGCGTGTCGTTCGTCACGCCGAGCTGGCTCATCAACTTTTCGAAATCGGCCTGGGGCAGGATGAAGGTGCCGTGGTCGGCGCCCGGCGGCCCTTCTTCCTTGATGTAGAAGTGCACGGGAAGCTGGACGGCGCCGGGGATGTGGGCCCGGCGGTACGCCTCCAGCGTGGCGCAGTCGATGATCCGGACGTTCGGGTCGTCCAGGTGCTCTGCGAGCCATCCGGGCTCGGCGAGCAACTCAGGCTTTGCGTACTCCATCAAGACCTCCTCACGAGCGGACGTGGTTGGGCATCCTACGCGATCCCCAGGTTCTTCAGCAGGAAGCCAAGGACCTTCGATTCCTGGTCCTCCAGGCCCTTCTGGTCCCGCGGCATGTGCCGTTCTTCGGGGTAAATCAGCAACTCGTACGCCTTCGATTCGTCCGCGAGGCGCTTCACGAGCCGCGCCGTGTGCCGGAAGTGCACGTTCTCGTCGATCATCCCGTGGACCACGAGCAACTGGCCTCGAAGCGCGGCCACGTGGGTGAGCGGCGAACCGTCGCGATACCCGTGGGGGTTCAACTGCGGCGTCGACATGTAGCGCTCCGTGTAGGCCGTGTCGTAGCCGTCCCAGTGCGTCACCGGCGCGCCCGCAACGCCAACCTTGAAGACGTCGGGCTGCTTCAAGAGGCAGAGCAACGTCATGTAACCGCCGTAGCTCCAGCCGTAGACGCCCACGCGCGCGGGGTCGATGAAGTCGAAAGTCTTCGCCGCCCAGGCGACCGCGGCCGTTTGGTCGTCCACCTCCACCGTCCCCATGCGCAGATGCAGCCAGCCTTCGAAGGCGAGCCCGCGGTTCGCGCTTCCCCGGTTGTCGACGACGAGCACGGCGCAGCCTTGCCGGGCGAGGTACTGGGCCCGCATGTCGACCGTCATCCCCCAGGCGTCGATCACGCGCTGGGCGTGTGGGCCGCCGTAGACCGAGACGACGAGCGGCGCTTTCGCGCCAGCCGCCATGCCCACGGGACGGTAGAGCGCGCCATAGAGCACCGTCCTCCCGTCGGCTGCGGGCAGCGTGAAGAGGTCTGGCGGCGTCAGGCCGAGCTCGCCCGACGAGGCTCCCTCGTTGGCGAAGATCGTCGTCTCTGCGCTGGATTCGAGGTCGCGCAGCGCGACGCTCGGGGCGTGGTCGCGGCTCGTCGTCGTGAGCAAGAGCTTGCGACCGTCCCTCGAAAGGACGCCGTCGTTCGTCCCAGCGCCGCTCGTGAGCCGCTCGACCGCTCCGCCTTCGAGCGAGACGCGATAGACATGGCGCTCGACCGGCGACTCCTTGGTCGCGGTGAAGTAGACGAGCCGGCGCTCCTCGTCGACGCCGACAACACTCGTCACGACCCAGTCGCCGGCCGTGAGCGGCAGGACCTCGGCCCCGCTCGCGCCGAACCGGTACCGGTAGAGGTGACGGTAGCCGGTCCGTTCGCTCGACCAGAGCAGGTCGCCACCGTCGAGGAAGCGCTCTTGGTGTGACAGGTTGAGCCAAGGCGCGGTCCGCTCCTCAATGAGCAGTTCGCGCTCGCCGCCCGCGAACCCGTACAGGGAGAGCGCGTCCTGGGCGCGATTGAGCACTTGGACCGTCAGCTGGCCGGCCGGCGTCCAGGCGACGCTCGCGATGTAGATGTCGTCGTCCTCGCCGAACTCCCGCCAGGCGATGGCGCGCGATGCAACATCCACGACACCGAGCCTGAGCCTCGCGTTTGGCGCCCCAGCGAAGGGGTAGCGGTGATTCTCGACGTCGACCTCGTCCTTGCCCTGGTGCACGATTGGGTAGAGCGGGATGTGGCGCTCGTCGGCCTGGATGAAGGCGATCTTGCGCCCGTCAGGGCTCCACCAGAAGCCGCGGGAGCGATCCAGTTCCTCTTGGGCCATGAATTCCGCCAGGCCGTTGGTCAGTCCGTCCACGGCGTCGAACGTCAGCCGCTCCACGGTCTCGGCGAGCAAGTCGGCAACGTAGAGGTCGCCTTCGCGGACGAACCCAAGCTTCGTCCCGTCGGGATTGAGGCGGGGGTCGATCGCGCCGTCCGTCCCTTCGACTTTGAGCAGCGGTCCGCCGTCGCGCGAGACGCTGACGGCGCCACCGGCCGGCACGGCAAGGACCGGCTCCGCGGCGCTGTTGGCGAAGAAGTAGTCCGTTACGCCCTCTTCGCGGAGGCGCATGCGCTCGCGTCGCAGCTCTTCGTCGCGGCTGAAGGTCTGCTTCGGGGGCGGGCCCGCGAGGACGGTGCGCTCGCCGCTGGCGATGTCGTGGCGCCATAGACTGCGGACGAGGTTTCCCTCTCCGCTCATGAGGTAGGTGACCGCCTGCGAGTCCGGCGTGAACCCGAGCCTTCCCGGCATGACGGCGCCCGGCCGCGGGTAGCGCGCGACATCGGCGATGGTGACCTGATCGAACTGCTTGCTCACGAACCCAGCCCCTCCCTTCGCAGCGCCTCAACCTCCGCCAGCTGTTTCGGGATGGCGGCGCTCAACACCTCCGGCTCGTCTTCGGTGATGAGGATGTCGTCCTCGATCCGGATGCCGCCGATGTCGAGCAGCGTGTCGACGCGGGCCCAATCGACCGCGTCGCGGTACTGCTCCCGCCGCGCCGCGTCGGTGAGCAGCGCCCGGATGAAGTAGATGCCGGGCTCGATGGTGACGACGAAGCCGGGCGCGAGCGGGATGTCGGCCCGCAGCCACTTGAGCCCGAAGCGGTCGCTGCGCGGCCGCCCGGCGAGGCAGCCGCCGGAATCGTGCGTCGCGAGGCCGAGCATGTGCCCGAGGCCGTGCGGGAAGAAAAGGGCGTGCGCGTCACGCTCGACAAGGTCGTCCGCCGCCCCGCGGAGGATCCCGAGGTCGACCAGTCCTTGGGCAATCTGCGACGAGGCCTCGAGGTGGAGGTCCTTGTATTCCTTGCCCGGCCGCGCCTTCGCGATCGCGTGCTCTTGGACGGCGAGGACCAACGCGTAGAGGTCGCGATGGATGCCTTCGAAGCGCCGCCCAACCGGGAAGACCCGCGTCACGTCCGCGGCGTAACTTTCGACCTCTGCTGCGGCGTCCATCAGCACGATTTCGCCGTCCGCGAATGGCCGGTTGGTCGGGAGAAAGTGCAGGACGGCACCGTTTGGCCCACCGCCGACGATCGAGCCGTAGGCCGTCCGCGGGCTGCCGTTGCGGTAGAACTCAGCTTCGACCTCGACCTGGAGCTGGCGCTCCGTCATGCCCGGTCGCGTGAGCCGCATTGCGGCGAGATGGCCCGCGGCGGTCGCGCTCGCAGCCGCCCGCATCGTGGCGACCTCGCTGGCGTCCTTTGTCCGGCGCGCTTCGGCCACGATGGTGCTGAGACGCTCGCTCGCCTCGTCGTCGACCGTGGTTTCGAGTGCGAGCCAGTTCGGGACGCCGTAGGCGCCCGGCTGATGGGTGAGGTCGTGGTTGCCGAGCACGGCGACGGATTCGCCGCGCCGCGCTTCGAGCCAGCCAACAAGGCGCTCGGCCGGGAGCACGCGGTCGAGGCCGTTCGCGCTGGCGAGGACTTCCAGGGGCGTCCCCTCGCCGGACCAGACGCGATCTTCGAGCGAGGCGACCGGCGCGAACAGCGTCCACCCTTCTCGGTCATCGAAGGCGAGTACGGAGCCGGGTTCACTCGCTCCGGAGAGGTAGCGGTGTTCGGCGTGGGCGTGGAAGTCGTGAAATTGGTCGCTCCCACTGATGGGCAGCGGCAGGCCGGAAGCGACGAGCACGGGCCCGGTGTGGCCAGCCCACTCGTTCGCCATCCGGTCGCGCCGAGCGCGGAGGGCAGCAGCAGAATCCATGCGTGTGAGTCTACCGCAGCGGCTCGCTCGCTCACTGCCGGTGGTTCGGCGAACATCCGGAGCGTGATCGAGGATGGCACAGGCCGGATCCAGCGGTTGGCGTCGTACGGCCTCCTCGTGGTCGACGAGAAGATGCTCCTCTGCCGTCTCTCCGCCCAGCTCGGACGCTTCGCCGGGAGTTGGACGCTTCCGGGTGGCGGAATCGACTTCGGGGAAGACCCGGCGGACGCCGTCGTCCGGGAGCTTGTCGAAGAGACGGGCCTCGCAGTCCGCGTCCAGCGCCTCCTCGAGGTCGAGTCTGAGCGCTTCCAGACGGACGACGGCCGCGACCATCACCAAGTCCGGTTCTACTACCAGGTCGAGCAGGTCGGCGGGGAACTACGCTTCGAAGCCGAGGGGACGACCGACATGTGCGCCTGGTTCAGCCGCTCAGAGCTGGAGAGTGTGTGGCTCGTCCCGATCGCGCGCCGGGCCCGCGACCTGCTTCTCGGTCAGGCGTAGAGGGCCACAGTCTTCGCTGCGTCAGCCGCGACCTGGTCGCGCAGCTCGCCCGGTGCGATGACGCGGACCGCAGCCCCCCAGCTCCGCACCCACGGCGTGATCTCCAGCAGGCTTGGAAGGGTCGCTTCGAACCGCAAGCCGCCACCCGCCAACTCCGTCACGCGTTGCGAGTCATTCCAGTGTACTTCTGCCGCGCGCATCGCCACTTCCGGTGCGAACTCGAGGACGACCTCCACGAGCGGCTCGCCGAATACGACTCCGCCGCCCCCTTGTGCCAGCTGCTCGCGGATGGCCGGCACTTCCTGTGGGGCGAAGTGCCGCTCGGTCAGCGCGACCTTCTGGATGCGGTCCAACTTGAAGGTCCGCACTTCGGCATGTTCGTGGCTGTAGCCGATGACGTAGGTGCCCGAACTGGCGAGGCCGCGGGCCGGTTCGATCAGATAGGGGTCGAGGTCCGTCTGCTTCGTCGACCCGGAGCCCTGTGAGTGATACGCGATAGTCACGGTCTGGCTCGCCGCCCACGCCTGGGTGAGGCCGCGAAGGACCGCCACGTACCGCGGGTCGGCGGGCCGCTCGCGCGCTTCCGCGACGGCGGCCACGACCTGTTGGCCAATGCTTCGTGGCACGGCGTCGGCGAGCTTCTCCAACGCGGCGATTCCGTCGGCGTCGACCTCGCCGGCCGACCGTAAGTAGAGCCGGGCGGCGAGCAGCAACGCCCGCGCTTCGTGGAGGCTGAGGCGGACCGCCCCGATGGGCGTCGACCCGGGGAGGATGCGCCAGCGGCGGCCCGACGCGTCGACGAGCGGCGCGCCAAGCTCGCTTTCGAGCACGTTGAGGTCGCGTTGGATGGTGCGCGGGCTGTAGCCGAGCCCGTCGGCCAGCTGGCGCACCGTGAGGCCGCCGGGGTTTTGGCGAAGGCGCCGCTCGATTTCCACCAACCGGGACGCCCTGCGGACTTGTTCCGTCATCGTGGTTTCGCTCCTGGCCCGGACCTGCGGGGGAAGGCCGGCAACGTGCTGCCAGCGTCAGCCTACGTCGCGACAGATCTTGTCGCGATCCGCGAGCTATTCGCGTGGACATTGGGCGCATCGAAAACATCGCTTCCCCTTTCGAAACTCGCCCTTCGGGCCCGCTGCGCGAGCCGATCGGCCACCCGGCTTGGGTGCGGAAGCATGACGATGCAAAGCGTGCCTGCTGGAGCTTCGATCTCCAGCAATCCGGCACATCGAGGGAATCATGGGAGCCAAACGTTTGCTGGCTCGCTGGCCGGCCTTCGTCGCAGGGACGGCGTTGGCTGCGGTCGCGCTTGGGGCTGTAGCTTGCAGCGACACCGAAGACGAGGTGATCCAGGCCAAGCTCGTCCCGCCGCCAGGGGTGCCGGCCCATGAGCAGCGCGCCCCGGGGCGTGTCGTTGTCAAGCTTGAGGCGATCGAGAAGGACACGGAGATCGCGCCGGGGGTCACCTACAACGTTTGGTCGTTCTCGGGCTCAGTGCCTGGGCCACTGATCCGCGTGAAGCTGGGCGACCAGGTGGAAGTCCACCTGAAGAATGCGGCCGGCAACACCGTCGCGCACAACATCGATCTCCATGCGGTGAACGGGCCGGGCGGCGGGGCTGGCGCGACCACCGTTGCCCCTGGCGAAGAGAAGGCGTTCAGCTTCGAGGCGCGCTCTCCCGGCCTCTACGTCTACCACTGCGCCGCTGGCATCGTGGCCGACCACATCGCGAACGGGATGTATGGGGCGATCCTCGTGGAGCCCGCTGACCGCTTGCCGAGGGTCGATCATGAGTACTACATCGGGCAGTCGGAGTACTACACGACCGGCGCCACGGGCGCGAAGGGCAAACAGGAACTCGACAACGAGAAGCTGCTCGCCGAAGAACCGACCTACGTCGTCTGGAACGGGCACACGAAGGGCCTTCAGGCCGAGCAGGCGATCAAGGCCGAGGTCGGCGACCGCGTCCGGCTCTACGTCGCCAACGGCGGCCCGAACTTCACGTCCGCCTTCCACGTGATCGGTGAGATCTTCGAGACGATCTACAACCTCGGCTCGTTCGATCAGCCGTGGGGCAAGAACCTTCAGACCATCGTCGTGCCCCCGGGCGGGAGCGGCGTCGTCGACTTCAAGGTCGATGTCCCAGGCGACTACAAGCTGGTCGACCATGCGATTTCGCGCGTGAGCAAGGGCATCCTCGGCACCCTGCATGTAGAGGGCGCCGCCAACCCGAAGGTGTTCCGCTCTGACGTGCCGGGCGCGGACACGCACGACATGGAGGCGACCCCGAAGCCCGCTGCGACTCCCACCGCAGCCCCAGCAGCGACGGCTGCACAGTCGGGCGCCGCGATCCCGGTCAACATGAAGGACAACCTCTTCGAGCCCAAAGCGATCACCGTTGCCGCGGGCGCCAAGGTCACCTTCAACCTGAAGAACTCCGGCAAGGCGATCCACAATATGCGGATCGCGGACGACAAAGGCAGCTATGAAGGCGCGGGCAGCGTCGTCTCGGACCCCGAGCTCCAAAAGCCGGGGACGGATGGCAGTCTCACGTGGACGGCCCCGTCCACCGCCGGGACGATCAAGTTTCGCTGCGACATCCACCCCGCCGACATGACCGGGACGATCACGGTCCGGTAGTCCGGTCACACGAGGCGGCGGCGGTGGCCTCTCCCCACCGCTGCCGCCTTTCGCGTGTGCAGGCCGACAGTCACTCTCGGAAGAGCCCCGTAGGATGCCAGGCAATGGGACCGGACGAGGCTCGCGCCACGCTCGAACGCCGCCTCCAGCCGCGAAAGCCGGGCGTCCTGGACATCGTCTCGCCGCTCGACCACTTCGCCCTGATCACGTACGCGGTCCCGGTCGAGCGGCTGACGCCCCACATCCCTGCCGACCGGTTCGCTATCCCGACGTTCGTGGTCGACGGCCAGCCGCTGGCGTTGCTCAGCGTGGTGCCGTTCATTGATGCCGGATTCCGCTTCCGGCTCGCGCCGTTTGCGCGCTTCCACTTCGCCCAGACGAACTACCGTGGCTACGTCATCGACCGCCGCACCGGCGAACACTGCGTCTGGTTCTTCGGGACGACGCTGGGCGGCTGGCCCGTCAACGTCGCGCGCCGGCTCTGGAAGATCCCCTGGCACCCGGCGCGGTACGCCTGGGACTGCCAACACGACACCGCCGCCCGGCGCTACACCCGGTTCTCCTACCACGCTGAGTCCGATTGGGGCCCGATGCGCGTCGAGGTTGTGGACACCGGCGAGCCGGCCGGCCTCCTTCCTGGCTTCGCGTCTGTGGAGGAGCAGACGCTGGTACTCACCCACCCGGTCACGGGCTACTTCTACCGCCTCGACGGCGCGCTCGGCACCTACAGCGTCTCGCACCCGGTCATCCCGCTGACGGCAGGCCGCGCCACGGACCTGCACTTCGGCTTGTTGGAACGCCTCGGCGTGCTGAATGCGCCGGAGATGCAGGCGCCGCACTCCGTTTTGCTGTGCCCCAGGACCACGTTCCGGATCCACATGCCGCCGAAGCGGGCGTGAAGGGCAAGGAGCGCGGCGACATGCGCGGGTCGGCTCACGTGGGAGGTGCAGCCCGGCTAAAACCCTTTGAACTGGGGCTCGCGCTTCTCCATGAACGCCTTCGGGCCTTCCTTCGCGTCGTCCGTGGATTGGGCGATGAACATCGCCATTTGGGCGATGTCCAGGTGCTCGTCGAAGGGGACGTTGGCCGACCGGTAGACGAGCTTCTTCGCGAGCTGGACGGCGGTCGCCGGGCCCTTCGCGATCTGCTTCGCGTACTCCCTCACCCGCGGCATCAGCTCGTCCGGCTCGTAAACGGCCATCACGTAGCCCATCTCCAGGGCCTCGGCAGCCGTGAACAGGCGGCCGGTCCAGATCAGGTCGAGCGCCTTCTGCGTGCCGACGATCCGAGGCAACGTGTAGCAGCCGCCGTCGCCGGGGATGAGGCCCATCCGGACATACGTCATCCCCATGCGCGCTGTCGAGCTGGCGAAACGGATGTCGGCCATCGTCGCCATGTCCATCCCGGCCCCGGCGGCAGCGCCGTTGATCGCGGCGATGTACGGCTTTTCGAGCTGGATCAGCGCGCGAGGGATCGGGTGGACGCGGTCGCGAAGGCTGTGCCGGCGGCTCGCGGTCGTCGCTTCGCTGCGGAGGACGCCGCTGCCTTCGACTTCGTTCGCCACGTTCATCCCGCTGCAAAAGCCACGCCCAGCACCGGTGATGATCACGGCCCGGACGGCGCGGTCCGCGTCGGCGGTCCGAATCGCTTCGGCCCATTCCCCGAGCATCGCGTCGTCAAAGGCATTGAGGCGCTCGGGCTTGTTCAGCGTGATCGTCGCGACGCCGTCTTCAACGTCGTAGAGGATGGCTTCGTAGGCCATGGCGGGACTCCTTGGTGTGCGTGGCTGGGATGATACGCGAACCCCCGGTTTGCGTGGGCCGCGGCGGGCGTGCTTTGAACGCCGCGGGCGGCGGCGTAGGATGCGCGGCCAAGCCGCCAAGGAGGCGCCCGCCTATGCCAGGACCGCTCGTTGGCACCCGCATCCTCGATTTCACCACAGGTATCGCCGGACCCTACGCGACCAAGCTGCTTGCGGATTACGGCGCCGATGTCATCAAGGTCGAGCCGCCCGAGGGCGACCGGACGCGCGCGTTGGGCCCGTTTCGCGGTGACGTCCCCAATGGCGATGCCAGCGGGACGTTCCTCTTCTTCAACACGAACAAACGGTCGGTGGCGCTCGATTTGGCCGACCCTCGCGCTCGCGACGCCGTGCTCGGGCTCGCCGCGAGTGCGGACCTCGCCGTCGAGAGCGCGGCGCCAGGGAAGCTCGACGCATTCGGGCTTGGCTTCGAAGCGCTCAACGCCCGCAACCCCGCCCTCTCGCTTGTTTCGGTCACGAATTTCGGCCAGGAAAGCCCCTATCGCGACTACAAAGGGACGGAACTCACGCTCTACGGCTTCGGCGGCGAGATGTACACGATGGGCGTGCTCGAGCGCGAGCCGGTGAAGATGTACGGCACGGCCGGGCTGGTGGAGGCGGGCTCCGCGGCGGCCGTCGCGGCCATGGGCGCGCTCTTTGCGAGCAAGCGTCAGGGCATTGGCCAGCACGTGGATGTCGCAATCGCCGATGCACACTTCGGCGGAGCCGACCGGCGCCATGTCGCCGCCATCGCGTACGAATTTTCCGGCCGGAAGACTGCACGGGCCTCCCAAGATGCGCACGGTGTGTTGCGCGGCGTCTATCCCTGCGCCGACGGATTCGTGGAGCTTTCGGGCTCCGGGGCCCGGTTGGACCGCCTCTCCAAGATGCTCGGCGACCCGGAGTGGTTGCAGGACGCTAAGTGGCGCCTGCCGGGCGCGCTCCTCCGCCCGGAGAACGGCGAGGAGATCGAAGCCAACCTCTACCCGTGGCTTTACTCCCACACGAAGCGCGAGATCTGGGAGGCCGCGCAGGAGGCCCGCGTGCTCTGCGGCCCACTCCTCACGATTGACGAAATCGCCGAGGACGAGCACTTCCGTGCCCGGGGCTTCTGGGAACAGGTGGACCATCCAGCCGCTGGTGCGTTCGAGATGCCGGGGAGGCCATTCATCATGCCGAAATCGCCCTGGGAACTGAGACGGAACGCGCCGCTGCTCGGAGAGCACGCCCGCGAGGTGCTCGTCGAGGCCGGGCTCGCGCAGGGTGATATCGACGCGCTGATCGCCTCCGGCGCGGCGGTGGCCCGATGAGCGCCCGGCTCCCGCTCGAGGGTGTGCGGATCGTCGACCTTTGCGTCGTCTGGGCCGGGACCTTCTCGACACTGCTCCTCGCGGACCTCGGGGCGGAGGTGATCAAGGTCGAGAACCCCTTCGTCCTCCCACCGATGACGCGAGGCACGCTCGCCCGGCCGTCGAAGGAGATCGCGCTCGCCTCCCCCGCCGCCGCGGGCGGGTACCCCAACAACGACCCCGGCACGCGCCCATGGAACTTCCATCCGACCTTCGTCTCGCTCTACCGGAACAAGAAGAGCTTCACGGTCGACTGGCGCACGCCGGAGGGCATGGATGTCGTCGGTCGGCTGATCGCCAAGTCCGACGCCGTCGTCGAAAACAACGCGACGGAGACGCTAGAACGGCTTGGCGTGACCTATGACTGGCTGCGGAAGTGGCGCGAGGACATCATCCTCATCCGGATGGCCGCGTACGGCTCGACCGGGCCGTATGCCCAGGCTCGCGCCCTCGGGGTCCACTTGGAGAGCGTGATGGGCCACACCCTGCTCCGCGGCTACACGGACCTCGAACCGACGACGAGCACGCCCATCTTCTCGGGGGACTACCTCGCCGGCGCCCAGAGCGCCCTCGCGGTGATGATGGCGATTTGGCACCGGGACCGCACCGGCGAGGGCCAACTGATCGAGATGGCTCAGGCAGAGAACGCCTCCGCGATGCTCGCCCAGGCCTACATGGACTTCGGACTCAACGGTCGTGCGCCCGAACGGGTCGGGAACCGTTCGATCTACGGCCACGCCCCTTCCGGCGTCTTCCGTTGCGCTGGCGGCGATGCGTCTGCGGTCGAGGACCGTTGGGTCAGCATTGTCGTCACGAGCGATGACGAGTGGGCTGGGCTGGTCGCGGCGATGGGCTCGCCCGGTTGGGCGTCGAGTCCAACACTCGCCACGCAGGCAGGCCGTGTGGCCGAACAAGACCGGATCGAATCGGAAATCTCGGCCTGGACGAGGACCTGGGACGACTACGCCCTGTTCCATCACCTCCAGGCACACGGCGTACCGTCGGCGCCAGTGCTGGACGGTTCGCGCGGGTTCGATGACCCGCACGCCCTCGCCCGCGGCGTCTACCAGCCGATGACGCCGTTCGACCAACGCGGGACGTTCCGGTTCGCCGGTCCGTTCCTCAAGTTCCCCGCGACGCCCCTGACGGTACGCCAAGCGCCCGTCGCCCTGGGTGAACATAACCGCTACGTCTACCGCGACGTCCTCGGCTACAGCGAAGAGGAATACCAGGGGTTTATCGAACGCGGCCACGTCTCGATGGACTTCGACCCGTCCATCCCGTAAAACCAGCCTCGCCCCATGCGGGGGCGTTGGGGAGGTGGGGTGTGGCGTTCGACTTCTCAAGACCGTTGTCGGCGGTGCCGTTCGAAAACGTCTACCACATCGGCGTGGTCGTCGAAGACATTGAGGCCTCGATGCGTCAGGTCGCGGACCAGGTTGGCGTCACCTGGGCCGGGCGCCGCACGGCGACGGTCACCGTCCGGCAGGACGGCCGGATCGCCCCGATTTCGCTTGAGGTGTGCTACTCCCGGAACGGCCCGCCGTTTATCGAGCTCATTGAGGGCCAGGGCAACGGCGTTTGGAGCGCGGCCGGCGGGACCCGGCTCCACCACATCGGCATCTACGTCGAAGACCTCGCCGCAGAAACGGCCCGGCTGACGAAGTTGGGGATGACCTCCGAGGCGCTCGGCGTCGGCGCCGACCCCGCCGACCTTGCGCCAAGCCTGTTTAGCTACATGACGAGCCCCTTCGGCGTCCGCTTGGAGCTGGTCGACGCGGCCGGGCGCGATGGCCTTCGGGCGTGGACCTCGGGGTCGTAGCTGCCCCGGATGTCGGACTTCCGGTTACGGGTGGCCCGCCAGGCGCGCATCGTCGCCGTGTGCAGCGCCCCGAGCGCATAGAATGAGGCCATTCCAACCAGGCGAGGTCCACGACATGGTCACGATCGTTGGCAACGTGAAGCTCGAAGACGACTACACGCATCCCCTCGGGCCCGAAGAGAACTTCAACGAGTCCGTGTACTTCAACTTCTTCGACCGCACGAAGCAGATGGGCGGCTTCGTCCGCATCGGCAATCGTGCCAACGAAGGCCACGCGGAGATGACGGTCATCGTCTACCTTCCGGACGGTTCTGCCCTGTTTAACTACAAGCGGCCGCAGATCTCGCACAACAACGGCTGGGACGCGGGCGGCCTCAAGATCGATGTGCTCAAGCCGATGGAAGAGGTCGTCACCAGCTACGACGGCTCGGTCGTCTACCTCAAGGACCCGACCGAGATGCGCGAGCCATCAGTCGCGTTCAAGGAGAACCCGCACCGCAAGCTCAAGCTCCGGATCACGCATTACGGCACCGGCCCCGTCTACGGCCATGTGGCCGACGAGAAGTCGGAGAACAACTTCGCGCGCGCCCACTACGAGCAACACATGCGCATCGCCGGGACGATCCAGATCGACGACGAGACGCCCTTCGAAATCGCCGGCAACGGCCTGCGCGACCACTCCTGGGGCCCGCGCTACTGGCAGTCGACGCCGAGCTACCGCTGGATCACCGGGAACTACGGTGACGACCTTGGCATGGTGATTTCGGTCTCCGGCGGCCGTTCCGGCGGCGTCTTCCACAAGGGCCAGGAGCTCATCCAGATCACGAACGTTGAGCTCGACACGGAGTACGACGGGAACACGAACTACCACAAGGCGCTCAAGGCGAAGGTGACGCTCGCGAACGGCGAGACGCACACGGTCGAAGGCAAAGTGAAGGGCTTCCTGCCCATGCGAAACCGTCGCGCGGGCATGTTCACGCACATCGGCGAAGGGATGACGGAGTACACGCTCGATGGCGGCGCCCGCGTCGGCTA
>JBJXFX010000038.1:0-10795 GCA_046152925.1 Dehalococcoidia bacterium
CGATCAACAACATCCTTCGCTGGAACTACTTCAAGATCGGCGAGGTCACCCACCAAGTGACGTCGCACAACGTCGGCCGGGACCTCTGGTTCGACCAGAAGGACCCGACCTGGCAGGGCCGCAAGGCCTAACCCAGCCCCAACTCCCAAGCCCAACAAAGAGGCCCGCTGTTGCAGCAGCGGGCCTCTTTATGTGTCTTAAACGCGCCCCCTCGGACGCGTCCTCTTAGAACAAGATAGCGCTCAGCCTCCGTTGGTAGTCGCGCGTAATCGGCGAGTCCGTCCCGAGGATGTCGAAAACGGCGAGGGCGGCCTTCCGCGCCGCCCCTTCCGCGAAGCTCCGGCTGCACCGCACCGACTCCAGGAGCTGTTCGAGCGCGCCCTCGTACTTGCCCTGTGACGCGAGCATCACGCCCCAACGGTAGAGCGCGCGAGCATCGCGCGGTTCGCGCTGGGCCTCGCCCGCCAAGTCCTCGCCGGCATGGTTCTCGCCGAACTCCTTCAAGAAGATCCGATGCCCGATGACCTTGGCCCGCCGGTCGCCGGGAGCCTTGCTTGCGACTTCTTTGGCTTCGGCAAAGTCGCCCCGCGCGAAGAGGATCTCGGCGAGGCCCGCGATCGCGTCCGCGTTCCCAGGCTGCGTCTTCAACGCCTCGCGGAAGCTGACCTCCGCCGCGCCAGCGTCTCCGCCCTCCGCCGCGGCTTGGGCCGCACGGGCGGCCTTCTCCGCCTCCGTTGGAGCGATTCGCTTGAAGAAAGCCCGGACCTGGGGTTCCGGCAGCGCGCCCGTGAACTCCGCCGCCAGCTTGCCGTTCTTGAACGCCTTGACCGCCGGGATCCCTTGAATGCGGAACTGCGTCGCCGTCCGCGGGTTCTCGTCCGTGTTCAGTTTCACGAGAGCGACTTCCCCGCCGTACTCCGCGGCGACGCGCTCGATGATCGGGCCGAGCACGCGGCATGGGCCGCACCATGGCGCCCAAAAGTCGACGACGACCGGCTTCGTCTTGGAAAGTTCAAGTACCTCGGTCGCGAAGGTCGCGTCCGTTACGTCACGCACTGCAGCGCCAGCAGCCATAGAAGGTGGTCTCCGAAGAAGTGGGTTGGTGAAGAGCGATCCTACGGGCCCGAGCCTGGGTTACGGAAGCGGCGTCCGGAAACAGTGCTCCCGGTAATGACGCAGCTCGCCGATTGACTCGCGAATATCGTCGAGCGCGCGATGCGTCTCCCGCTTCTGAAAGCGAGGGACGCCCGGATACCAGCGCCGCATGAGCTCCTTGAGCGTCGAGACGTCGATGATCCGGTAGTGCAGGTGCGCGTCGGCGTCCGGCATGTACTTCCGCAGGAAAGCGCGGTCCTGGTGAACCGTGTTCCCGCAAAGCGGCGACGTGCCCGCCTTCGTGTGCGCCTGGAGGAAGCTGAGCACCTCGGCCTCCGCCTGTTCCAGCGTCACCGCTGAACGGCGCACCGCCGCCGTGAGCCCCGACTTGCCATGGTGCTCGGTGCACCACGCGTCCATGGCGGCGAGCACCGCCTCGGGCTGGTGGATGACGAGATGCGGGCCGACGGCGAGCTCGTTCAGGTCGCCGTCTGTCAACAGGACCGCGATTTCGAGGATCTGGCAGCGCTCCGGGTCGAGCCCCGACATCTCCATGTCCATCCAGACGAGCGGCGGTTCCGGCTCGGCCATCAGAGCGCCATGCTCGCGGGGTTTTCGAGGATGCCCTGGATCTCCTTGATGAACCGCGCGCCCTCGGCGCCGTCCGTCACCCGATGGTCCGCGCTCAAGGCGACCTTCATGATCGAACGCGCCACTATCTCGCCGTCGCGGACCACCGGCTTCGGCATGACAGAGCCAACGCCGAGAATCGCCGCCTGCGGCGGGTTGATGATCCCGATCAGCGACTCCACGCCATAGGCGCCGAGGTTCGTGATCGTGAACGTCCCTCCTGCGTACTCCTCCGCCCGAAGGTGGCCCGTCTTCGCCCGCGAGACGAGGTCCTTGGCGTCGGCCGCGATCTTGCCGAGCGTCTTTTCGTCGCAATGCAGGATAGCGGGCGCGATCAGGCCGTCATCGAGCGCGATTCCGATGCAGATATTGATCTCGTCGTGGTACTTGATGTTGCCGTTGTCGAACTCGGCGTTGAACCGCGGGTGGCGGCCGAGCGCCAACGCGCACGCTTTCACGACGAGGTCGTTGATGCTCACCCGCTGAGCCTCGCTCGCCGAAGCGTTGACGCGCTCCCGGAAGGCCAACGCCTCCGTCATGTCGACGTCCAGCGTCAGGTAGTAGTGGGGCTGGTTCTGCTTCGATTGCGTCATCCGCCGCGCAATCGCCTGCCGCATCTTGGATGTGCCTTCGGCTCGGACCACCGGGGCATGGGCGGGCTGCGCCGCGGGCGGGGCCTTCGGCGGTGTCGGTGCGACCGCGGGCGCGGCGACGGACGGCGCCACAACGGCAGCGGGTGCGGGTGCGGCCGCGCTGGCGAGCGCGTCCTCGACATCGCGACGGAGCACGCGGCCGTCCGGGCCGCTTCCCTTGACAGCGTGGATGTCGAGGCCGGCCTCGGAGGCGATGCGCCTCGCGACGGGAGAGATCCGCAGCCGGCCGTCCGAGACGGCTGACGCAGAATCGGTGGCCCTAGCCGCTGGACGCTCCGCGGGCACGCCCTCCAGCTTCCGCTCGCCAGCCTCGGTTCGCTGCAGCCGCGGCGGCTCTGGGGCCGCCGCGATCGCTTCGCCGGGGGCCGCGAACAGCGCAATGACCTGGCCCACGGGCACGGTCTCGCCTTCACCGACGACTAATTGCTGGACCGTGCCAGACTCGAATGCTTCGAGCTCGACGGTGGCCTTGTCTGTCTCGATCTCGGCGAGGATCTCGCCGCGCTTCACCTGGTCGCCGACCTGTTTGAGCCAACGGACAAGCGTGCCCTCAGTCATGTCGGCGCCCATCTGGGGCATGGTCACTTCGATCGCCATCGGGCGCTCCTAAAGCATGGCGAGGACGGCGTCGACGACGTCCTCTTCGGAGGGAAGGGCCGCGAACTCGAGATTCCGGTTATACGGCGCAGGCACGTCCTTCCCGCAGACGCGGGCGACGGGCGCATCGAGCCAATCGAAGGCGCGCTCCATGATCTGCGCGCTCAGCTCGGCCGCAAAGCCGCCGAACTTCCACGCGTCCTCGACGACCACGCAGCGGTTCGTTTTTTTGACGCTCGCGACCACCGTGTCGATATCCAACGGCCGAAGCGTGCGCAGGTCGATCACCTCGGCCGAAATGCCTTCCTGCTCCTTGAGCATCTCCGCGGCGCGCGAGGCCTGCCAAACGCTGCCGCTGTAACCAACGATCGTCACGTCGCCGCCTTCGCGCATCACGTTCGCCTTGCCGAACTCGACCATGAATTCCGGGTCTTCGGGCACCTCGCCGCGCATGCCATAGAGCGCCGTGTGTTCGATGAACACGACCGTGTTGTCGTCGCGAAAGGCGCGCTTGAGGAGGCCCTTGGCGTCGGCCGGGTTCGAAGGACACACCACCTTGAGCCCCGGAAAGTGGGCGTAGAGCCCTTCGAGGCTGTGGCTGTGCGTCGCTGCCAGCTGGCTTCCGCCGCCGCTCGCCATCCGGATGACCATCGGGACGTTGATCTGGCCGTTCGACATGTAGTACAGCTTTGCCGCGGAGTTCACGATCTGGTCGAGCGCGAGGAAGCTGAAGTTAATCGTCATGAGCTCGACCATCGGCCGGAGCCCTGCCATCGCGGCGCCGATCCCGGCCCCCACAATGCCCGACTCCGCGATTGGGGTATCGCGGACGCGGTCTGGGCCGAACTCGTCCAAAAGACCCTTGGTGACCGCGTAGGAGCCGCCGTAGAGGCCGATGTCCTCGCCCAGGAGGAAGACCTTGTCGTCTCGAAGCATCTCCTCGCGGAGCGCCTCCCGAAGCGCGTCGCGCATGCGCATCTCAGCCATTGGCAGGCTCCTTGGTCAAGTGGTCGTAGAGCGAGGAAAGCGGAGGTTCGGGGCTCGCCTCGGCGAAGGCCACAGCATCAGCGACCTCGGTCTCGACGCGCTCGCTGATCCGTTCGAAATCGCCCTCGCCCAGCATGCCGGCCTGCTCCATGTCCTCCCGGAGCGCGTCGATCGCATCGCGCTTCCGGAACTGTTCTATCTCGTCTTTCACGCGATACAGTTCGGGGTCAGCCATCGAATGGCCGCGGTAACGGTAGGTCATCGCCTCAATGAAGTACGGCCCTTTGCCCGCGCGGCAGTGGGCGACGGCCTCCTGCGTGGCCCGGTGGACGGCGAGCACGTCCATCCCATCCACGCTCACGGCCGGCATGTTGTAGGCCGCCGCGAGCTTCGGGATCTCCGTGGAAAGCGACGCCTCGAACGGCACGCCCATCCCATAGAGGTTGTTCTCGCAGAAGAAGATGACCGGTGTCTGCCAAAGGACGGCCAGGTTCAGCGCCTCGTGGAACTCGCCCTCGCCGACGCTTCCGTCGCCGAAGATGCACATGGCAAGAGCGTCGCTCTTCTGCATCTTCGCGGCCAGGCCGAGGCCGACCGCGAGCGGGAGGTGTGCCGCCACGATCGCGTAGCCGCCGAGAAAGCCCACCTTCGTGTCGTAGAGGTGCATCGAGCCGCCGCGCCCGCCGGAGCAGCCGTCGACCTTCCCAAACAGCTCGGCCATCACAGCGTTGGGATGGATCCCGCGGACGATCGCGTGGCCATGGTCACGGTAGTGGGTCACCACTTTGTCCCGAGGGCCTAGCGTGTTGAGCGACCCGACGGCGCAGGCCTCCTGCCCCGTATAGAGGTGGAGGAAGCCCCGGATCTTCCCTTTCGTATACATCTCGCCGCACTTCTCTTCGAAGCGGCGAAGCAACACCATCTGGTAGAGGAAGAGGCTCAGCTGGTCACGGTTGAAGCCATCGAGCGGGGCGCCTGGCTGGGCGGCCAGATCGGTCGTCATCGCATACACCTCGGTTTCGCAGCGTCCCGCTGCCACGATCCACTGTGCCCAACCCGCGCCCTAGTTGCGAGTCCTATGGATGTATATCTCGGGGAGGTGGCAAAGTCCTCGGCCTGGCGCCACGCGGTTGAGCGCGCAACGCTCGGCAGGATAGTCTGACGAATCGCCAAGCGGAGGCACGCCCAAGATGTCGCAACGCACCCGATTTCATGAAATCACGGACCTGGCCTCGCTCCAGCAGCTCATGGTCGCCGATGTCACCGTCTTCTTGCACGACCCGTGGTGCCCGATCAGCGCGAGCGCCTTTGAAGAGATGGAGGCTGTGGGCGGAGACGTCCACCTGATCGACGTTTCGCAACAGCACGAGCTCAAGCGCGAATTCGAGCGGGCGACGCGGGTGCGGCACGAATCGCCCCAAGTCATCGTCCTGCGGGGCGGGGCGCCGGTCTGGCACGCGTCGCATGGCCGGATCCGGACCGCGAAGGTGCGCGAGGCGGCGGGCGCGAGTACCCCTACCTAAGGTCGGCCGCGATCGAGGATGGATCGCCCGCGGCGAGCCGCCCGGTGTTGAGCCGCAAACCACGAAAGACACTGCTGTCCGTGACGCCGTCTGAGCCCGGCACGAGCGCCACGTACTCACCCGCTTCGAGCGCCCACCACTCGACGGTTGCATCGAAGGTCTGCCAGACGAGATATTCCAGCACGCCAGCGCGCCGATAGAGCTCCTTCTTTACCCCGAGGTCGTAGTTTCGCGACGTCGCCGTGACCTCGGCGACGAACTCCGGGGCTCCGTGCAAGTAGTTATCTCCGCCGAACGAAGCGTTCCCATCCTGAAGCCAGAGCGCGCAATCTGGCTGGACTTCGTTCTCCCCGGGGAGGATCGTCGTGATGTTGTCCGCGCCGAGCACATCCGGATAGCGTTCCAAGTATGCCCAGGCCCACCCGACGATCGCCATTTGCTGCGGAGCATGAAACCGGCTTGCTGGGGAGGGCATAAAAACGACTCCGTCGACGAGCTCAGCCTTCCGTACTTCTGGATGGGCTTCGTAGAGCGCGTGGAACTCCGCGCGGCTTAACCGCATTCCTGCCTCCAACGGCGGTACGACTGGGCGGGCAGCTGAGGCGACCATAAAGCCCAGTATACCGTCCTCCGCTACGCCCCGATCCGCGGCAAGGGCAGCGCCGGACGCCGCACCACGTGCATCGCGTGCGTCCTCAACGGCGGGAACGCGGCCAAGGGGCCGTAGAGCCACGGCAGCCTCCGCGCGAGCGGCGGCGCCAGCGTAATCGTCTCCGTCCGGACGTGACATGGCGCGAACCACCGTGCGATGTCGCTCGTCATGATCGGATGGGTCGCGGCGTTGCGGCTTCTCCGGCGCATGTCGTAAACAACGATGGCGCCACCCGGCTTCGTCACCCGGACGAGCTCGCGCGCGATCGCGCCAGCGGTCTCCTCGGTTGGCACGCTACTGAGGAGGGTGAACGCCAACGAGAGGTCGAAGTGCTCGTCCGGCTCGGGGACGTGCTCGGCGCTCCCCGGATGCACGCGGATTTCCGGGGCGTGCTCGGCACAGTACTGCGTGAGCGACGCATCAATGTCCTGGCCCGCCATGTCCTCTGGACGCCCGCCCCATTGGACGAAGAGGCGGAGGTTGTAGCCCGTCGAGCACCCTGCCTCGAACACCCGAAACCCGTCCAATGACTCGCGTTCAGGCCAGTGGCGTGCAAGAAAACGCGAAAGCCAGCGCTCGCGCTCTTGGACCATGAGCAGGTTGCCAATACGGAGGATCGAGTGGGGTGACGACATCCGTGTGAGGGTACGGCGCAGCCCGTTGCCAGCCAATCTGGCTCCGCCCAGCCTTACCAGGTCACACGGCGAAGCTTGCCCCCGCTGAACACGTAGGCGACGCCATCCTGGATGGCGAACGCGTCCATCTGCGAGAAGTCCTTGTGGCGGTATTGCCGCTCAAACACACCGTCTCGTCGCAGGATGACGACCCGGTCGTTCGCCGCGTCGAGCACGGCGAGGTCGCCGTTCTGGCCGAGCGAAAAGGGTGTCGCCGCCGCCACCAGCCGCTTATCGATCCCGGCCTCGCTCAAGATGAGCGAAGTCGTGCCCGAGAACCGGCGAATGGTGCCATCCTCATCGGCCGTGACGATCTCGCCGTCGACCAGCAAGCGCCGGCTCGCCTTAAGGTCGTCCGTCTCCAACGCTTTGAACGGGGCCACGTAGGAGCCAGCGCCGGGGCTGAAGCGGTAGACCACCTTGTGGGTCGCGTCGAGGGCGTAAAGGTCGCGCCCGAAGGTCGCGATGTCCGTGACGACGAGCCCGGCGGGCGTCGCGACCGGGATCGGCCGCAACCCCGCCCCGGGCGAGTATGCCCAGAACCGGTTGGCCGTATCGGCGATCAGCAGCGATGGCTCGCCGAGGTCGGCCCCGTCGATCCACAGCATCGCTTGAGGGCGCGCGATATTCGCCCCTTTATCCTCCGAGTACACAATCGCCTTTTCGCTGCCATTGAGCGGCGTCGCGATCACCTTGCCCGAGTTCGCATCCAGGATGTAGGCAATCTCCTCGCCGACCACAATCCGCGAGGCGTTGACGGCCTTCTCGCCGAACTGTGCAAGGTCGGCGAGCGCCTCGACCTTGGCCGGCGCGGTGACGGCGTCCATCGCCTTAATGGCGGCCGTTGCGTCGCTCAACAGGTCGGCGACCTGCTGGCTCGCGTCTTGCTCGCGAGCTTGGAGCAAGAGGGTCTGCGCTTCTACCAGCGCGGCGCGCCGCTCGGCCGGGTTCTGCAACACCTTAGCCGTCGCCAGCGACCGCTGCGCGTCGTCGAGCAACTGGGCGACCTCGACGCTCGACTGGTCACGGATCACGCGCGGGATCGCGACGTACCCCACGGCCACAAGCAGCAGGCTCAGCCCGATAGCAATCACGAGCCATGTCGGCGGGAGCCGTTTCAGAAGGGGCCCGTGCCCGCCATCGAGCATGCCGTTTCCCTTCCAGCGCCCCGATCGGTTCTCTCGCACGCGGATCAGCGCGCCACCCGCTGACACGACCGTCGCATTCGCGCCCGCGATGACATCCGCGACAGGTCCGATGACGGCGGTGGACGCGCGCGTCCGCACGTCATCTGCAAGGTCATCGACCAAGGGCGCGCCATCAAGGTTCGGCGAAGGAAGCGGTGGCGCATCATCGCGCGCCAGACCGCGGCTGAAGCTCTCGGAACGATGGCGGCGCGAAGATGTGTTATCGATCACCGAAGGCTCCGGCTGGGCCGTGCGCCAGGCTGGCCCGTAAAACCCGACATGCACGTCGGCCTGAGAAATCGCGGCGCGCGCCCGGCGCTCCGCGGCGAGCCGCGCGAGCGTCCCATCGCCCGAAGCCCGCCGCAGCGGGGCCAGGCTCTCGACACTCATCACCGGGGCTCGGGCGACGATCTCCGCGCGCCGTTGCCGGATTTCCACCAACTGCCGGCGCACCGCCTCGATGGCGTCCTCAGCTTGGGGCTCGATGAACAGGCTCGGCTGGTACGAAGCGTCGTCTTGCGGCGCCTTCGCCGCCGGCAGAGCGTGCCCGGCGGTGGCGTCGATCACGCCGCCCTCGGCGCCCGACGGACGCCGGGCGAGCTGCGGCGCGGCCGGGTTCGAAAGATACAGGACAGTCGCGTGCGGCTGGTCCTGTAATCGCCGGTAGAGGTTCTTGAGGACTTGGTCTCCCGGAAGCTTCAGGATGCCTTCGACAAGCGTGTCGTCCAGGGCGTTCAGGGCGCCTGTGTTGACGAGCAGCAGCCGGTCGCCCGGCTGGAGGTCGACGCGGAAAATCTGCGGTTCGGCCTGTGTTGGGCCGCCAATGGGCGCAGCGTGCTCCTCATCGGGGTAGTACGCGATGAGTCCGCGACTCGTCTTATGAAAAGCGACGGACGGCCCGGCCTGGGCGATCACCGTCTGAGCCCCGCGCCGCGCCACCGCGCTCACGCCGAGGCTCACGCGGTGCTGGGCGATGCTCTTCGCGTTCCAATCGCCGAGGCTGCGGGCCGCTTCGATGAACACGCGGCGGATCGCGCCGGTAAGGCTCATGTCGAAGCCCGCCCACGCCTGGCCGGCAGCGGAAATCACGTGACCGGCGAAAGCCTCGCCGGCCGGAGTCGTGCCCTCAGCGACGACGTAGAGCTCCGCCCGGTCGTCGGCTGGGCCCTTGCCCGTGAACACGCCTGCGTTGGGTCCGCGGTCAACCGGCTCGTGATCGACGATCGCGAACTGGCCAACCTGGAGGGGCTCGGTCATATGACCGTCCTTTACCGTCCAAGTTTCTGCGAGGACCCAGTGGGCCAATCCCACGCGCACGCCGCTGCCCAGGCAGCAGCGCCCCCGCCGGCGCTAGGAACCGTCACTATATCATCGGCCGTTGGGACTACGACAAGCAGATGGCACTCGGCATCCGAATCCGATTCGGCCGATTCCGGGCTCGATCCCACGCGCTACGCCTTATCGGCTCGACCTACCGGACCGTCCGGAAGAAGGCGCGGACGTCCTGCAGCAACTCCTCGGGTCGCTCCATCGCCGCGAAATGGCCGCCCTTGGCGAACTCGGTCCAGCGCTGGATGTTGTAGCGGCCCTCACACCAGCGCCTCGGGCTCCGGTAGATCTCCTTCGGGAAAACCGCCACGCCGACCGGCACCTCCACCTTCGGCCAGCCGAAGGCGCCGGTATCCCGCCGCGACTCCAGGTACATGAAGGACGACGACGCGCTCGAATTCGGCGCCCAGTAAAACATGATGTTCGTCAACAGTTGGTCCTTCGTGTAGACCGACTCGATGTCGCCATCGCAGTCCGACCACGTCCGGAACTTCTCGACGATCCAGCTCGCGATGCCGGTGGGCGAATCCGACTGGGCGAGGGCGAGCGACACCGGTTTCGTCCCGTGGAGCTGCGAATAGGCGGTCTCCAGCGCCTGAAAGTGGGCGCGCGCCTCCTGGGCGACCTTGCTTTCCGGCGAATCGTCGCCTGGCTGCGGCGTTCCGATGATGAAATTGAGGTGGACGCCGGCGATGTTCTCCCCGTGTGCTGCGCCCATCCGCGCCGTGATGATGCCACCCCAGTCGCCACCCTGCGTCCCGTAGCGGGCGTAGCCCAACTCCTTGGTCATCAAGGTGTCGAACGCGGCCGCCGTCCGGCTCGGCCCCCAGCCCGGCTCTGTCGGCTTCGATGACCAGCCGTAGCCGGGCAACGCCGGGATCACGACATCGAACGCGTCCGCGGGGTCGCCACCGTAGGCCGCCGGGTCCGTGAGCGGGCCGATCAGGTCGTAGAACTCGACGATCGACCCCGGCCAGCCGTGGACGAGCAGCAGCGGGAACGGGTTCGGGCCCTTCCCCTTCACATGCCAAAAGTGGAAATCGACGCCGTCGACTTCGCACAGGAACTGCGGGTACTGGTTAAGGGCGGCTTCCTGCCTTCGCCAGTCGTATCCGTCCTGCCAGTAGGCGCAAAGCTCGCGCATATACGGGATGCTCGCGCCGTACTCCCAACCCGGGTCGAATCCGGGGTCGGGCCAGCGCGTCTGAGCGAGGCGGCGGTGGAGGTCCGCGAGGGCCTCATCGGGGACATGGATGGAGAACGGTCGCAAGTTCGGCATAGCCAGGGAGTATACGCCGGGGCGGGCCTGCGGCGGCCAGTCGAACTGCCCAAGGAAGGAGGAGATTGGAGGCGCCAGTCGGATTCGAACCGGCGGTGGAGCTTTTGCAGAGCTCTGCCTTACCACTTGGCCATGGCGCCCCGAGAGCGAGCGAGAATGGTGCCCAGGGTGAGATTTGAACTCACACGC
>JBJXFX010000054.1:0-3012 GCA_046152925.1 Dehalococcoidia bacterium
AGCGGTGGCAGCACCACAATCGGCGACGGCTCCTGCACGACGGCTTTCAGCTGCTGGCGAGCAGGAAGAAACGGCAGCGCGAGCGTAGGCGATGGGTCGTGCACCGCGTTTTCAGCCTGCCAGTTCGCTGGCGACGGCGGTAGCGCTTCAGTAGGAAGCGCATCGTGCACCGCACAATACTCCTGTCAGTTCGCTGGCCGAGACGGTGAAGTCACCATCGGTGACGGCTCCTGTACCGCCGACTATTCGTGCCGATCCGCGGGCCACGAGGGTGACGCCACCGTTGGTGACTCCTCGTGCCCCGCAGACTACGCCTGCCAATCCGCAGGTGAGTTTGGCGAGGCGACGATCGGCGACGGCTCCTGCAGCGGCGAGGAGAGCTGCAAGAGCCTCGGACTTGATGCCACCGGCATGGTCGGCAGCCACTCCTGCAACCGGAACCCCAACTCAACCTGCCCAGGCGTCGGCTTCCAACTCGACGTGACGATTGGCACCTGCGCCCTCAACGAGGTCGCCGTCCCCGGCTGCCCGGACACCCTCAAGCCCACCGTCACCGCGACGCTGATCGACGAGTCCACCGGCCAGCCCTACATCCCTGGGACGCCAACGCGTGGCCCCGTGAAGATCCGCTTCTCTTGCTCCGACGAAGCCGGCGGCTCCGGCATCGAACCGCGCGAAGTCCACGGCGACGACCGCGGCGGCAACTCCTACCCCGCGATCGTCCGTGTCCAGCGCACCCAGTCACTCACCCTCGACCCAGACTGGCGCTGTGTCGATAACGCCGGCAACGTCGCCGACGCACCCGCCGGCTTCCCCGCCGCTATCCTTATTGATCGCCGCGCACCCTCGTGCTCCCTCGTCCTCTCGCGGACGAGCGTCCCCAAGGACGGCACGCCGACGTCGGTCACCGCCACGGTCTCCGGCAGCGACAACCTCCCCGGACCGCTCTCGCTGCGGGTCATCTCCATCTCGCCCGCGCCCACCGCCGGCCCAGCCCTCCCCGACGTTTCGCCCGGCACCTGGACGCTCAAGGGCGCCTTCGGCAAGACCTTCACCTTCACCGCCGAGGTCAAGGACGCCGCCGGCAACGCCAAGACCTGCACCAAGAAGGTCACCTCCCGCTAACCGATGACCGGGCCCCCTCTCCCCCGCGGGGGAGAGGGTTGGGGTGAGGGCGCTCGCTCCTCGGAACTCGGCACTCGGTACCGACGCCATGAGGCATAAGAGGCGCCACTACGTCATGCTACCCAGTCGTGCCAGGGTGAGTCTCGCCGCCCCGGCCACGTCCGACCGGGCCTGCCGGAAGGTACCGCGCGGTCGTGGCGGCGGCGCGCCAAACGGCGAGACACTGGATACCGATCGGAGCGTCCCCAATGCGAGCTGCCGTGTTTACCGAGTACGGTCCGCCCGAAGTGCTTCACCTGGAGGAGGTCGCGCAGCCTGTCCCGGGCAACCGCGAGGTCCTCGTCCGGGTGCAGGCGGCATCGGTGAACTTCGGCGACCTCGTCGTCCGGAAGTTCCGTTCCACGTCGCCGCGCCAGTTCCACATGCCGTTCCTGTTCTGGCTGATCGGGCGGCTGACGTTCGGTGTCTGGCGGCCGCGGACGACGATCCTTGGCAGCGACTTCGCCGGGACCGTCGAGGCGGCCGGCCGCGATGTGACCCGGTTTAAGCCGGGTGACCAGGTCTTCGGCTTCAGCGGCCCACGGATGGGCGCCTATGCCGAGTTCCTCCGCATCCGCGAAGACGCGGTGCTGTCTGGGTTGCCGGCAGGCTTGCGGTTCGACGAAGCGGCATCCATCCCGTATGGCGCAGTCATGGCGCTCGCCCTCGTGCGCAAGGCCGGCCTTCGCCCTGGCCAGCGCGTCCTCGTCGTTGGGGCGTCAGGCGGGATCGGCCAGGCCATCGTCCAGCTCGCGGCGGGCCACATCGGCGCCCGCGTCACCGGCGTCTGCGGACCGGCCAACGTCGACTTCGTCCGGTCGCTCGGCGCCGAAGCGGCGATCGACTACACACGCGAGGACTTCACTACGCGGGCGGAGACGTTCGACATCATCATCGACGTCCTTGGACGCTACCCGTTCGCCCGATGCAAACGCGTCCTCGCCCCGGACGGACGGCTCGTCTACGTCAGCTTCAAGGCGAAGCAGGTCCTCCAGATGGTCTGGACGTCGCTTCGCGGCCGCCAGAAGGTGAGCTGCATGTTGATGACGGAGAAGGCGGAACACCTCGCGATCATCAAGGGATTAGTCGAGGCCGGGACCTTCCGCGCGCATGTCGGCCGCACCTTCCCGCTGGAAGAAGCCGCGGAAGCCCATCGCCACGCGGAGAGCGCTCAGGCGCAGGGGGCGACCGTCATCCTGATGAATTGACCGCCCGGACGCGACCCCGGCCGGGCGCGGCCACTCGGGAGTCCGAACGCATGCCTCGGCCCTCGGTACTGACGCCGGTATACTCCGCCCCCATGACGCTGCCCTTCGACCACCTCCGCATCATCGACTTCTCCCAGGGCGTCGGCGGCCCGATGGCCACGATGCTCTTCGCGGACTTCGGCGCGGAGGTCATCAAGGTCGAACCACCCACGGGCGACCGGATGAAGGACGCGCCGGGCTACCTCTGTTGGAACCGGGGCAAGGCGCGCCTCAGCCTCGATGTCCGGACGTTCGACGGGTTAAAGGCCGCCAAGGAGCTGATCGCGAGCGCGGACGTCGCCGTCTTCGACAACCCCGCCGGCGAGCTTGAACGCCTGGGCCTCGATGGCGCGACACTCGCCGCGGCCCACCCGGCGCTCATTCATGCCTGGCTGGCGCCCTACGCGGAACACGGCCGCTGGACCTCGCTGCCCACGGACGAGCTGCTTCTCTCAGCCGTCACAGCTTCGGCCCACCTCCAGCACAGCTTCGAAGACCAACCGGTCGCCCTGATCACGCCGCAGATCGGGTATGCCCACGCGACTATCGCGGCGAACGCCATCGCCGCCGCCCTCTGGGAGCGCGGCCAGAGCGGACGCGG
>JBJXFX010000066.1:0-9515 GCA_046152925.1 Dehalococcoidia bacterium
GAGACGTCCTTGATCGGTTCGCGTTCGCCGAGGCCGACTTCTTGGGGCGCCAGGTAGATGGTTTCGCCGCCGAGGGCGCGCATCGCGACCTGGAAGCTCACGCGGGTGCGAAGCGACGGCTTTTCGAAGACGAGCGCGAGCTGACGGCCATCGAGCAGGCGCTGCGGACGGCGCTTGAGGGCCGCGGCGTTGCGCAGGAGGGCCCGGATCTCGTCCGGGCTAAGGTCACTCGACGACAGCAGATGGCGGACAGGCTGTGACATCCGGTGAGTATAGGGCCGGCGGTGTGAACGCGAGGCGGCGAAGCGCGGGCCGTTCGGCCATAAGGCGAACCGTCTTGTACACTCCCACCCGTGTCAGCAACGCTCGCGCTTACCCCTGTCCCGGAGCTCAAGGAGACCGCCAAGCGCATCCGGGCCCACATCGTCCGCATGGTGCACGCGGCCCAGAGCGGCCACCCCGGGGGCTCGCTCTCGGCGGTGGAGCTCGGCGTCTCGCTCTTTTGGAACCACCTGCGCTGCGACCCCGCCCAGCCGCTCGCCCCCGGCCGCGACCGGTTCATCCTCTCGAAGGGCCACGCGACGCCGTTCTATTACGCGACGCTCGCCGAGCGCGGGTTCTTCAGCACGGAACTCCTCAGCACGTTCCGGAAGCTGGGGACGAAGCTCCAGGGGCACCCGTCGATGGATGCGCTGCCGGGCATCGAGATGTCCGGCGGGTCGCTCGGGCAGGGCCTGTCGTTCGCGATCGGCCATGCGACGGCGGGCAAGATGGACGGCCGCGACTTCCGCTGCTGGGTGATGATGGGCGACGGCGAGCTGAACGAGGGCCAGGTCTGGGAGGCGGCGATGGCCGTGCCTCATTTTGAGCTGGGCGACCGCGTAATCGCGCTCATCGACCGCAACCGGATCCAAAACGACGGCTTCGGCGAAACGATCATGCGCGTCGACCCCGTGCGGATGTTCACGGGCTTTGGCTGGAAGGTCATCGAATGTGACGGGCACGATATGGCCGCGGTCGATGCGGCGCTTGGTGAAGCGGAGCTCGCTGGCGACCGGCCCCGTTGCGTGGTCGCGCACACGACCAAGGGGCGTGGCGTGCCGTTCATGGAGAACAACCCCGGCTTCCACGGCAAGGCGCCGACGGATGAGCAGCTCGCGGCTGCCTTGGCCGAAATCGCGGGGGGCCTGAAATGAGCGAGACACCGTTCAGCGCCCCGACGCGCGAAGCCTACCCCGTCGCCCTCATGGAGCTTGTCGACCAGGGCGTCGATGTGGTCGCAATCGATGCCGACCTCTCCGTTTCGACCATGGGCTACCGCTTCGGCGAGAAGCACCCAACACGCTGGATGACGGTCGGCGTCGCGGAACAGAACATGGTGGGCATCGCGGCGGGGCTGGCCGCCGCCGGGAAGACCGCGTTCATTGCGAGCTTCGCCTCGTTCCTCCCCGGCCGTTGCTTCGACCAGCTCCGGACGTCGGTCGCCCAGCCGAAGGGGGGCCTGAACGTGAAGTGCGTCGCGAGCCACGGCGGCGTCACGGTCGGTGAAGACGGGATGAGCGCCCAGGCGATCGAGGACCTCACGCTGGCGACCTCGCTGATCCCGTTCGATGTCGTCGTGCCGGCCGATTTCGAAGAAGCGAAGCAGGCGATCGTGGCCGTCGGCAAGACAGCGCGGCCGGCGTATGTACGCACCGGGCGGCCCAAAGTCGACGGCATCTACACGCCCTCGTACCGCTTCGTCATCGGCAAGGCGGACCTCCTCCGCCCGGGGACGGATGTCACGCTCATCGCCTGCGGGATCATGACTGGCGTCGCCGTGAAGGCGGCGAGCCTGCTCGCGAACGAAGGCATCTCGGCCCGCGTCTTGAACATGGCGACGATTAAGCCGCTCGACCGCGAGGCGGTATTGACCGCTGCCCGCGAAACGGGCGCGATCGTCACCGCTGAAGAGCACCAGACGAGCGGCGGCCTCGGTGGCGCCGTGGCGCGGCTCCTGGCGGAACACGCCCCGGTGCCTGTGGCCTTCGTCGGTGTCGACCGCTACGGCACGAGCGGCAAGTGGGATGAGCTGCTGGGCTACTTCGGGCTCACGCCGGACGCTGTCGCCCAGGCTGCTCGGCAGGCAATTTCGCGTAAACGCTAGCCGGAGGGCTCCCGATGGCCGATTCGAAGATGACCCGGATGAACGGACTCTGGCCGAGCCCGATCACGCCCAAGAGCCTCGCGGCCGCGCTCCGGCTTGGCGGCGTCTGTTGGGACACCGATGGCCGCACGCTCGGCTGGCTGGAAGGCCGCTCTGACCGCGGCGTGATCGTCGTCCAGGATGCCGCCGGTGGCGCGACCCGCGACCTGACGCCGGGCGGGATGTCCGTCCGCGCATTCGTCGGCTATGGCGGGGGCGACTTCACGCTCGCGCACGGCGCCGCCTACTTCGTCGGCCAGAACGACCAGCGGATCTATCGCCAGGAGCTCGCCGGCGGCCAGCCACGGCCAATCACGCCCGCCTTCGGCGCCGCCTCGACGCCAGTGGTCTCCCCCGATGGGGCCTGGGTCGCCTATGTCCACAGCTACGAAGACGTTGACTGCCTCGCCGTCGTGCCGAGCGATGGCTCGCGTTGGCCCGAGCGCTTGGCCTCGGGATGTGACTTTTACATGCAGCCGGCCTGGTCGCCCGATGGCCATCGCCTCGCCTGGGTCGAATGGGACCACCCGCACATGCCATGGGACCGAAGCCGCGTGGCGGTCTGCGAGGTGGCGCGGCGTCCGGCCGGTGGTCTGGCCGCGGGGGCCAAGCAGATCGTCGCCGGTGACGGCCCCGACGAGTCGGTATTCCAGCCAGTCTTCACGCTCGATGGCCGAGGCCTGCTCTTCGTGTCCGATGGCCCGGCGGCGGAGACGGCCGGCTTCGGCACGATTTGGCGCGTCGACCTGGCGACGGGCGTGCGGACGCGAATCAGTCAACCCGGCGGCGAGTTTGCCGAGCCAGCCTGGGGCCATGGGATGCGGCGGTTCGGCGAGCTGCCTTCCGGCGATGTCGTCGCCCTCTTGGCCGAAAAGGGCTTCGCCGAGGTGGTCGTATGCGGGACGCACCTTCAGTCCGCCGTGCCCCTCAGCCCGGCGTACACCGCCTTCAGCGACCTCGCCGTTTCCCGGACGGGCCGAGTGGCCCTCGTCGCGGCTGCCGGCGACCAACCAGCCCGCGTGATCACGGTTGACCCGGCCGTGGCCCACGCCGACGTCCGGAAGCGCTCGGACAGCGAGACAGTCCCCGCGGCGGCGCTGTCGCGCCCTCAGGCGGTCGAGTGGACCTCGCCGACCGATGGCGGGATGGCCTACGGCCTCTACTTTCCGCCCGCCAGCGAGCGCTGGTCGGGGCCCGAAGGCTCGCTCCCGCCGCTGGTCGTGATCGTCCATGGGGGCCCGACGGCTCAAGTGGTGGCCTCGTGGAACGCGCAGGCCCAATTCTTCGCAACCCGTGGCTACGCGGTGCTCTGCCCGAACTACCGCGGGAGCACGGGCTATGGGCGCGACTACATGCTCAAGCTGCGCGAGAGCTGGGGTATTTTCGATGTCCGTGATGCCGTCGAAGGCGCACAGGCGATGGCCCAGCGCGGCCTAGCCGACCGCACGCGGCTCGTAATCATGGGCGGCAGCGCGGGCGGATTCACCGTGCTTCAGTCCATGATCGAATACCCAGGGTTCTGGAAGGCCGGGCTCTGCCTGTTCGGCGTCTCGAACCAGTTCACCTTGGCGACCGACACGCACAAGTTCGAACAGCACTACTTGGACAGCATCATTGGCCCGTTGCCTCAGGCGGCGGCGCGGTATCGCGAGCGCTCGCCCGTCTTCCATGCTGACCGGATCCGCGACCCGCTTGCGGTGTTCCAGGGCGATATCGACCGTGTCGTACCACGTGCGCAATCCGACACCATCGTCTCGAAGCTGCGCGCGAACGGCGTGCCGCACGAGTACCACGTGTACGAAGGCGAAGGGCACGGCTGGCGCAAGAGCGAAACGATCGAGCAGTTCTACGCGACGGTCGACAAGTTCCTCACCCAGTACGTCCTCTTCGCGTAGCATGCAGGGGCCGTGAAGGAGGCGAACCGGTGGCCGGAGACTGCCTGTTCTGCAAGATGGCGTCGGGAGCGATCGCGGTCCCGAAGGTAGTCGAGGATGCGCAGGCGTTCGCGATCCGCGACATTCACCCGCGAGCGCCCACTCACATCCTCGTCATCCCGCGCGAGCACATCGACGACGCGCGCGACTTGGGCGCGGAGCACGGCGACCTGCTCGGGGCGCTGTTTGGACTCGCGGTCGAGGCAGGAAAACTCGCTGGCGTGCACGAGAAGGGCTACCGGCTCGCCTTCAACGTTGGCGAAGCCGCCGGGATGACGATTTCGCACCTGCACTTGCACCTGCTCGGCGGCCGCCCGCTCGGCCCGGAAGGCTAGGCGTGGACGAGATCTCGTCGCAGATCGCGGCCGTCCGCGAAGCGTTGAGCTCGCGCCCTGAGGGACTTCAGGCGCACGTCGGGCGCGTGCTTGAAGAAGCATTGGACTTGGCGGGGCGCTGGGACTTGGACCCCGCCCGCGTCGAGCTCGCGGTCTGGGGCCATGACCTGTTTCGCGCTGCGCCTGCGGCGGAGCAGCTTCAGCTCGCGGCGGAGTGTGGCCTGAGGCCGACCGAGACGGAGCGCCGCCTCCCCGTCCTGCTCCATGGGCCGAACGCCGCTGTCGTCCTCAGGGAGCGCTTCGGCGTGCGGGACGACGAGGTCCTCGCGGGCGTGCGGGAGCACACCAGTGGCGGCGCGGCCATGCCGGCCATTGCCAAGGTCATCCTGCTGGCCGACAAGTTCGAGAAGCGGAAGCGGACGCGACGCCCAGAGCTGGCGAGCATCCGCCGGGCCGCCCGCCGCGACCTGGACCTCGCGCTGCTCTGCTGGGCCGATTGGAAGTGGGTCGACGAGCGCGAGCGCACATGGGAGTGCGACGAGGCGCACTGGGAGGCAAGGTTGCGCTGGGTGGCCGACCACCACTCGGAGATTGGCCTCCCGGGCCGCACGCCCGACGACGGATCTTAAGGGATCGGTTGTGCGCGATGCGTTCGCCTACCGCACCCGGAGCTGCTGGCCGAGCTGCAGGTTCGTGCATTCGGCGTCGATCGATGGATTGAGCGATCGAAGCTGCTCGACGGTGATGTTGTTCTTGTCGGCGATAGTGCCACAGATGTCGCCAGCGACGACGGTGTAAGTGTTTCCGTTGGCGCCCGGCGTGCCGGTGGCTGGCGTCCCAGTCACGGTCCCGGTTGCGGCGGCCGTGCCGGTGCCCTGCGCCGTCCTGGTGGCGGCGTTCGGCGTGGCCGAAGGGGTGCCCGGGCGAGTAGTAGGAGTAGAGGCGCCGGGGGTCGGCGTGCGGGCGGCAAGCGAGGTGCGCTGGGCGTCGGCCGGGCTGATGCCGTCGTCGTCGTCCCCGCCGACGATCGAAGAGATCCAGAACGCGAGAAGAATCACCACGACGGCGAGCGCGAAGAGGCCGATCGTCGCGACGGGCATGCTGATGCCACGGGCGCGTCCGCCTATCGACCCGGGCTGGAGCGGGCGCTCTGGGGCGGGCCGGGGGGTGGTTTTCGGGGCTCTCGGGGGCGTTGGGGCTTTGGGCTCGGCGGGCTTTTGCGAACTCGCAGCGGCTCCGCGGCCGCCACCAGCGCTGACGCCCTTTCCTTGATACACGGGGCAGTTCGGGTGCGTGGCGCCGAGACAGAAGGTCTCTTGGTGCCCGGCCGCGATGCGCGTCGGGTTATCCAGGCGATAACAGCGGTGTGCATCCGTCGCGTAGTTCGCGTGGGAGTCCGCGTTTTCGACCATGCCCAGGTACGGGCAAATGTTCGTGGGGTCGTCGGTACCGATAGGCGAAGTCACCGCATGCAGTTCCTAGGCGGGGGCGCCACCGACCCGTATGGTGGCACGAGGCGGCGCGCGAAGCAATCGAATTGTGGCAGGATTGGGTCAAAGCGGTGGTGGAGGATGGACGGGAGGCGGGCCCGGCGTGGCCACACCCCTCGATAATTGACACAGCCGCCGTTCGTGTTACCCTCCGACGTCGGCGCTTGATTTAAACTGGCCAACTTACACAGTTGGGCAGGTCGCAAAGCCGCTTGCATGAAGACGGCCCCGGTCAATCATTCGGGGCGCTGTTCAGGACAGGCTTTCCGGCCTGTTTTCATGCCCAGAATCCGGCAACGCCCAGAGGCTCCCGCGAAGGAGGCTCAGGGCGAGTGCGCCAACTCGCGTGAAGGGAAGCAGGGATGCCGACCATCAATCAGCTGGTCCGCAAGGGCCGCACACCAAAGAACAAGAAGTCCAAGGCGCCAGCCTTGCTCTTCAGCTTCAACAGCAACACTGGCCGCACGCTCAAAGTGGCGGGCCAGGGGTCGCCGCAGAAGCGCGGGGTCTGCACGCAAGTGCGCACGCAGACGCCGAAGAAGCCGAACTCGGCCCTCCGGAAGGTGGCCCGCGTGCGGTTGAGCAACCTCATTGAGGTGACGGCCTACATCCCCGGAGAGGGCCACAGCCTCCAGGAGCACTCGGTTGTGCTGGTCCGCGGCGGCCGCGTGAAGGACCTGCCGGGCGTGCGCTACCACATCGTCCGCGGCGCGCTCGACTCGACCGGTGTCAACAACCGGAAGCAGGGCCGCAGCAAGTATGGCACTCGCAAGAATGCCCAGGCCGCTGGCCGGCGGAAATAGCCGGCGCCCTTAGCCGGATTCGGAGAACGTAGATATGGCGCGACGCAATCGCCCCGAGAAGCGGCCAACGCCGCCGGACGCCCGCTATGCGAACGTCCACGTCCAAATCCTGATCAACAAGCTCATGACGCGCGGCAAGAAGAGCACGTCGGAGCGGGTGATCTATGGGGCGTTCGACCGCATAGGGTCCCAGACGGGCCGCGATCCGTTGGACGTGTTCACCCAGGCGATCCGCAACGCCACGCCGGTGCTCGAGGTGAAGCCTCGCCGCGTCGGGGGCGCCACTTACCAGGTGCCAGTCGAGATCCGGCCCGACCGCCGCATCGCGTTGGCGATGCGTTGGATCCTGAACTCAGCGCGCTCCCGCGGTGGCCGTTCGATGTCCGAACGGTTGGCCAGCGAGTTGCTCGATGCCGCAAACAACACCGGCGCCGCCATTAAGCGCCGCGACGACACGCACCGGATGGCCGAGGCGAACCGCGCCTTCGTCCATTACCGGTGGTAGGCCTGTAGCGAGAGGTTTGTAGAAGAGCGTATGGCCCGTCGCAACCAGATCGAGCTTACCCGGAACATCGGGATCATTGCCCACATCGATGCGGGTAAGACCACCGTGACCGAGCGCGTCCTTTTTTACACTGGCCGAACGTACAAGATCGGCGAGGTGCACGAGGGCGCCGCCACGATGGACTGGATGGAGCAGGAGCGGGAACGCGGTATCACGATTACCTCCGCGGCGACCACCTGCGAGTGGCGCGACCACACCATCAACATCATCGACACGCCCGGCCACGTGGACTTCACGGCCGAAGTCGAACGCAGCCTTCGCGTGCTCGACGGTGGTGTCGTCTGCTTCGACTCCGTCGCTGGCGTCGAGCCACAGTCGGAGACGGTCTGGCGCCAAGCGGACAAGTACAGCGTCCCGCGCATCGCCTTCGTCAACAAAATGGACCGCACCGGCGCCGACTTCGACCGCACGGTGGACATGATGATCGAGCGCCTCGGGGCGAACCCACTCTGCCTCCACGTCCCCAAGGGTCGCGAAGGCGACTTCGATGGCTGCATTGATGTCGTCCAGATGTGCTGGTGGTGGTTCGGCGGCGAAAAGGGCGACTCGGCCGAGCGGCGCGAAATCCCCGCCGAATTCCAGCAGGTCGCCGAAGCGGCCCGCGAGAAGCTCATCGAAGGCGTCGGGAACGTCGACGACCAGATCGCGCTCAGCTACCTCGAAGGACATGAAATCACGTCGCACGAGCTGATGGCCGCCATCCGGCGGGTCACGCTCGAAGGCAAGGGCACGCCCGTACTCGCCGGCTCGGCGCTGAAGAACAAGGGCGTCCAACTGATGCTCGACGCCGTCGTCGACTACTTGCCGAGTCCGTTGGACATCGCCGCGATCAAGGGCATCGACACCAAGACGGGCGAGGAAGTCGAGCGGCGCGCTGAAGACAGCCAGCCGATGTCGGCCCTCGCGTTCAAGATTGTCTCCGACCCGTTCGTCGGCCGTCTCGCCTATGTCCGCGTATATAGCGGCGTCCTCAAGGCGGGTGAAGGGCTGCTCAACAGCACAAAGGGCGAGCGCGAGCGCGTCGGCCGCGTGTTGCTGATGCACGCGAACCAGCGCGAAGAGGTCGAGGCGATTTACGCCGGTGGCATTGGCGCGGTCGTTGGCCTGAAGAAGACCTTCACCGGCGACACGGTGTGCGCGGCGGATAGCCCCGTTGTCCTGGAGAACATCACCTTCCCCGAGCCGGTCATCCGGGTCGCGCTCGAGCCGAAGAGCAAGGAAGACCAAGACCGCATGGCCGAGTCGCTCGGCAAGCTCTCTGAAGAGGACCCGACGTTCCACTGGACGTTCGATGAAGAGGCCGGCCAGACGCTCATCTCCGGGATGGGCGAGCTCCACCTCGAGGTCATCGTCGACCGCATGCTCCGCGAGCATAAGGTCGCGGCGAACGTGGGCCGCCCGCAGGTGAGCTACCGGGAAGCGCTGACGAAGAAGGCGACCGCTGAGGGCCGGTTCGTGCGGCAAAGCGGTGGCCGTGGCCAGTACGGCGTCGTCGTCCTCGAGATCGAGCCGCTTGAGCGTGGCCAAGGCTTCGTCTTCGAGAACAAGATTGTCGGCGGGTCGGTCGCGAAGGAATACATCAACCCGGTCCAACAGGGCATCAAGGAAGCGATGCAGAGCGGTGTGCTCGCCGGCTACCCGGTGCTCGATGTGAAGGTGGCGCTGGTCGATGGCCAGATGCACGCCGTCGACTCGTCGGAAATGGCGTTCAAGAACGCCGGATCCATTGGCTTCAAAGAGGCTGCGAGGAAGGCCGGTCCGGTCATCCTCGAACCGATCATGAAGATCGAGGTGCGCTGCCCGGAGGACTACTTCGGGCCCATCATCGGCGACATCAACTCCCGGCGCGGGATGGTGTTGGGTACGGAGGCCATGGGTAAGACGCAGATCATCAATGCGATGGTCCCGCTGGCCGAAACGTTTGGGTACTCCACGGAGCTCCGGTCCCTTTCCCAGGGCCGCGCGAGCTACAGCATGGAGTTTGCCCACTACGAGGAAGTCCCGAAAAACATCGCCGCGACGCTCAGCAAGCAAGCGGTTGGCGCATAACCACCCCTCCAGCAGGGAAAGGAAGGAACAGCGATGGCGAAGGCAAAATTCGAACGGAACAAGCCACACGTGAACGTGGGGACGATCGGGCACGTGGACCACGGGAAGACGACGCTGACGGCGGCGATCACGAAGGTCCTGGCGATGCGCGGAC
>JBJXFX010000067.1:0-10170 GCA_046152925.1 Dehalococcoidia bacterium
CGGGCAGCCTTGCCCGTCAGGCCGCGGAGGTAGTAGAGGTTCTTGCGGCGGACCTTGCCGCGACGCATCAGCTCCACCCTGTCGACGCGCGGGCTGTTCACCGGGAAGGTGCGCTCCACGCCGACGCCACTCGCGATCTTGCGGACCGTGAAGTTCGACACGATGCCCTTCATCCGGCGGCGGATGACTACGCCTTCGAACACCTGGATGCGTTCCTTGTCGCCCTCGACGACCTTGGCGTGGACACGCACGGTATCGCCAGTCCCAAAGACCGGGATGTCGGTGCGCTGCTGCGCGTCGTTCAAGGCGTCAATTTCGTAGGCCATGGTCGTCCTCGGAGCCGGAAAAAATGGTCAGTAACCTTGGAAGGATAGGGGCAACCCCGCTAACGGCCAAAACGGGCGCTTACGTCGCCCAACGCGCCGCGGTGACGCCCAGCCAGACCGCCGCCAACCCGAGCCCAACGCTCAGCGCCGCGTTCGCAACCGCCCGGACCGGTTCGCCCGCCCGGAAGAGGTCATACGTCTCCCAGCCGAACGCGCTGAAGGTGGTGAAGCTCCCGAGGAAGCCGGTCACAAGCAAGAGCCGGGCCTCGCGCGAAAGCCAGTCCCGCTGCTCGCCGAGCGAGATCAGGAAGCCGATCGTCAGGCAACCGGCGACGTTGACCGACAGCGTGCCCCACGGGAAGCCGAGCCCCGTGAGATCCTGCACCTGGCGTCCGGCGAAATAGCGAAGCGGGGCGCCAGCCACGGCCCCGAGCATGATGTAGACGTAGGTCACCGCCCCGTACTCCCGTGGCCGCCATCGCCGCGCGCCGTCGCCGAGAGCGCCTCAACGGCCTCGAACCCGACGTCCGCCAAACGCGCCACCACCAACTGGGCGATCCGGTCTCCGTCGTGGACCAGGTAGTCGACTGCAGGGCTGGTCGTGTAGAGGGCGATGAAGACCTCGCCGCGATAGTCCGCGTCGAGGGTCCCGTAGGTCGCGAGCACGCCGTGCCGGGCGAGGCCGCTCCGCGGCCGGATCTGCGCATCGAGGCCGCGCGGCACTTCCAGCGCAATCCCGGTCGGCACGAGCGTCGGCGACTGCGAAAGGCGCAGCGGCTCGCCTTCGAAGCAGGCGGCGATGTCGAAGCCCGAGGCGCTTTCGGTTGCCCGTGCCGGCACCCGCGCTCCAGCGCGCAACACGCGCACCTTGATCACCCCGTCGACGCTCATTTCCACGGCGCCACGTACATCGAGAGGTGGCTCGGCCGCGCCTCGTCGTGGAAAACGAGGTTGGTCGCCACGGTGTAGGTCGTGTCGTTCGCGATCACGCCGCCGGTGTTCGTGTTGCGGTCGAAGCGCGGGAAGTTGGAGCTGCTCACCTCGAGCCGGACCCGATGGCCGGCGAGGAACACGTTCGCCGTCCCGGCGAGGTCGATCGTGAGCTCCACTGGCTGGCCTGGCGGGAGCGCCGAGACGCGGTCGAATCCATCGCGGTAACGCGCCCGCATGATCCCGTCGCAGAGGTTCCAGGCGACGCCGTCCGGGCCAACATCCACGAGCTTCGCCGTAAAGTCCGTGTCGCGGGCCGAGCTCCCCGCCCAGAGCCGCACCGTCACCGGCCCGACGACTGCGAGGTCGCGGTCCAGCGGCGCTGACGTGTAGCAGAGCACGTCCGGGCGGCGCTCCACGTCCGACTGGTCGAACGGCCCCGGCGGGACATCGACGGGGCTCGGGAAGAGCGGCCCGCCGACCGTCGGGCACGGGTTCATCGGGTCGTAGATGAATGGGTCCGGGCGTTCCTGTGCCGGCAACTCCGCGGAGAGCACCCCGTCGCCGAAGCGCGTCGCGGCGCCGCCATTCGAATGGAGGTACCAGCGCCACTCTTCGGCTTCCGAGGGCGGCCAGGCGTCGTAGGTCCGCCACTCGTTCGCGCCCATCAGGAAGACGCGGACCGGCGGGTCCTGGTCGAGGCCGTTTCGCGCGTCTTTGAGCCAGTGGTCGAACCAGCGGAGATGCAACTCGTCGAGCAGGATGCTCGCTCCCGCCCCGAAGACGCGGTTTCCCGTGCGCGCCCCCAGGGCTGTGCCGTGCGCCCACGGCCCGACGATGAGCCGCTGGCCGTCGCGCGCCCGCTCGTTCGCACCGTTCGCCCGCATACCCGTGAAGTTGCGAAGGGTGCCGCGGATGAAGAGGTCATACCAGCCGCCGAGGTTCAGCGCCGGGACGTGGATCCGGGGGTGCGCCTGTTCGATGTTCACCCGCTCCCAGAAGGCGTCCCGCGTCGCATGGGCGAGCCAGTCCTTGTAATACGGAGCGACCAGGTCGTGCGCGACCGCCGGCAGTTCGCGCAGCGGCAAGCTCCGTAGCGCGGGCCAGTGGTCGAAGATGATCCCGTACAACGGCCGGATCAGGCGCTCCCGCTCTTCGGGCGCGATTCCTGCTTTCAACAGCTCGGGGACGGCGAAGGCCGAGACGCCCCACATCAGGTTGAATCCGAGCTCGAAGGCGCCGCCCTGATACGTCCAGCCGTCGTAGTAGTCGCTCGCCGTCACGCCAGGGACCATGCACTGGAGGTTGGGGGGCGTCGCCGAGGCCGCGAGCCACTGCGTCGCGCCCAAATAGGAAAGGCCATACGTGCCGACCCGCCCGTTGCTCCAGACCTGCGTCGCGGCCCACTCGATGGTGTCGAACCCATCTTCGATTTCTTGATGGAAGGGCTGAAACACGCCATCCGAGGCGAACCGCCCGCGGACATCCTGGACGATGACCACATAGCCCTCGCTCGCTGGCCGGATCGGCTGCATCCAGCCATAGGCGACCGCCGCGCCCGACTTGTCGTAGGGCGTGCGACTCACGAGCACGGGATAGCGGCCTTCCGGCGCAGGGCGGAAGACGTCGGCGCGAAGCACCGTCCCATCGCGCATTGGGACCGGGACGTTGCGTTCGACACGGATGTCCATCAAGGGGGGCATGGCTGGGTCACCTCCGGCGTGGCCCAAGCTTACAGGCGACGATTCACCCCGCAACGCCCGCGCGAGTTGACAGCGGCCAAGGGAACGGCGACCGTTGGCGCTGTCTTCATCGAACGGCTGGCCCGGGATGCCGGGTCCGAGTGGAAGCCGGTGTGAATCCGGCGCTGTCCCGCAACTGTGATCCTCCGCCCAGCGGAGGCAGCCAGGAACGCTCCCAGCCTGTTACCGAAAACCTTCGTGAGAAAGGGGTCGGGGTATGGCTGTTCAGCCTTCCGGATAACGCACACGAGCCCCTCTACTCCCTCGTCCCGCGGCCGAACCTTCGGCCGCGCCAGCGGCGCCCGGCTCCTGCCCGCGCCGGCCATTGAGGTGCTTCCGTGCGCAGACTCTTGCTCCTTGGGGCTGCGGCCATCGCTGCCCTGCCCATGCTCCTGGCGGACGCGGCCATCCCGGAGCGGCCCGCCATCGACAAAGCGATCACGTTCATCCGCTCGACCCAGCAGGCCGACGGCGGCTTTGGCGGCTTCGGCGATGGCCAGAGCTTCGACGCCATCTATGCCATCCGCGGGGCCGGCTACGACCCGGTCACCTTCCAACTCAGCGGCAAATCGCCGGTCGACTTCCTTCGCGCCAAAGCGGCGGCCCAGAAGAAGCCCGCCGAGGCGGCGAAGGCCGCCCTGGCCGCGAAGGCCGCCAACCTCGACCCGAAGGCCACGGGCGGCGTCGACCTCATCGCCGTGATCGCCGCCGGCCTCAACGCCACGACCAACCGCTACGCGAACGACGACTTCAGCAACGGCATCGCCATCCTCGGCCTCGCCTGCACCGGCAACGCCGTGCCGGCCGCCGCCGTCGACGCAATGAAGAAGACGCAGCTCGCCGACGGCGGCTGGGGCTTCGACGGTGCAAGCGACCCGGACACCGCGGCGATCGGCCTCCAGGCACTCCTCGCCGCCAAGGCCCCGAAGACCGACCCGGCGGTTGCCAAGGCGCTCGCCTACTTCAAAGCTACGCAGGCCAAAGATGGCGGCTGGGGTTTCGACCCCGAAGCATCCAGCGCCTCCTCCACGGCGTTCGCGGTCCAGGCCTTGATCGCGGCCAGCGAAAACGTCGAGGCCCCAGCGTGGACGAAGGCCGGCAAGACGCCGGTCGCCTTCCTCCTCAGCCAGCAAAAGTCCGACGGCTCGTTCGAAGGCTTCGACCCAGCGTTCGCGGCGAACCAGATCACGCCCGCGCTCGCTGGCCGGACATTCTGCAACGCGCCCGAAACGACGATCAGCAACCAGGGGCCGCTCCCGCCGCCGAGCGTGACGCCGCGGCCAACAACCACCGTGACACCGCCAACGCCGACGCCCCGCGCACCGGAGCCCCCGCGCACCGGTAACGGCCTGGCTGGCGGTGACGGCCTTTCGCCGTTCGTCGCTGGCGCCGTCGTGCTCTTCGTCCTCGGCGCCGCTGGCGCCGTCGCGGCCAAGCGCCGGTCCGCCTGAAATGCACGCGGGGGCCTGGGCAGCGTGGGTCTTGCTCGTGATGACGATCGCGCTCATCACGACGAACCCGTTCTACCTGGGCCTCGTGCTGCTCTCCGTGGGCCTCGTGGCCGCCCTCGCCCCGCGCGAGGGCGTCGCGCTCAGTCTTCGGGTGCTCGCGTTCCTTGGCCTGGGGATGCTCGGGATTTCGCTCCTCGTGGCGACCGTGAACGGGAGCTTCGGCGACCACATCCTCTTCACCGTACCCGGTCCGGACATCCCGTCTTGGCTCGGTGGCCTGCGGCTCGGCGGCCCGGTTTCTGCCGAGGGGCTCATCGCGGCTGGCGTCCGCGGCCTCGCGATCTTGTGCGTGTTCACCGCCTTCGGCGTGCTCAACGCCGCGGTGAGCCCCCAGCGACTGCTTCGGTCGGCGCCGGTTTCGCTTCTTCACGCCGGCCTTGTCGTCACGATTGGGCTTTCGTTGCTGCCGTCGAGCCTCGACGACCTTCGCCGCCTCCGCGAAATCCACGCGCTCCGCGGCGCATCGAACGGCCTGCGAGACCTCCCGGCGCTGCTCGTCCCGGCCATGCTCGGCGGCCTCGAGCGGTCGATGCGCCTGGCGGAGGCGATGGAGGCGCGCGGCTTTGCCGGTGGCGAAGCCCAACCCGCCGGGCGCTGGGCCGGCTGGGCCGGGATCGGGTTGCTCACGGCCGCCGCGGGCGCCTGGTACTACTACCCGGACGTCCGGCCTGTTGCCGCGGCCGCGGGCCTCGCGGGCGCAGGATGCGTCGCCGCCTGGGGCGTCCTCCAGGCGCGCAGCCAACGGATCACCCGCCTCGCGGATGACCGCGCCTCCATGCCCGAGCGCGCCCTGATGGCGTCATCGGTCGCCGTCACCTTCGCCGCCTTCGCCCTCGAGTCGGTGGGCGCGATCGACCTCGCGTACAACCCATTCGCGGGCTTGGCATGGCCACCCATCGGCCTCGCCGGGACGCTGCTCGCCCTGGCGCCGCTCTGGCCCGTCCCGCTGCTACTGGCCGGCGTCCCGCAACCGGCGTCCGTCGCGCGCCCTGCGTTGGAGGAAGCGCCATGGGGGTGATCGCCAGCGCCGCCGCCGTCACCTACGGCTATCCCGGGCGACCCGAACCCGCGCTCCGGGAGGTCTCCGTCGTCCTCGAACGGGGCGAAACGCTGCTCCTGATCGGCCCTTCAGGTTGCGGGAAGTCGACCTTCCTCCGGCTCTTCAACGGACTGGTCCCTCAGTTCTATGGCGGCCAACTTGCGGGCCAGGTCCTCGTCGCCGGGATGGACGCGTCGCGTACGCCGACGCGCCGGCTCGCGGCCACCGTCGGGATGGTGTTCCAGGAGCCCGAGGCCCAGGCGATCGCCGACACCGTCCGCGACGAGGTCGCCTTCGGGATGGAGCAGCATGGCGTCGCGCGCACCGAGATGACGCAACGCCTGGCCACCACCCTTGAGGCGGTGGGGGTCGCCCACCTTGCCGAACGCCGGTTGACGACCCTTTCTGGCGGGGAGCGCCAGCGCGTGGCGATCGCCTCGGCGCTCGCCCTACGTCCCGGGCTGCTCCTGCTCGACGAACCAACCTCGCAGCTCGACCCCGACGGCGCCGAAACGCTGCTCGACCTCGTGGACGGCCTTCGCGTGCGCGAGGGGATGACCGTCCTCCTCGCCGAGCATCGACTCGAGCGCGCCTGGCCGTTGGCATCGCGGGTCGCCGTCTTCGAAGGCGGCGCCGTTGCCGTCCACGCTGCGCGATCGAGCTTCCAATCTCCGGCCGTGCCGCCCGTTGTCGCCCTCGCCCGCCGTCTCGACCTTTCACCGGCCCCGCTCACGGTCGCCGAGGCCCGCGACCGGCTCGAGGGACGCGCGCTGAGGGTCCGGCTGGCCCCGACGGCTGCAACGCCCGGCGACGTCCTCCTCGCCGCCGAGGGCGCGACGGTGAGCTATGGCGGTCTCAACGCCCTCGCCGGCGTCGATTTCGCAGTCCACGAGGGCGAAGTGGTGGCGCTCACGGGCAAGAACGGGAGCGGCAAGACGACGCTCCTCCGCGGGATCGCCGGGACGCGCGCACTGGACGAAGGCCACGTCTGGTTCCGCGGCCAGCCAGCGCCGGTCGCCGTCCGCGAACGGACCGCCTTTTGTGGCATGGTCCCGCAGGACCCGGCCATCGCGCTTTACCAACGGACCGTCGCTGCCGAGGTCTTGGAAACCATGAAGCTTCGGCGGCTGCGCCCGGACGCCGCCCTGCTCGACCGCTGGAGCGTGCGCGAGCTCCAGGATCGGGACCCGCACGACATCTCCGTCGGCCAGCAGCAACGGGTCGCCGTCGCCGCCATGCTCGCCCACGAACCGCCCGTCTGGCTGCTCGATGAGCCAACGCGGGGCGCCGACGTCGTCTACAAGACCTGGCTCGCCGGCCGCCTTCGCGACCACGCTCGGGCCGGCGGGGCCGTCGTGGTCGCGACGCACGACGTCGAGTTCGCGGCCTCGGTCGCGTCGCGCGCCGTCGGCCTCCGCGCTGGCAAAGTGGCCTTCGACCTCCCCGCGCGACGCGCATTCGGCCACGACGGGCCGCTCGCCACCCAGACCGCGCAGGTTGTGCCCGGCGCCCTCTTCCCCGAGGAGGTGTGCGCATGAGGGCGCTTTCACTCGGCTTCGCTGCGATCCTCGCTGTCGTCACGCTTGGCAGCGTGCGGGCCGACGGCGAGGCAGGCCTCGTCATCCAAGATGGCGACGCCGTGACGACCTACTGCGTCCCGTTCCGGGGTGACGGGATCGACGGCGACGACCTGCTTACCGCCGCCGGGGTCACCTTCGACCAGTTCGGCGGCGGCGGCGGCCGCACGCTTTGTTCGCTGCGCGACAAGGGCTGCCCGGACGCCGGGAGCTTCAACGAGTGCTTCTGCCAGTGCACGGGCGGCGCGAGCTGCACCTACTGGGCGTTCTTCACGCAGCGCTACGGCGCTTCCTGGGTGTATTCGGCCGGAGCGTTCAACCTGACGCGCGCCAAGGACGGCGAAATCCACGGCTGGAAGTGGGGGCGCGGCAACCTGCAAAGCGCCCCAGCCCCCGCGCCGATCACCTTCGACCAGATCTGTGGGCATCCCCCGGGCGCCCTGGCCGCACCAACGGAGACGCCAACCGCCACGCCGACGGCCGCCGCCGTTCCACCAAGCTCGACGACCGCCCCGGCGGCAACAACCGCGGCCGCTGCCACCACCACCACGACGGCCACCACCCAGCCAACCGCCGCCAGTCCGGCGGTAACCGTGGTGACGAGCACCACCACCGCGGAGGCAACCACCACCGCCACGCCGTTCACCCCGCTTCCGCCGGGCAGCGCGACGGCAACGGTCAGGGTCGGCGACGCCAGCCCCCCGGCGCCGCCCGCGGGCGGTAGCCCCAACGGCGATGGCGGCTCGGCCGCGGCGCCGATCGTGTTCGGGATGCTCGCGCTTGGCCTCGGGGCGGCCATCGTCGCCGCGGTCGTCTGGAGGAGGCGCCATGCCTGAGCAGCTGCGGCGCACCGCCAACTGGCTACCGTTCGTCGGGCTCAACGCGATGGGCCTGGTCGCCTACCTCTATCCCTTCTTCGTCGCGGGGACAACCGAAACGGACGCGCGTTGGTTCGAACACAGCGGCGATGCACCGCTCGTCTTCGGGGGACTGGGTGCGCTGTGTATGGCCGCGCTCATCGGCGACCTGACGAACGGCCGCCTGAACACGAAATCGCTGGCGGTGCTCGGCGTGCTCGCCGCCTTCGCGGCGGTGCTGCGTACAGTGAGCCTCCCGGCCGGCGCGAATCTCTACTTCTTCCTCGTGATCATGGGCTCGTACGTCTTCGGGGCGCGCATGGGCTTTCTCCTGGGCGCCCTCTCGTTCTTCCTCAGCGCGGTCGTCACCGGTGGCGTCGGGCCGTGGCTCCCGTTCCAAATGTTCGCGAGCGCCTGGATGGGCGCCTCAATCGGGCTGCTCCGGCCGGCCGCCGAGACGCTCCGCTTGGGCGAACGCAAGCAGTTAGCGCTCCTCGCCCTGGCCGGGCTCGCGTGGGGCTTCCTTTTCGGCGCGATCACGAACCTCTGGACGTGGCCCTTCTGGGTCGCTGGCCCCGACATCAGCTACGAGCCGGGCCTCGGCGTCCTCGAAACACTCCGGCGGTACTGGAACTTCTACCTGCTCACGAGTCTCGGGTGGGACCTGATGCGGGCCATCTGCAACGCGGCCGTGATTATCGGGCTCGGCCTGCCGGTGCTCCACGCACTCCTGCGCTTCCGGGCCAAATTCTCTTGGGAGCCGTGGGCGCCCGAAACACCTACCGCCCCTGAGCTCTCCGCCAAGCCTCGATGATCACGGGAGCCTCGACCTCTGAGCAGCGGCGATGGCCGGCTTCGTTGAGATGGACCCCGTCACCGAGGCGCCACTTCGGGTCGAACGCATCGGCCGATAGGTCAGGAAGCGAATACGGGATGTGCAGCCGCTCGCAGACGGGACGCAGCAGCGCGTACGACGCCGTTCGGCGGTCGATCGCCCAGGCGTGGCGCGTTGCTCCCGGCCCGGAGTGCGAGGTAAACGGCGCCGCTGTCACGCTGACCGCCAACTCCTCGCGGCGCACCAGCCGGCGCAGCGTCGTCTCGACGACCGGCATTACGTCGGCCAGGCGAAAGGGCGAGACGCCACCCAAGGATTTCAACGCCAGCCGATTCGCCGCACGGTAGACGCCGGTATGGGAGACCCGTTCGCTTCGGCTCAGACGGCGCCAGACACGGTCGGCGGCCGGCGCCAGTGGGCCTAGTCGCGGCGCCACCTTGCGCCGAATCACGAGCGACTCGCACCACCAGGCGCTCCATTGGACGGCCACCACGTCGGGCTCGAACTCTTCGGTCCAACGGTCGACCACATCGGGCAGCACCGCATTTGGCCAGAGGTATTTGATGCGCAGTTCGACGGGCGCCTGGGCGGCTTCTTCAAGCGCGCGGGCGTTCAAATGGGCGCGGCGGACGTCCGCCGGAAGGTCGCCCTTGGTCTCATTGCTGCTACCGAGATAGAGGAGGCGCATGGACGTAGTCTCGGGCCTCGGCGAGGCCCCGGCCAGAGGGCAGGGGCTCGCCTGAACTTGCGGACGGGCCGGGCGGGGCCCATACTCGTAGATGATCCGCCCCGGCGGGTCGTTTTTGTGTTGGCGTCCGTTCAACAGGTGAAGCGAGCCCGGATGGCGCAACGGTAGCGCAACCGACTTGTAATCGGTAGGTTAGGGGTTCGACTCCCCTTCTGGGCTCCAGCCAACACCGCCCGCGTGGATGGGTGGCCGAGAGGTTAATGGCAGCAGACTGTAAATCTGCCGTGCGACGCACTTCGGGGGTTCGAAACCCTCCCCATCCACCATTCCCCTCCGGTCTTCGGCCGCCCGCGGGCAGCCGCCGGGCCGGGCCACCCACCTTGCAGCTCACGTCCAGCTTCGGCTGGAGCTGGCCCTCATAGCTCAGCAGGCAGAGCGCGTTCTTGGTAAGAACGAGGTCTCCGGTTCGAACCCGGATGAGGGCTCCAGACAACGACCGGCGGAGACTCCGCCGCCTAGTTCACCGCCCGGAGGGCACACAGCGATGGCGAAGGCAAAATTCGAACGGAACAAGCCACACGTGAACGTGGGGACGATCGGGCACGTGGACCACGGGAAGACGACGCTGACGGCGGCGATCACGAAGGTCCTGGCGATGCGCGGAC
>JBJXFX010000080.1:0-12780 GCA_046152925.1 Dehalococcoidia bacterium
CCCTCGTGATCACACAAAGCGGCCACCGGCAGGCACGGTACTGGTCCTACGACGAACCTCCTTCGCAGCCGGTAGGACAGCCCGCCGAACAGTTGCGGCATCTCCTGGCCGACGCGGTACGCCTCCGCCTGCGCGCCGATGTGCCCATGGGCATCCTCTTGAGCGGCGGCCTCGACTCCACGGCGATCGCCGTACTGGCCGCGAAAGAGGCCGCCGGCCACGGCCTCCGGGCGTACGCCGCGGTGTTTCCGGGGTTCTGGGCCGACGAAGAACGCCACGCCCGGCGCGCGGCGACTCACGCTGGGATGCCCCCTCCAAGTCGTGCGCTATGACCCAGCCGGCTTCGTGGACGACCTGCGCAGCGTCGTCTGGCACATGGACTCGCCGCACTACAGCGCCCAGGTGGTCGCCCGCTGGTCGCTCCTCAAAGCCGCGGGCGCTGAGGTGAAGGTCGTCCTCGAAGGGCAGGGCGCCGACGAGATGCTCGCTGGCTACCCGTGGCGTCACACCAGGCCGTATCTGCGCGACCTAGCGGCCGCGACCCGGCCCTGGAACCTCCCGTGGAACGCCGCCCGCGCCGCCGGGGCCGTCCGCCAGGGCCAGCCCTTGGTGACGGCATCTCGCCGACTCCTGGCCATGCGGCGGCGAGAGGCGCAGCCGCCCGCGCGCCTGCTTTCCCGCGAGGCGGCCGCCGCGGCGCGCGCCAACCCGCTCCCAAGGTTAGGTCCCTCGCCGTTCGAGGGTCATCTGCGGGCAGCGCTCTGGCGTGACCACAGCTCACTCATGCTCCCGGCCCTCCTCCACTTCGGCGACGCGATCAGCATGGCGCACAGCGTTGAGTCGCGAGTCCCCTTCTTGGACCATCGACTCGTGGAGTTCGGCTTTCAGCAGCCGTTCCAGGCGCTGGCGCGCGGCGGCGAAACGAAGGCGATCCTCCGCGACGGCCTGCGGCGCGACCTGCCGCCTTCCACCTTGGCCCGTCGCGACAAGGTCGGTTTCCGCACGCCCGCCGCCGATTGGCTTCGCGCGAGCCTGCCAGCCGTCAAGGACGTGTTGGCTGAGCGGCAGGCTCGGACGCCCGGCCTGTTCGACCAAGCAGTCCTGGACCGGGCGCTCGGCAACGGACGCACCGGTGGCCACTTGGCTGCGAACCGCCTGTTCCGCTGCCTCTCCTTGGCTATCTGGTTCGAACAGTTCATTGACGGCCCCACGAGTGCCGGAAGCGGGCCAGCGCGATAGGCTTGCGCGATGCCGGACCAGACAGGACGCCCGAACACCGCGCGTATCCGGGGATTGGCCGGAGGGGACTAACGATGGCCGCACGCGCCAAATCAGCCACCCCCGCCACCTTCGAGGCCCTCTACACCGAGCTCGAAGAGACCGCGCGCAAGCTTGAGCAGGGCAACCTGCCGCTCGAAGAGTCGCTCGCGCTCTACGAGCAGGGCGCCGCGCTGGTCGCGAAGCTGCGCGTGCTGCTCCAGGGGGCGGAAGCGCGCATCCAGACGGTCCACCGCGGCTTCGAGGGCGACGTCGACCTCGGCCCCAGCGACGACGAGCCCGATTTCGACGACGAGGTCGACGAATGACCGCCAAAACGCTACGCATCGCCTGGTTCACCACCGGACGCGGGCCGGGCTCGTTCGGCGCCCTCGAGTACCTCTTTCACGCGATCGATGACGGCCTGCCGGTCGAAGTCGCGGTCGTGTTCATCAATCGCGACCCCGGCGAGGCCGAGCCGACGGACCGCCTGATGGCGATCGTCCGCGAGCGCGGCGTCCCGCTGGAGACGCGGAGTTCGGTGGCGTTCCGCAAGGCGCGCGGGGCGCCGCTCTCGAAGCCGGGCGAGCCGCTCGCGCCCTGGCGCCACGAGTTCGACGCCGCCGTCGCGGAGCAGCTCAGCGGCTACGACTTCGACCTCGGCGTCCTCTTCGGGTACATGCTCATCCTCACGCCCGCGCTCTACGAGCGCTGGACGTTCATCAACGACCACCCTGCGCTCCCGGACGGCCCCATCGGGACCTACCAGGAGGTCATCGCGGAGCTGATGCGGACCGGCGCGCGCGAGTCCGGCTGCATGTGGAACGTGGTCACCGGCGACGTCGACCGTGGCCCGGCCGTCAGCTACTGCCGCTTCCCGATTTTCGAGCCGTCGATCAAGCCGCTCTGGCTCTCCTGGATCTCGACCTTGGGCTACGACAAGGGCCACGACCCGGAGAAGACGCTGCTCTACGCCGAAATCCGCCGCCGCGGGATCGCGCACGAACGTCCGCTAATGACCGCCACCCTCGCCGCCATCGCCGCCGGCCGCCTCGCCGTCCCCCCGCCCTCGCCCGTGGACCTGACTGGGGAACTGGGCCTGCGTTAGGGCAAGACGACGCCTCGTTCTGCTATGATCCGGCGATGAAGACGACGGTGGAGTTCGCAGACGACCTTGTCGAAGCCATCGTGCGCGAACAGCCGGACGGGGTGTCCTTCCAAGACATGGTGGAGCGCCTCTTGCGGCGTGCCCTGGCCGACCAACCAGCGGTCTTCGACCCACCGAGCTTCCCTCTCGGGTTCCGCGGAACCACGCATTGCTCTGACGAACTCCTGGAGGCCGCCGACACCGAGCCTTCCCGGTGCTGATCGATATCAACGTTCTGCTGTACCTCGCCGACGCCAACTCGCCGTTCCACCTCCTCGCGCGCCGATGGCTCGCGGCAGCGGCTGCCGACGGTGCCCGGCTCGGTCTCCCATGGCATTGCATCTTGGGATTTCTGCGACTCTCCACCAACCCGCGGCTGAACGACTCTCCCCTGTCGGTCGATTCGGCGTGGCGCGTGGTCGATGCTTGGCTTGCGCATCCGCTTGTCTTCGTGCCGCAACCGACGAACCGGCACGCGCAGGTGCTCCAGCAACTGATGCGCCAGCATGGGATACCTGGCGCCCGCGTCGCGGACGCCCATCTCGCGGCTTTGGCCGTCGAGCACAACCTTACTATGGTCTCGTTCGACCGAGACTTCGGCCGTTTCGCGGAGATTCAGTGGCTTGATCCGGCGTCCGAGGCTGGAGCCTGACCGCCTTGCCATCGCGGCCCCCCCAGTGAACCAACGGAGGCGGTGGGACTGCGGTTGGTTCGGGTATGCTATGGCACATGGCACTCGTACCGCCGAAACGCCGGGTCCCACGACCGCGACGCTCTCCACACACGGAGGGCATCACTCAGCCAGACGCAGCCGAGCGCGAACCGCAGTGGGACGCTCGACAAGTCGCGCTTGCGGAGCTCGCGGCACAGCCCGGCATTTGTCCGGGCTCCCGGCCAACCAACCTGCGCTTGCCGGAGTGGGACGACGACGAGGACGACGGGTTTCTTTCCGCGATCCGACGTTGGCGTGATGCCGATTGAGTCCCACCCGATGATCGAGGCTTTCGTCCGGGCCGCGAGGGTCGCGGGCTCTTGACGGGCCCGCGTCGTAAGGCCGCGGTCCCGTCACGTACGGGCCAGGCGCCATCAGAGCAGCGTCGCCCACTGACCAGAGCCCGAAGCGAACGGAGCGACGGGTCCGTTGCTCGCAGCCCGCAGCGGCGAGCGAAGCGACGCCGCGGTCTCGTCCTAACGCTGACGAACATGTCTCACTCGGGCCACCAGGACGAGGCCGAGCGTGCCCACAGCCACGACTGCCCCGACGCTGAAACCGAGGGCCCAAACTGGGATCGAGCGGCCCTGGGCCCCCGACTGAGGCGTACCTGACCCGGAGGCAGGCGACGCCCCAGGCGTGAGGTCTGGCCTCAGCATGGGCGTAACGTTCTGTTGGAAGGGCGCCGTCACGTGGAGGCAGGCCTCCGACCCAGGGCCCCGCAAAACCTCCCCTATCGCCACGACGAGCACACACCAGGGCCCTGGCTGTCCGGTAGGGACGAAGGCGAAGGACTCTGTGGTCGGAGCGAATCGGTAGTCGCCTGTGAACGGGTACGAGGCGACCCCAGGCGGGCGGACGGCGACCACGATGCACCGGAGGCCCGCCGGGAGCCTCCAGCTCACCCGGAACTCGTCAACGACTGCGCCCCGAGGGATGGTCGCAGCGTTCACTCCGACGGGCTGTGTCGTGCGAACGACATCCGCGGCGAATCCAGCAAGAGTGAGTGCATCGTCCTCGTTGGAGGGCGAGCCGAGCGTCGCACCGGCGCAACCGGGTGGGTGCTCTTGCGCACGTGCGCTGGCGGCCGAAAGCACCGCCGCCAGGAAGACGCAGCCCGTGAGTCCGAGGACGGCCGGGCCACGAAATGTTTCGCTCAGGCGGTGCGATACGCTCACGGCATTCACACAGACGCTGCCCCCTCGCTGCGTGATACTATCCGAGTGTGAAGAGTGAGTTCAGCGCCGTGATCCAGGACGGCGGCGACGGCTGGCTGTGGGCATGGTCGCCGGATGTGCCGGGCGCGAATGGTCAGGGTCGCACCGAAGACGAAGCGCTCGAGGATCTGTCCGCCGCGATCGAGCTTCTACTCGAGTACCGCCGTGAGACGGCGCGCGCGACGCTCCAGCCCGGCGCGCGAGTGGCAACGGTCGCGGTCGGGTGAAACGTTCGGCTCTGGTACGGCATCTCCGCGAGCACGGCTGTGAGTTCGCTCGCGAAGGGCGCCGACACGAGGTCTGGCAGAACCCGGTTACAGGCGAGTCTGATGCGGTCCCGCGCCACCAGGAGATCGGCAACATCATCGCCAAGGCGATCTGCAAGCGGCTGGGCGTGCCCCCTCCCCGCGGCTGAACCACTCCCGATGGCTCCTGTACACTCGCGCGCACCATCCCACCCCGAGGCCAACCTATGTCCACCGAAATCGGCCTGCCCACCACCGAGACCTACGCCCCCGCCGCCCGCGTGAGCCAGGGCGCGCTCGTGCCCGCGCTCTCCCTCTATGAGCAGATGTACCGGCGCTCTATCGACGACCGGGATGGGTTTTGGACCGAGATGGCCCAGGCCACGGTCGACTGGATGGCGCCCTTTGGCACCGTCTGCGAGGAAGACCTGCGCACGGGCAACATCAAGTGGTTCCTCGGCGGCAAGCTCAACGTCAGCGCCAACTGCCTCGACCGCCACCTGGCCACCCGCGGCGACAAGACGGCCCTGCTCTGGGAGGCCGACGAGCCCGGCACCAACCGGCGCGTCACGTATCGCGAGCTCTACGAGGAGGTCTGCCGCGTCGCCAACTACCTGACCGCGAAGGGCATCGCGAAGGGCGAACGGGTCGCGATTTACATGGGCATGGTGCCCGAACTCGTGGTCGCGATGCTCGCCTGCGCGCGCATCGGGGCGGTCCATTCGGTCATCTTCGGCGGCTTCAGCGCGCGCTCAATCCGCGATCGGATCGACGACTCAAGCTGCAAGGCGATCATCACCCAAGACGAGGGGCGGCGTGGCGGCAAGCCCGTCGCACTCAAGACGAACGTCGACGAAGCGCTGGCGGAGCCGGGCCACACCGTGGAGTTCACGCTCGTCTACAAGCACTCGGCAAATGCGGTGCCGATGACGGCCGGGCGCGATGCCTGGTGGCACGAGGTCATCCCCGCTCAGCCCGCGGCCTGCGCGCCGGTGGCCATGGACAGCGAGGACCCGCTCTTCATCCTCTACACGTCGGGTTCGACCGGGAAGCCGAAGGGCGTGCTCCACACCCAGGGCGGCTACCTCGTCTACACGACAGCGACCTTCAAGTACGTCTTCGACTACCGCGAGGACGACGTCTACTGCTGCGCCGCCGACGTCGGCTGGATCACGGGGCATTCGTACATCGCCTACGGGCCGCTTTCGAACGGCGCCACGAGCGTCATGTTCGAGTCGATCCCGAGCTATCCCGACGCGGGCCGCTACTGGGACATGGTCGACCGCCTGGGGATCACCATCTTCTACACGGCGCCGACCGCCATCCGCGCCATCATGCGCGAGGGCGACGCCTTTGTGGCGAAGCACAAGCGCACGTCGCTGCGCGTCCTCGGCAGCGTCGGCGAGCCGATTAACCCGGAGGCGTGGCGCTGGTACTACAACGTCGTCGGCAACGGCCGCTGCGCAATCGTCGACACCTACTGGCAGACCGAGACTGGCGGCCACATGATCACCGGCCTCGCGGGCGCGACGCCGATGAAGCCCGGGTCGGGGTCGCTGCCGTTCTTCGGTGTGCAGCCGGTCGTAGTCGATGAGGCCGGCCAGGAGATCACGGGCAACGGGGTTACTGGGCGGCTCTGCATGAAGGCGAGTTGGCCCGGCATGATGCGCACCGTCTACGGCGACCACGAGCGCTTCATCCAGACCTACTTGTCGACGTATCCGGGCCTCTACTTCTCCGGCGACGGGTGTCATCGCGACCAGGACGGCTACTACTGGATCACGGGCCGGGTCGACGACGTGCTCAACGTCTCGGGCCACCGGCTCGGGACGGCCGAGATCGAAGGCGCGCTAGTGGCGAACGTGGCCGTCGCGGAGTCCGCCGTCGTCGGCTACCCGCACGACATCAAGGGCACCGGGATCTACGCGTTCGTGCTGCTCAAGGCGGGCCAAGAGGGCTCGGGCGCCATGGCCAGGGCCTTACGCGACACCGTCACGAAGGAGATCTCCGCGATCGCGCGGCCGGACAAGATCCAGTTCGTGGAGGGGCTGCCGAAGACGCGCTCCGGGAAGATCATGCGGCGCATCCTCCGCAAGATCGCGGAGGGCGACCCCTCGAACGTCGGCGACGTCACGACCTTGGCGGACCCCGCGGTGGTCGCAACGATCATCGAAGGCGCGGACGAGGCTATGTGACGGGCGGTTCCTACGCGGGTTGTTCGCTACTGCGGGCCTTCGTTCATGGCCCCAGGAATTCGCCTCGTGCCCAGCCTACGCGCATCGCGAAATTTTGCAGAAGCATCGCGACAATGCCGTCGATCACGCAAATGTTGGGCAAGAAGCACACAAAAGCCAAGGTGTTTTCCAGCGAATCATGCGCACACCATGACCCGACGAACTGCGCGCGGGTGTTTTCGGACTGCTCCTTCGTGTTCAGGGCGATGGCAAAGCCGGGAAGATCCTGCTTCGGGATGTTAAGCGGGAGCGCGATGCTGCTCATCAAGCCCGCGCCCAAGGTCGGATGCCGGACGTCATTTCGCATTCGTACTAATGCCGTGCGACGTCCGAACGCAAGCTCGCTCGTAAGGCCCGTGTCGCTAGCTGTCGTCAAAACGCTCATTTGACGCCCGATCGCCCGTTCCGCGAGCTCGAACTCCTCCGCATAGAAGACGGAGGGATCCGCACCAACGGGCACGAAGATGCGGTCGACGACTTGGAGCATTTCATCAGGGACGTCTCGGTGGCCGTTGACAGGATGGGAAGACGCGTCGACCCGGGCGCGTAGGCTCGTTGCAAGCCGGGCGGACGTGCGCTGCGCCTCCTCAACTTGCATCAGCGCAGCCATCTTGAAGACGTGGCTCCACGTGCGGAACGTTTGCTCATGCACATACACCGAGCATGCGAGGCGCAGATGGCGGCCCCGAACCACGTGAGCACTCGTGGTGGCGAATCTGCCCATGGCACTAAGCATGCGCTCATTGGCAGCGTCTAGTTCGAAGTCGGTAAGCAGATCGCATTCGATGTGCACGCGACTCAGGACGATGCCGTAATCGATCACGGGCTCTTCCGCCCAAACACGCTGCGCTAGTTCATGCGCCCACCACGTGAACCCACGATCAGTCCGCACTGACCATGCGTCGTCGACCCTCATCTCTCGGTAGAGATAGTCCACGAGACGTCGCCCAGCATCAGGCGTACCCCTGCTCATTCGTGATTCACCTCTGGAACAGCTCCGCGACGGGGATGGCGAAGCCGGGGATGACGTCTTCGCCGGTGAGGGTCGCGTTCTCGGTGAGGCGGAGGGCGCGGCCGTCGGAATGGATGGCGAGCACGGTGCGTGTCTTCGGGAAGAGCAGCCAGACGAGCCGCACGCCCACCTCGAAGTACTCCTCGACCTTCGCGAACATGTCGGCGCCCTTGTCCGTGGGCGAGAGTGCTTCAATCACGAGGTCGGGCGGCACGTTGACCATCCCGCTGGGGACGCGGTCGTCCGGCAGGCGGCCGGGCGGAAAGTATGACCCGTCGGGCCGACGATAGCTCTTCGGTGCATTCGGCCAGATCTGTAGGGCGCAGCCCCCCGGCAGAGCGACCCCGCCGCGCGCATCGACGATCTGATCCATCAAGCTCACGAGCGCCCGGAACGCCGTCCAGTTGGATTCAGCTCCTAGCGGGATCTTCGCCCAACTGCCGTGGGCGTATTCGTAGCCGTCGCGGTCGCGGACTCTGGGCCAGCTCACAGCGCCGGAGTCGCCGGAGTCGCCGGTCGGTGTCGCCGCTGCGCTCATGCTGAAGGGCCTCCGTAGCAAGTATACCGTCGCTGTCCGTCGCCATCGCGCTCATGTTTCGTGGACGCGGCCCCCTGCGCGACAATGGCCCTGGGCCGGGATGGCGGAAGGGCAGACGCAGCCGACTTAAAATCGGAAGCCGCAAGGCGTGGGGGTTCGAATCCCCCTCCCGGCACCAGCCTCCAGCACATCACAGACGGACTAACTGCCACCACCGTTCCACTTGGCGACGGTTGCGCCGAGTTCCGCCAACTGGCCCAACGCCTCGCTCTCAGGAAGCGACCCGAGGCCGAGATTGACGCGGTCGGCGCCGAGGGCGGCCAGGCGCTCCGGCCCGAGCCGTTCGAGGGCCGCGAGCGGGACGGTGATCGCCAGCCGCGGCCGCCCGGCCCGCGCCGCCAGCCCTTGCACCTCCAGGATCTGTGCTTCCAGGTCGTCGAGCGCCGTCATCCGGCCGCGCAGGGATTCGTTCCAGACGGGGGTCACCGCGGGCAACCAGCCATCCCCGTAGGCCGCGACCCGCTGGAGGACGTTCGCGCCGGCCCCGCCGAGGATGATGGGAGGATGCGGGCGTTGGACCGGCTTCGGCCACTGCCACGTCGGCCCGAAGTCGACCAAACGGCCGTGATACTCGGCCACGTCGTGCGTCCAGAGCGCCTTCATCGCCTCGACGCGCTCGCGCATGAGGCGGAAGCGCGACGCCGGGTCGGTCCCGTGGTTGCGCATCTCGGGCTCGTTCCAGCCCGCGCCGATGCCAAAGATCACCCGCCCGCCCGAGATCTGGTCGAGGGTCGCCACCTCTTTCGCGCAGTTGAACGGGTCGCGTTGAGTGACCAAGCAGATGCCCGTCGCGAGCTTGAGCCGCGTGGTCACGGCCGCTGCCGCCGCCAGAGACACGAACGGGTCGAAGATGCTGCGGTACATCATCGGGACCTCGTCCGCGAGCGGGAACGCGGTCTCCACCGGCATGTGGGAATGCTCCGGGATCCAGAGCGACTCGAAGCCAAGCCGTTCGGCCTCGATGGCGACCCGCACGGGGCTGATGCTGAGGTGGGTCGGGAAGAAACTGAGACCGAAGTTCACCATATCGCGACGCCTCCACGCGTTGGCTGGCCGTCCAGCGCGGTGGATGGTACCACCCGTCGTTGCGCGCGGTCGCGAGCGACCGTCACACGTCCGCGAGGTTGACGATTCGCGCCTCGCGAACAGCGGCCGACAGCTCCAGGATCGCGACGGTGCCGAGGCGCACCTGCTGGCGGACCAGGCTCGGGCTCCCCGGGTTCACGATCAGGACGCCGTCGTGCTCTTCGACCATCGCCTCGTGGGTGTAACCGCAGACCACGACATCGATCCGGCGGCCGAAGGTCGCCTCGATCGTCTCCGAAAACGACTCGTCGCGCGGAAATGAGCGCGCGATTGAGCCTGGCAGCACGTCGTCGCCGAGGCTGGTCAGGATCAGTTCGTGGACCATCGCCACGACGTAGCCCTCGAGTTCGAATACCTCGAGGCGCCCGTCCCGCGTCAGGCCCTCGCCGGTCCCGACCAGCCACGACTCGGTCGCCTTCACCGGTGCGATGCGCGCGAGCCACTCCAGGCACGAGGCCACGTTGGCATGGCCAGCGTGCAGGATGAGGTCGACGCCCGCGAACGCGCGGATGACCTCCTCCGGCGGCTCGGGGCCTGCCGACGGGATGTGCGTGTCGGAGATGACGCCGATTTTCACGGGCTACTTCGCCGCATCGATGTCCAGCCAGGCGAGCCACGGTTGTTTGACGCCTTCGTGGTCCCAGAGAAACTCGAACCCGGCCTTTTCGGCGAGTTGCTGGTCGAGTTCGCGGTCACCGATGTGCAGGTAGCGGACGGCCTCGAAGCGCTCCCGGATGTCGGGCAGCATGTGCTTCGCCGCGACGAAATCGACGTGCACCTCGCGCGCCTCCCAGAGCGCCTTCTGTGCCGAAGGGAAGCGGTCGGAGCAGCTCCCGATGAGGAAGCCGAGCTCTTTCGCCTTTCGCACCATATCGACGGTAATGCCGCCGGGCGGGTCGCCGAACTCCAGCGTCCCGTCGATGTCGAAACTAATGAGGAATGCCAACGGTGTTTCCCCCTTGGTGGGTCGCTCGGCTGGATCGCGCCGCTAGTCAGCGGACGCGCCCCAGACGAGCGCGTCGCAGAAGTTGGGCACGTGTGCCCCGGATATCCCGATCGTCGCGGGCCGCGTGATTTGCGACGGTGATCGCCCCTGAATCTGCAGGATGCAGTCGCGATGGTTCCACCAACGCGTCCGGCCGTTGCCGCTGTTGCCGCCGCTCGGCGAGACGGGGTTCGGGCCGGTGATGCTGATGTCCGTCTGGTAGAGGTCGAGCGCGTAGCCGCGCTTTTCTCCGCGCGAGCCGAACCGCAGCCCTTCGAGGTGGAACTGGTGGAAAAGGGTGAAGCCGTCGTACATGTTCTCGAAGGAGACATCTTCCGCGCCAATACCAGCGCCTTCGTAGAGCATCCGGCCCATCCGGTCCGTTGCCCGCTCCCACTCGTTCAGGTTAGGCATCACACCCTGCAGTTCGGGCCGTGTCTGCGCGTGGTTGAGGATGTAGACGGGCTTCTGCTTGTGGTGAGCGGCAAGTTCCGGCGTCGTGAAGATGACCGCCAGCGCGGCCTGGATCGGCAGGTCGTTGTCGTAGATGTTCGCCGGTTTCGCAATCCAGCGCCCGGACAAGTAGTCATCGACGGTGATCATCTCGGGCCGATGCTGCGTGTAGTATCCGTCCGGGTTCATCAGGCCATTTCGCCGTGATTCGACGATGTACGGCGCCATCATGTCGTGGCGTTTGCCATATTTGTTGCAGTACTCCTCGAAGACCATCGCCGTGGTAGCGCAGGCGGGCATGCCCCAGACCCCGCCGTACTTCGCCGGCCCCGCGTTCGTGTTCAGGGCGGCGGCGCCTTGGCCGACGTAGTAGCGGCCCGCGAGGTTGTGCCAGCCGCGGACCACGAGGCACGTCTTCGTCAGCCCGCGCGAGACGGCCTCGGCCGCGCTCGTGAAGGCGACCGACATGCAGACCGGCCCGTTCATCTTGAACTCGACGTTCTTCAGCTCGGGCATGTTCAGCAGGATCCAGTCGATGTCGCCGCGCGTGATCCCCGCCTGCGGGTAGTCGACCATCTTGAACACGGAGTCCCAGCCCTTCGGCGGGGGCGTGTTCGGGTCGTTCGAGACACCGGTGGTCGACTCCGGGGTGAGCACGATCCCGTCGATCTCGTCCGCCGAGATGCCGGCATCCGCGATCGCCCGCCGGATGGCGAGGATAGTGAGGGCGCCGAGGCTCGTCTCAGGCTTCTCGTCCCAGCGCCGGGCGGTCGGGGAGGTCCCGACCCCGGTGGCGACGACCTTGCCGCGGCCTTCCCAGATGCCGAGCCCTTCGCGGTTCCGGTGCCAGGCGTGTGGGGCGATGGGGATGGGCATGTCTTCCTCCCTGATGGTTTCCGGTCGAATGGGCGGTCGGACTTAGCCGGCGAGCCGCCACTCCGGGACCTTTTGGCCGGTGGCCGGGGTCGCCTCGAAGATCACCTCGACGGCGGCGCCGATCGGCACGCGGTCCACAGGCACGCCCGGGAGATGCGAGAGCATCGTCAGGTCCGGCTCCTCATCGAGCGAGATCACGGCGACGTTGAAGGGCTGGTCCGGGATGAGCGACGAGACCGGGCTATCGTAAACGACGACGCGGCTCTGGATGCGGCCGCGGCCGGCGATTGGGCGCCACTGCAGGTTGGCGGCGCCACAGCGTGGGCACATGGTCCGCGGCGGGAACTGGAAGCGGTTGCAGGCGGCGCAATGCTGGACGACGAGGCGGTCCTCGTTGCAGGCGTCGTAGAAGGGCTTATCGAGGTCGTTGGGGACAGGCGATTGTTTTGGCAAGCGTCACAACTCCAAGCGCGAGGACCGGCCCGCGGCGCGCGGTGGGTCCGGGCACTCGTATACCCATCGCCCCGCGCTCCGTCAACGTGGGGACCTGGGCGCGGGGACGGTCACCTATGCCTACGACAACGCCAACCGGTTGACGACAGTCACCGATTGGAACAGTAACGCGATCAGCTACGCCTACGACGACGCGGGACGCCTCACGTCCAAGACGCTGCCCTCGGGGACGGGCGTGGTCACCAGCTACACCTACGACAATGCCGACCGCCTGACCGCGATCAGCCACGTTAAGGGCGGCAGCACGACGCTCGCGAGCGTGAGTTACACGCTCGACGTGTCGGCAACCGCACACAGCGGGTGGACCAGCAGGGCACTCACACCTACGCCTACGACAACGTCTACCGGCTCACGAGCGTGACCTATCCCGGACCAGCGACCACGACCTACGCCTTCGACGCCTTCGGGAACCGCACGTCAAAGGTCGACGCGGGCGGTACGACGA
>JBJXFX010000085.1:0-8060 GCA_046152925.1 Dehalococcoidia bacterium
CCCGCGGAAACGGAGCGGGCACGACCGGCAGCGAAAAGGAAGAGACTTGCGCCGGCCCTACCCGCGCCGCCGAGCGAGCGCGAGGCCCGACGCGGCCAAGGCGAGGCCCGCCAAGACCGCGCTCACGAGCAACGCCGGGTCCCGGTCGTCACCGGCGAGGCCGCTCCCGGTGGCTGGCGGCTTCGGGGTCGCGGCGGGGGCCGCAGGCGCCGACGCAGGGGCCGACGCAGGCGCCGCTTTCGGCGCCGCGATCACCGCGCAGGCGATCCGCCCGCCCGAGTTGCCCGTCGGGTCGGTCACTTGGTCGTCGGCACTCGCGTGGACGACCAGAGCCGAGCCATCCGCGTCGTTCAGGCTCTTTGCGCCCGCCGTGAGCGAGACGCGCTTCGTGGTCGCCGTGTAGTAGCCCTGGCTCACCGTCTTGGCGTCGATTTGGGGCAGGTCGCCGCCGTGCGGACCTTCGGCGCTGTCGAGGCCGTGCTTCTTGCCGTCCGGGTTGAAGTGTCCGCCCGCCGTGGTGAACGCCGGGGCGCCGCACTCACCGACTGCGTGGATATGGATGCCGTGGGGGCCGGCCGGGAGCTTCGTGGCGTCGAGGATGACCAGGACCGTGCCGCTGGCGTCCTCGTGGAACTGGACGTTCGCGAGGAACTTGCCGTCGGTCCCGACCAGGGTCGTCGCGAGGCTGACAACGGCGGGCGGCTTGTAGTCATGTGTGGGGATGCCGCCGTCGTCGGCGAGGGCGACGGCACTGCTCAGCGCGGCTGCAGCGGCAATCGCTGCACCGCCAAACCGGAGGACGGACATCTGGGGCGCTCCAAGGGATGAGTTACCCGTTACCGCTCTCCAGGCACGCGCATTCTAGCGATAACGCGACAAGCTTGTCTGCTTCTGCGCAGATATCTGAGCAAAATCCACTCGCCCTCACCGGGGTGTCTACGCGCGAGAGCCCGCACGTGGGAGTCGTGCGGGCTCTCGCAAGGGAGAAAGGGAGACGTCTCAAGACGTGACGCGCTATGCGCGGGGCAGCCCCAGGCCACGCGTCGCGATGATGTTGCGCTGGATCTCGCTTGTGCCACCGGCGATCGTCGCCGGGACGCTCGCGAGATAGCCGACCGCGTTCGAACCGCGCATCGGCGCGCTCCTGTCGGTCAGGACGCCAGCCAGGCCCATCATCTTGAGGGCCTGCTTGGCGATCGACTGGCTCAGAATCGTGTTGAAGAGCTTGGCGATCGAGGCCTCGGAGTTCGGGATTTGGCCCGCGGACTGCATCGAAATCACGCGATAGGCGAGCTGCGTGGCGACCTGGACATCGATCCAGCGGTCCGCCCAGCCGTGCTTCGAGGCTTGGTAGTCGGTCGGCGCCATCTCGTGCTTATGCTCGCGCATCCAGTTCAAGTGCCGCTCGACGGCCTGGCGCTGGCCGACCGCGTTGCCGATCGACGACCGCTCGAAGTCGAGCGTCGTCGTCCCGACATACCAGCCACGGTTGACCTCGCCGATGACGTTCTTCACCGGGACGCGGACATCCTCGAAGAAGACCTCGTTGAAGTTGTGGCTGCCCGCCATGTTGATCAGCGGCCGCACGGTGATCCCCGGCGTCTTCATGTCGATGAGGAGGTAGGTGATGCCGCGGTGCTTCGGCGCGTCCGGGTCCGTGCGCGCGAGGCAGAAGCACCAGTCGGCCATGTGTGCGCCAGACGTCCAGATTTTCTGGCCGTTGACCACGAAGTCGTCGCCATCGCGGACGGCGCGGGTTTGGAGCGACGCGAGGTCCGAGCCGGAGCCCGGTTCCGAATACCCCTGGCACCAGTTCACCGTGCCATCGAGGATGCGGGGGATGTGTTGCTGCTTCTGCTCCTCGGTCCCATGGGCGATGAGCGTCGGCCCGAGCATCATGACGCCGAGGCCGCCGATCCCAGGGGCCCGCGATTCGGCGAACTCATGGTTGAGGATGAACTGGTCGACGGCCGTCATCCCGGCGCCGCCGTATTCGCTCGGCCAGGCGGGCGCGACCCAGCCGCGCTTGGCGAGGCTCTTGCGCCAGCTTTCGAAGCCGTCCCGGAGGGCCGGGTTGGTGCGCAACTGCTGCATCGATTCGAAGTCGAGCGATTCGCTCTGAAACACGGGCGGCAGCTCGTTTTTCAGGAAGGTGCGGATTTCTTGGCGCCAAACGGCCTGTTCCGGGGTATCCCGCCAGTCCATGAGTAGATGCTCCGATGGGGGTAAATGGTGCGCAGCATCCTAACAAACCGGAGGTGAGGTGTCGCGCGGTCGATTCCACCGAGCCGACTCCGGCGAGGATCCTCGTCGCCAAGACGCGTGACCCTGAACCGCACCCGTGGCGACGGCCCCGGCGACGCCATCACTGTCGTTCCGGGCTCTGAGGGACCGCGGACGTGAGTGAGGCCACGGGTCGCTGGCGTCGCGGAGGACGCTCCCTGGCGGTCGCGGTGCGGATTGCCCCCCGCGCTCGGTGCCGTCCCTGGTCTCCCGGGCTCTGAGCGAGCGGGGTCCAGGTTTTCGCTGTCGCGCCTTTACCAACGGGCTCGCCCTCTCACCCCAATCTCATCATTCGCCCCTAGGTTAACGGCCCATGAACAGGTGGCTGTCCGTCGAGTGCGCCACGGCGCGGGATGCACCTCCCGGCTGGCTCGGGCTGATCGCCGCGCTGCCCGGTGTGTCCCTCTCGGACCTCGGCGACGTCGCCGTCGGCCGGCGCCTCGACCGCAAGTTCCTCATCCCCGAAGCCGCTCTTGGCCCGCTCCTCGACGAGGCTGGCGCTGCCTATCGCGTCCTCGACGTCGACGGGACACGGTCGCAGCGCTACCAAACCCGGTATTTCGACACGCCTGCCCTTCGCTTCTACTTCGACCACCACAGGGGCAAGCCCTCGCGGACCAAGGTCCGCCTGCGCCACTACGCCAGCGGCGGCCTCGTCGTCCTCGAAGTGAAGCGCCACACGGGGGCCGGGCTCACCTTGAAGTCGCGCCACGACGCCGTCTGGTCGCGCTGCCTGGGTGAGGACGAACGCAGTTGGCTCGGCGCTCACGCGATCATCGACGCGGCTGCCTTGAGGCCGGTGCTCGACAACCGCTTCGAGCGCGTCACCCTTGTCTCGGCCCCCGGGACGGAGCGGGCCACGGTCGACACCGGCCTCATCTTTCGCCGCGACGGCGCGCGCTTCGCGCTGCCAGGCGTTGCCGTGCTCGAACTCAAGGGGATGCCCGGCGGCCCGGACTCGCCGCTCGCGGCAGCCCTCCGCCGCCGGGGCGTCCGGCCCTCCGGCTTCAGCAAGTACTGCATTGGGATGGCCTCGCTCCACCCGCAGCTCAAGCAGAACGCCTTCAACGTCCACCGCCGGCGGCTCGCCCATCTCGTCCTGGAGGATTCCCCGTGTCCAGCAGCTTGAGTGACTTCGTCCTAGGGGCGCTGTTCAACTTCGCCAGCGTCCTGATCATCGTCCGGTTCATCTACTACCCGTGGACGCAGAACCGGAGCTACGTCTTCTCGTTTCTCGCCTTCAGCCCGGCGATCTACTTCGTGATGGCCATGCTCACGAGCATCGAGCTCAGCATCGGCATTGGCTTTGGTCTATTCGCCATCTTCTCGGTCATCCGCTACCGCACGGAGGAGATGCCCATCCGGGAGATGACCTACCTGTTCGTGATTATCGCGCTCCCGGTCATGAACTCGGTGCTCACGACGGGCACGGAGTGGGACAAGATCATCATCGCCAACGTCTCCCTGATCGCGATCCTCTACGTCCTTGAGCGGGAGTGGGGCTTCGCCTTCGAGCTCAGCCGCCGAATCACCTATGACCGCATCGACCTGATTACGCCGGAGAACCAGGCAGCGCTCGTCGAGGACCTCCGCGCCCGGACGGGGATCAGCGCCAGCCGGATCGAATACGGCCGGACCGACTTTCTGCGCGACACGATCGAACTCAAGGTCTTCTACGACGCCCCGGCTGGCCGCCGGACCATCCGCCAACAGGGCCTCGGCAGCGAATACCAGCCCGCTGGCCGCCACCTGCTCGACCCCTAACCCCCAACACGAGGTCTTCCACCATGTCCGCATCGCCCCATGCCGACCGCTTCTTCGCCCGCCGCCTTGGGCGGCGCCGCCTCCTCGCCCTCGGTGGGTCTGCCAGCGCCGCCGCCCTGCTCGCGGCATGTAGCAGCTCGCCTAAGAAGGGGGCCTCTGAGACGCCGGCCTCGACCTCGAACGACGGCGGTAGCCCCGCCCAGGGGGCCACGACCAGCGCCACCACGGCCCGCCCCGCCGGCTGGGCGAAGGAGTCGCATTCGAGCGAGGCGAAGCCGGATTTCGCCCGCGTCTTCCCCTCCGGGAAGGTGAACACGCTCGAAATCACGGTCAGCAGCGACACTTGGGCGGCGATGCTCGCCAACGCGACCTCGCTGCTTGGGGCCCGCGGCGTTCCCGGCCAAGTGAACGCCGGCGGGCCCGGCGGTGGCGGCCCGCCCGTCCGCGGCGAAGGCGCACAGGGCGGCCAGGCTGTCGGGCCTGGGGCCGGCGGACCAGGGAATTTCGCGCGCGAGAATCCCGATTGGTCCCCCGCCACCGTCGTCTTCGAAGGCAAGAGCTGGACGAACGTGGGCTTCCGCTTCAAGGGCAACTCGTCCCTCAACTCCGCGTGGCGCAGCGGGACTGACAAGATCCCGTTCAAGCTCGACTTCGACCAGTTCGAGGCGGACCACCCGGAGATCGAGAATCAGCGCTTCTGGGGCTTCAAACAGCTCTCGCTCTCCAGCAACTTCAGCGACCCGACGGGCATGCGCGAGACGGTCGCGTACGACATCTTCGAAGGCGCCGGCCTCGTCGCCGCGAACACCGCGCCCTACGAGATCATCCTCGACCGCGGCGAGGGCAAGCAGAGCCTCGGCCTCTACACCGTGATCGAGGTAATCGACGACACCGTGCTCGCGCGCAGCTTCAAGGAGGCCGATGGCAACATCTACGAAGCCGACGGCCGCGCCGCCAGCTTCGCCGCCGGGTCGGATACGCAGATCAAGGCGAGTTTCGAAGTTGAGGGCGGGAGCAACCCCGACCACGCCGACATCACCGCGCTCTACACCGCCATCCACGCTCCCTCGCGGACGACGGACGCCGCCGCATGGCGCAAGGGACTCGAGGCGGTCTTCGAGGTCGATACGTTCCTTGAGTGGCTCGGCATCGCCGCGACCCTGCAACACTGGGACACCTACGGCGGGTTGACCCACAACTACTACCTCTACAACAACCCAGCGACGAAGAAGCTGACGTGGATCTCTTGGGACCACAACCTGGTCCTCGGCGCGAACCCTGGCGTTGGGGGTGGCCGCTTCCAGCCGGGCGGGCAGGCTGGCCAACCGCCGGCGCAAGGCCAACCGCCAGCTCAAGGCCAGCAGCCTGGCGGCCAAGTGGGCCAGATCCCGGGCGGGGGCCGCGGCGGCCCCAACATGAACACTTCGTTCGATAAGAAGGAGGTCACTGCGGATTGGCCGCTGATCCGCTACGTACTCGACCAACCGGTGTACTACGACCGCTACACGGCGTTCCTCAAGGAGACAGCCGAGAAGACGATCCAACCCGCCAAGCTCGCCCAGACCTACGACGCGATGGCAGCGTTCATGCGTCCGCGCATCCCCGCCGCCGAGCATGCGGCCTTCGACGCGGCCGTCACGTCGTTAAAGGAGCAGACGCAAGCCCGCCACACGGCCCTGCTCGCGTTCCTGAAGACCGCCTGACGGGGGCCTGGCGAATCAGTCCGCCTTGGCGCCGGACCGCGCCTCGTCCTTCTCGCGCATCGACTGGAGGTTGCCGAACCAGCGCATCATCAGTTGGAAGCGCTTGGGGTAGCTTGCCTGGAGCTCCTCGTTCGACTCGACGCTCGTCAGCAACATCGCGAAGGTCTCGGCCGCATCTTCCTCGGCGGACCGGATACTGTCGCCTCCGACGTAGGGGCCGGCCTCCCATCGCCCGCCGTCCTGTGCCGCCATGATCTCCGGGTAGGCTTCGATGTTCTCGGGGTCGTTTGGGTCCCGCATCCCGTCGCCAAGGTAGGCGACTTTCTTGGTGGCCGGATGTTTGAACCAACCGAAGGCGAAGGGTTCGTAGCGGGCCTTGGCGGGGTGGATCATCGCGTCGACGATCATCGTCGGCGTGAGCAGGCCCTGCTTCCCCTTGGCCGTGTTCTCGAGGTAGTGGAAGAGCTCGTGGATCAGAGTCTGTTTGAAGGTCCGTTCGTGCTCTTCCGCGAAGTCGGACTCTTCATTCACGCCGCCGAACTCTGGATCGGCGTCGTAGACGCTGTCGTCCAGCGCGAGCGTGTTCTGGGGCCTCGAATACTCTCCTACCGCCGTCCCGAGGTCCTCGACACGGTGGAGGATGACCGGCTCGGCCTCGGGGAAGGACTGCATCACGAGCTGGATGCCGGGCGCCTCGAGCACATCGGCGATCCACATTTCCTCCAGCGCGCTGAACCCTTTCGAGCCCTGGGGCCCTTGCGTGTTGATGTACTGCTCGGCGCGTTCGCCACCGGGCGCTTCGTGGGGATAGATGGCGCCTGCGCGTTGGATGACGCCCGTGGCTCCGATGGCGCCGTCGCGCCCGCTCGCGATAAGCCGCTGCACGGCCTGGTTGCCGGCCACCGCCCCAAGCTGGACGAGGCCGCGGCCGCCGGGGGCCACCGAGCCATGCGGGCGCGTGGAAGCGCTTGAGCGCTCATCCGCGTCGCCCTCGGGCCGCCTTCGCCTCACCCGGTACTTGGCCACCGCCCGCCGTCCTCCGGAAAACGTTGCCCCCCATCCTACAAGACCGATGAGGGGCTGTGGGTGAGCGGCCGCTCCCATGAGGCTTCCGCCGTGCTCTCCAACCTGCAACCACGGCTTGGTGGCGGCGTCGAGAGGCCAAGGGACGCCGTCACCCCGCCACTGTAGAATCCGCCACTATCTACCGAACGGAGGAACTTCACGATGAAAGTTGGTGGAGGATTTGGTGGCGGCTGGATCGATGGCGCCGCCGCCCAGGCTAAGGCCGCCGAGGACCTCGGCTTCGACTTCGCCGGCTGCCCGGAAACGCAGCACGACTCGATGCTCGCCGCGACCCTGGCAGCCGCGGCTACCGAGCGCATGGAGATCCAGACCTCGGTCACCATTGCCTTCCCCCGCAGCCCCACCGTGCTCGCGATGCAGGCCTGGGACATCCACCACCTCTCTAAGGGCCGCTTCACGATTGGCCTCGGCAGCCAGGTGAAGGGCCACAACCAGAACCGGTTCAGCACGCCCTGGGCCTCCGGCCCTGCCCCGCGCATGAAGGAGTACATCCAGATGATGCGCGCGGTGTGGGACTCCTTCGAAGGGAAGAAGGCCGAGTTCCTCGGCAAGCACTACCACTTCACCCTCATGACGCCGAACTTCAACCCCGGCCCAACGGGTTTTGGACGGCCCAAGATCGGCCTCGCCTGCGTCGGCGACATGATGGCGCGCGTCGCGGGCGACGTCGCCGATGTCGTGATGCCCCACGGCTTCATGACCGACAAGTATATGCGCGAAGTGCTCCTCCCGAACGTGAAAGTTGGGCTTGAGCGGAGCGGGCGCACCTGGGCGGACATCGAGATTTCCGGCGGCGGCTTCACCGTGTTCGGCGAGACCGAGTCAGAGATCGAACAGGGCCTTGAGCGCATCCGCCAGCCCATCTCGTTCTACGGCTCCACGCGCAGCTACCACGAGGTCTTCGCCGTCCACGGCCTCCAGGACCTCGGCATGCAGCTCCACTCGATGTCGCTGCAGGGCAAGTGGGCCGAAATGCAGCAGGTCATCCCCGAGGATGTTTTGCGGACGTTCGCCCAGACCTCGACCTACGACAAGCTGCCCCAGTGGGCGGCCGAGAACCGTGAGTACGCGAGCCGGATCGGCCTCCAAATGCCGACCCGCACCCCGGCCGAGCGCGAGCGCTTCCAGCACGTCCTCGCCGAGGTGAAGCAGGTGAAGAACTCCGGCGTGCCCCGCGGCCTCGCAATCTAACTGCGTCGCCCGGCGGGCGCGCACGAGCCCGCC
>JBJXFX010000091.1:0-34942 GCA_046152925.1 Dehalococcoidia bacterium
GGAGGGCCTCTTCGCTGTCCGTTCTCCTATGGCTACTGCGTCAGCCTTCGCATTTGATTTTCACCTCGGCGATGCAGACGTCGAAGTCGAAGTTGTCGTAGCCACCGCCGTCGGCGGAGTCGTTGCCGGGCCCGCCGTCGAGGTTATCGTTGTCCCAATCGCCGGCGAGCGTGTCGTCACCGGGGCCGCCCCGAAGGATGTCGTTGCCGTAGTGGGCGAAGAGTTGGTCCTTGCCCTCGCCTCCCTCAAGGATGTCGTCGCCGGGGCCAGCCATGATCGTGTCGTCGCCGGGCCCGCCATCGTTGATATCGTTGCCTTCGCCGGAGATCAAGCGATCCTTGCCTGCATTCCCGGAGAGGCAGTCATTCCCAAGATGGCTGGTGATGATGTCGTTTCCGCCGTAGCCGATGATGATGTCGCGGCCGTTGGTCCCGCGGAGATTGTCGTTCCGGTTTGAGTTGGGAGTGCCGAGGATGACGCGATCGAAGGTCATCGAGTCACACTCAGAAGGTGCGGGGAGCCGGTTCTTGATGGTGCAGATCAGGTCTTCGCCACCGGTGAGGACGAGGTTCATGCTTCGGCCAAGGCCTGGCGAAGCGCCGGTGGACTGAGTATGGATGCGCCCACCGTCGTACTCGCGGCAGACGATCGTAATGTCGAAGAAGTTGAGGTTGGTGTCCGGGCCCTCCGTCTCGGAGAGCACGCGGGTCCCGGGTTCGAGGACAAGGCGTCCGGTCGTGCCCTCGTCGCGGACGTTCGGGGCGCGGACAAGGCTATCGACCCGCAGGTTAAACGTGCCCGGCGCGTTCGCCGGGACGACGTCTTTGCGGAGCTCGACGATTGGCCTCGGGACGATGTTAAACGGTGCGAGGATCGGCGAGTTGAAGCCGGTCATGGTGAAGGTGTCGTTGAAGATAGTGTGGTCGGCGTCCCCGATCGGGAACAGTTCTGAGTAGATCGGGCCATAAGTTTCGCCATCGAAGGTGAACGAAAGTGCCCGCAACTCGACGGAGCCGCCCGTGTTGCTGCGCGTATGGTTCAGCATCTCTGGATTGGCCATCATCAACGTCGGACTGATCGGGATGACCTTGTTGTTGAGCGAGTTCGTCGTGAGGCGAAGCGTATCGCCAACTTTGAGGGTTGTGTTGGTGCTGTTTCCGGACGAGAGTTCCGCGTCCGTTGTCCCGTCCAAGACCTTGTAGTTGAGCGACTTGCCCCAGTTGAGGTTCACATCTACACGGCCGGAGAACGAGAAATCTTGCTTCATCGTTTCGAACGCACTGATGATGGTGTTGAAGGATGTCCAGCCGATGGAGAAGTCCCCAATCTCGAACGGGCCAGCGTTGAGCTGGAGCCACGCCGGGGCGCCGAGGAAGCGTGTGAGCCAGGTCATCGCGCTGATTGGGATGAGGACGAACCGGTCTTCACCGGCGGCGTCGATCGACCCATCGGGCTGGAACGTCGAAGTGACGACCGGGTTGGGGTTAAAGAGGTAGCCGCCTCCGAAGCCCGGGACGAGCGAGGGGCAGGTCTCATCGCCCGGGTACGTGCTAATTCCGAGGACGAAGTTGATGATTGGGTTGTCGAAGCAGCCCACCGCGAGCGCGCCCGGATCGAACCCGAAGATCTCGCCTTCCGCTTTGGGGATGTCGAAGTCGAAAATCTCGCCGCCGAAGCAGTCGAAGATGCAAAGCCGCGCCGACGCGGAGGCGCCGAACGCGAAGACACCGTTCCAGCCGACGCGGTCGAGCCTCGGGAACGTCGTTTCGATCCTGGCGTTCGCCGTGTCCACGACCATCGAAGTCTTGATGTCAACGGTATCGCCTGGGTCAAACGAGTTATCCGCAGGCGCCGTGAACGTGATGGTGACCGGGTAGATGACGGTGATTTTGCCGCCGTCCAGGCCCTCGATGTTGATCGACATCCCGATCTCGCCGCTGACTGAGCCGCCGATCTCGGCGCCGAAGTAGGTGCAGACCTCCCCGAGTTCGCCGAAGTCCACGCAGACTTCCTCGACGTCGCCTACGTCATCCGACTCGTCCCACGATGCATTGAAGAGATCGAGACTCTGGTCCACCGGCGCCGTGTTTCCGGGTCCCCACATGTTGTGGTCGGTGGTTTGCAGTGTTGCGCTGCGGACTATCGTCTTTGTCGCGCCAGCGGCGATGGCGGGCGACGGCGCCTGGCTCGGGTTCGGCGCGACGAGCGCGCCGCCCCCTACCAGCAGTCCAACGACAATGGCAAGGATCGCATTGGCGGCCCTCGATGGGAACATGCTCCGTTTGGGGTGTCTCTGCAACGTTTCTCTCCCTGAACCTCGTTCATCCCGCTCGGCTGTCGATTCTGGGCGGATTCGTGATGGTGTCAATAGGGGTATGGGGCTCGCGTTCGGTCCTTGGCGTTGTGTTCCGGTGACACCCTCGTCCGGGTGCGCGCGGGCGCGGATGACGGACGCCCGCGAGAATGGCGGGACCTCGCTTGCAGGTGGATCCACATGATCACGATCACGCAGCTCGGCGGCGTCCGCCTGCTCACGCTCAACCGCCCGGATGTGCTCAACGCGTTCAACGGCGACCAATTCGAGCTCATGGCCGTCCGGCTTGTCGAAGCGCAGGAAGACGCGGCGACGAAGGTTGTCGTCGTCACGGGCGCGGGCCGCGCGTTTTCGGCGGGCGCGGACCTCTCGGGCCGCCCCGGGAGCGCTTCGAGCTACGTTTATGGGTTCCGGGGCCTTGTCGACGTGGTCATCGACTTCCCGAAGCCACTGGTGCTGGCCGTCAACGGCCTCGGCGTCGGGTGGGGCGCGACGCTGCTCGGGCTCGCCGACACGGTCTTCATGGCCCAGAGCGCCCGGCTGCGCTGCCCGTTCTCGACCCTGGGCCTCACGGCCGAAGGCGCGAGCACCTACACCTTCCCGCGGATCATGGGCCCCCAAGCCGCCGCGCGGTTCCTGCTCGGCGCCGAATGGTGGAGCGCAGCGCAGTGCAAGGAGGCGCGCCTCGCCCACGATGTCCTCCCGGACGCGGGCTTCCTCGACGCCGTTCTCGCCTACGCGCAGGACCTGGCCAAGCTCCCGATGGCCTCGCTGCTCGCCACGAACGAACTCCTCGTGGGGCCGCACCGCGAGGCGATGCACGCGGCAAACGTCGCGGAGCACGCGGCGATGGCGAAGCTGAGCGGCGGGCCGGCGAACATCGAAGCGGTGACCGCCTTCCGCGAAAAGCGCCCGGCGAACTTCGAGGGGATGTAGTCAGCGTTGGTCCTCAAGAGGCGCCATCGCTGGCTCCTCTCCCCGTGGCCGCAGCAAACAGAAAAGGGCCTCCGGATGCCGGAGGCCCCTTTCTGTGGTTCGTTGACCTGGAGTGGCCCTACCGCCCCAGGATCGCCGACAGGTCCAAGCCGATGCCAGGGCCCATCGTCGTCGTGAGGGTGGCGCTGCGGATGTATTGGCCCTTGGACTCACGCGGCTTCGCCGCCGTGATCGCGTCGACGAACGCCTGGAAGTTCTCCCTCAGCATCCCGTCTTCGAAGCTCACCTTGCCAAGCGGCACGTGGATGTTCGCGAGGCGGTCGAGCCGGAACTCGACGCGGCCTTGCTTCGCTTCGTTCACAGCGCGTCCCACGTCTTCGGGCGCCACGACGGTGCCCGAGCGCGGGTTCGGCATGAGCCCGCGGGGGCCGAGGATGCGGCCCAAGCGGCCGACGCGGCCCATCATTTCGCGCGTCGCGATCGCGACATCGAAGTCGGTCCAGCCGCCTTCGACCTGCTTGATGAGGTCGTCGCTGCCGACGAAGTCCGCGCCCGCTTGGCGGGCGATGCCTGCGGGTTCGCCTTCAGTGAAGACCAGCACGCGGAGCACCTTGCCGAGGCCGTGCGGCAAGACCGTGCTGCCACGGATCTGCTGCTCGGCGTGGCGCGGGTCGAGGCCGGTCCTGATGTGGATCTCGACCGTTTCATCGAACTTGGCCGGGTGGATCTCTTTCGCGAGCTTGATCGCGTCATCGATCGGGTAGAGCTTGTCGAAATCGACGCTTCTTGCGGCTTCCTGCCACTTCTTGCCTTTTTTCGATGCAGCGACCATTAGTTGACCTCGATCCCCATCGAGCGCGCGGTGCCCTCGATGATCTTCATGGCCTGGTCGATGTCGTTCGCGTTGAGGTCGGGCATCTTCGCTTCAGCGATGCGCCGGATGTCATCCTGCGAGACCTTGCCGACCTTCTGGATACGGTTCTTGCCGGAGCCGGATGGCACGCCAGCGGCCTTGCGTAGCATGTCGGCCGCGGGCGGTGTCTTGAGGATGAAGGTGAACGAGCGGTCTTCGAAGACGGTGATCTGGGCGGGGATGATGTTGCCCATCTGGTTCGCCGTCTGGGCGTTGTAGTCTTTCACGAAGCCCATGATGTTGACGCCGTGCTGGCCGAGGGCGGGGCCAACGGGCGGGGCCGGCGTCGCTTTGCCGGCCGGGAGTTGCAGTGTCACCACTGCCCGGACTTTCTTTGCCAACTGAGGTCTCCTCGCGTGCTAGCGGGCGGGCACTGGCCCAACCCTCCGCCGAATTGCGCCGAAGGCGGCGCTAACAAGGGAGTATCGCGCCTCGTGGCCCTGCGATCTACCCGGCAGCAGCTCGTGTCGCGATTCGGTAGAGTGCCGCGCATGGATAGTTCACTCGCCCGCCTCCTCTCGCTCGATGGCCAGACCGCCCTGGTAACCGGCGCCGCGACCGGCATCGGCGAGGGGATCGCCAAGGTCCTCGGTCAAGCCGGGGCCCACGTCGTGGTCCTTGATATCGATGATGCCGGCGCGGCCCGTGTCGCGACCGAGATCGCGGAGGCCGGCGGCCAGGCAAGCTGGCGCCACTTGGACGTGACGGACTTCGAAGCCGTCAGCCGCGGCTTCGCGGAGCTCGCCACTACTCACGGAGCAATCGACATCCTCGTGAACAACGCTGGCTCTTACCTCAGCTCCGGGTCTATCCACGACCTCTCCCTGGAGCTCTGGCGCAAGCTGCTCGCGGTCAACCTCGAGAGCGTCTTCAACTGCTGCAAGGCAGGAAGCCACGAGATGGTGACGCGGGGCACGCGCGGCGCGATCGTGAACGTCACGTCGGTCGACGGTGTGCGACCCTTCCTCGGCGTCAACTATGACGCGCCGAAGGCCGGCGCTAACTTCTTCAGCCAGACGCTCGCCTTAGACTTGGCGCCGCACGGCATCCGCGTCAACGCGCTGGCGCCGGGGGCCGTCTTCGTGGAGACGCTGGCCCGTGTCCGTCGTGGCGAACTGCCGCCCGTGACGCTGGCGCCGACGATCGCGTCGGGCTTGCGCGGCCCCGTCAGCGGCCAGCGCGGCGCGAACATCCCACTTGGGCGCTCCGGGACGACCGAGGAGATGGGTTGGGCAGTGCTGTGGCTCTGTTCGCCGATGGCGAGCTACGTCACCGGGCACGTGCTCGTGGTCGATGGCGGGTGGTGTCTGCTTTAGCCGCTACTCGACCAGCTTGATCCGCACGAGCGTGTCCGTCCCAGATTCCGCGCCCCAGACCTCGCCCGGCCGTCCGAGGAGCTGGCGCACGGCGGCGTTCGCTTGCGGGATCGGGAAGGTATCGAATTTCTCCGTCGTTGGGTCGAAGCGGTGGATGGCGTTTGCGCCAAAATCCGTGACCCAGACCCAGTCGCGCTCATCTACATAGACGGCGTAGGCTCGCGGGCCGCTCCCGGGGAGGCGCCACTCTTTCCAGGCGTTGGCTGCCGGGTCGTAGCGGGCGAGCTGGCCGGCGTTCCATTCGCTGACCCAAATGTTGCCTTTCGAGTCGCTCCAGACGCGGCGCGCCCCCTGTGCCGGAGTCGGCGGGTCGATGCGCGTTGCCGCGCCGGTCTCGATGTCGACCTTGGCGATGTGGCTGCCGGCCAGCGAGGCGTAGTAGATGTCGCCGGCGGGCGTCGCGGTGATGCCGTAGGGGCCCGCGCCCCCGGGCGCGTCGAACACGTCCATCTTGCCGGTGACGATGTCGAGCTTGCCATAAATCCCGGACTGGCCGGTGAACCAGAGCGCGCCGTTGCGGTCGAAGGCGGCGGTGTTGAGGTTGGCGGCCCGGCGGCTGGCCGGCAGCGGGTAGCGCGTGACCTCCCGCGTGTCCGGGTCGACGCGGACGATCGCGTTGAGCCCACCGTCGGTCACCCAGGCAAGCCCATCCGGCCCGGCGATCACCCCGTGCGGCGCGGAGCCGCTGCCGAGCGGGATCTCTTCGAGGCGACCGGTCGAAGGGTCGAGGACGCCGAGCCGCCCGCTCCCCTGGGCCGTGTACCAGACCTTCCCGTCGGGGGCGGCGGCGACGTCGTGGGGACGTGCGCCCCGCGTGACGCGGAACTCGCCGAGCTCGAACTTCGGGGCGGCGGCGGCAGGGCGGACGGTCGCGGTTGGCGAGGCGGTCGCGGTCGAGGTTGCGTTGGCTGTCGCCGGGGCCGCCTGAGCCGTGGCCGTGGCCGTGGCTTGGCCTGCCGTTGCGGTCGGCGTCGGGGAGGGGGCATCGTCGCCGCCACAGGCGAGCGCTGTCGCCGCACCGAGCGCCGCGAGCGAGATGAGTGCCGCCATTCGCCGAGCCATGGCGAAATTGTAGCGGCGCGCGCGTTCAGGCAGCGTCAGCGGCCGCGCTTATAGCAGCCCCTCGACCCGGACCCTGCTGAGGCCCGCCTCCCACGCGTCCAGCGTGGCGGCGATGTCCGCTTCCGTGTGGACGGACGAGACGAACCCCGAGGCCCCGAAGAAGTGCACGCCGCGGTTGAGCAGCGCCAGCTGCAGTTGCCGGGCGAGCTCGGGCTCCGTGCCCGACGCCAACAGGCCCGGGTCGAGGCTCTGAGGCGCGTAGTCCGCCGCCTCGGGGACGCCGCCGGCGCCGACGATCAGGTGCAGGTCGCTCGCGACGCCGTAAGCCACGCCGGGGATGCCCATCCGGCAGAGGACGCTGTTCAGGCCAGCCCGAAGCTGTGCGGCCAGCGCGGACGCCCGCGTCTGGTGCTCGCCGGTTCGGGCGAGCGCGAGGCAGGCGACGCCGGCCGCCGCCGAGAGCGGGTTCGCATTGAACGTGCCCGGGTGGCCGACCTTCGCGGCCTTTGCCCCGGCTGGCGGGAAGGCGAGGCGCGTCATGAGGTTTCGCCGCCCGGCAACCGCGCCGCCAGGGAGCCCGCCCGCGAGGATCTTGGCGAGCGTCGTGAGGTCCGGGACGACGCCTTCGAGCGCCTGTACGCCGCCGGGCGCCCAGCGGAAGCCGGTCACCACCTCGTCCATGATGAACACGATCCCGCGTTCTGCCGTGAACGTTCGGAGGTCGCGGATGAAGCCCGGTGGCAGGGGGATTGCGCCGCTGGAAGCGCCCGCGGGCTCGACAATGATCGCGCCAATGTCGTCCCGCGCGGCGATGGTCGCCGCGACCGCGTCCATCTCGGGCGGCACGACGGCGACCGAGTCGAGCGTGCCCTCCGGGACGCCCGGCGGCACAGCTGCCCCGGCGTAGCGCGAGCCGGCGATCAGGTAGTCGTGCCAGCCGTGGAAGTGGCGGTCGAACTTCAAGACGCCGGGCTTGCCGGTGGCGGCGCGGGCCAGGCGAAGCGCCATGAGCGTCGCCTCCGTGCCGCTGCTCGTGAAGCGGACGACCTCGGCCGAGGGGACGATCCGGCAGACGGCTTCGGCCCATTCGACCTCGAGGATGTGGTTGCCGCCGTAGTGGGTGCCCTTGGCGAGCTGCGTGGCGACGGCCTCTTGGACGGCCGGGTGGTTGTGGCCGAGGAGGAGCGCTCCGTGGCCCATGACGTAGTCGACGTATTCGTAGCCATCGACGTCCCACTTCCGCGCCCCCGCGGCGTGGTCGACCGCGATGAGGAAGGGCCGCAAATGGCGGCTGTCGTGCGTGACGCCGCTCGGGAGGACGACGGCGGCTCGCGCATGGAGCGCCGCGGATTTGGGATGCAGGGCGACATAGTCGGACTCGATGCTCACGGGAGGATTATGCGCGCGACTCCCCCGTTTGTCCGCCATTTCGGCCCACTCGGAACGGACGGAAGTCCTTTGCATGCTGCGGGCGTGGTGGCATACTAAAGCTCCCACTCAGGGGCCTGATCCGGCCGGAATGAGAGAAATGGTAGATTTTGCGGCCACCACGGCACCCGCGACCATCTCCACTCGCGTGGGGATGATTGGGCTACGCGCCGCCGGCGTGTTGCTGACGGCGGTTGGCATCCTCGGGGTGTTCTTGCCGCTTCTCCCATCAACGGTGTTCTTCCTTGGTGCGGCCGCCTGCTTTGGCAAGAGTTGGCCCGCGGCGCACCGTTGGCTGACCACGAACCGGCTCTTCGGCCGCCAATTGCAGCAGTACCAGCGCGAAAAGGGCGCCACGATGTCGACGAAGCTCTTCTCGATTTCAAGCCTCTGGCTTGGCATCGGCGCGAGCGCGTACTTCATGCAGCCCGCCTGGTGGGTCGATGGCCTCCTCGCCGCGATCGCAATCGGGGTTACCTGGCACCTGGCAGCGCTCCGTACGCTGCGTCCGTAGCCGGGTGTTGCCTAGACCGTGTCACCCTCGGTCGTAGACTCGTGCCGCCCGGCCTTGGGTGAAGGGGTCGCGACAGGATGAGTCAGCGCATCGCCGTGATCGGCGTGGGCCGTATTGGGGCCGTCACCGCCGTCGGCTTAGCGCATTTGGGCCACAACGTGCTAGGCATCGACCGCGACGCTGGCCGCGTCGCGCGGCTGGCCGAGGCGTCGCTTCGCGAGCGGGAGCCCGGTCTGCAGCGTGCGCTCCCGCAGGTGCTGGCCACGGGGCGGGTCGCGTTCGCGACGTCGGCCCCTGCTGGCGGGTTCGCGTTCGTCTTCGTGTGCGTCGACACTCCCTCTGGCCCCGGCGGGCATCCCGACCTCAGCCAAGTCGTCGCCGCAAGCCAAGAGGCTTGCCGCTTGCTGGCCCCGGAGGGAATCCTCGTGACGCGCTCCACGGTCCCGGTCGGGACGGCCGAGCGCCTCGCTTCAGCCTGCGTCGACGCGGGACGCCCGGATGTCAGCGTCGTCCATAACCCTGAGTTCGTCCGGGAGGGAGTCGCCTGGGAGGACTTTTGCGGTCCGGATCGGCTCGTCTTCGGAGGTGGGCCTGAGGCGTGCGCCAAGGTTGCCGCCCTCTTCGAATCAATTCGGCGGCCCCTGTTCATCACAGACGCGCCGACGGCGGAAATGGCGAAGTACGTGTCGAACGCCTTCCTCGCAACATCCGTCAGCTTCGCGAACGAGATGGCGGGCCTCTCAGTCCGCCTCGGAGCTGACCCGGAGGCTGTCGCCGCCATCCTTCGTGCGGATCACCGGGTCGGTGTACACGCCTACGTCTCGCATGGTCTCGGTTTCGGTGGCCACTGCCTCCCGAAAGACACGTCCGCGCTCGTCGCATCCGCGGCTGCGGAAGGATGGCGGGCGCCGTTGCTCGAGGCGGTCCTCGCAGTCAACCGCGACCTGCCAGTTCAGGCGGCCGTCTGGCTCGAAGCTGCGCTCGGCGGCCTCAACGGCAAGCGCATTTGCCTGGCCGGGATAGCGTTCAAGCCGGGGACTGACGACCTTCGCGAGTCACCCGCGCTCAGACTTGCGGCCGAGTTGGCCCGGCGCGGCGCAAGCGTCGCTGGGTTCGACCCCGAGGTCGTGGATTCCGGGCCGGCGGTCGAAACCTTTGACTCGCTGCACGGGGCCGCGGCCGGCGCCGATGCCCTCGTGGTCGGCCACGCGTGGAAGGGCTGGCGGGAGTTCGACCCGGTGGCCCTCGCGCAGGAGATGCGGGGCCGCGTGGTCCTCGACGCGCCCGGGGTGCTCGACGGCGCGAGGTGGGCGGCGGCCGGGTTCTCGCTCAGCCTCGCCGCCGGGGGTGCACGACCATGACCGAGTCCCTCGAGGCGTCCGTGGTCCGCCGGCTACAACCTGCCCCGTTCTGGGACTTCGTCGGCGCCGAGCTCATCGAGGCCGGGCCGGGCCGGGCGATCGTCCGCATCCCGAGGCGTCCGGAGTACGGGCGGTCTGGCGCGGCGGGTTCGTGGTCGGCGCACGGCGGGATGGTGGCGACGGCGATTGACATGGCCGCGAGCTGCGCCGTGATAACGACACTCAGCGACTCAGAGGGCCGAGCCACGATCGACCTCGCCGTGCACTACCTCGCCCCAGCCGAGGATGACCTCGTTGCCACCGCGACGGTGCGGCGAAGGGGCGGCCGGGTGGCCGTCATCGACGTCGAGCTCGCGTCGGGTGGGCAGCTTGTGGCGCTTGGCCGGCTGACATTCGCCATTACCCGGCAGGGCCAAGCGTCCGGCTGAGGCCGCAATCAGGGCGGCTCGAGCCGGACCTCGTAGGTGACGCGCGCAGGCGGAGCTCGAAAATTCGTGAGAACAAGATGCAGCCGTAGCAAGCCGCCGCCGCGGAACACCTCGGGAAGCTCCGCCGACCAGGACGTCTCGACTCTGCTGAGCGGCGTGTAGGATCCAGCCGCGGCGCCGGCCGAGCGCGGGCCCGTGTCGCTGATCGCGCCGTCGGGCCGCAGCCAGAGCGTGTGGGTCCCGGAGTTGAGCACGAGGCGCAGGGTTTGGTCGAACAAGCCGGAGGCGGGGACGTGGGGGCGCGCAGGGTCGTCGGCCCAATCGACCGTGACGCAACCGGAGAGCGGGTGTGGTGATGCACACGCATCCCGGCGCTCGGGGACCCGGAGCGCAACGACGATCTTCCAGCCAGCGTCGACACGGGCGGCGACCGGGACATCGTGGACGGCTTCGACGACGAAGTGGAAGCCCGGATCGTCGAAGTACTGCGCGGTCGGGACATCCCATGCGCCCTGGGCGATAACGAACGCACCGCTGGTTGATTCGAGCGTCGGTGCGACGATGCCGGGGCCGCCGGCTGCGGGAAATCCGCCCGTGCGCGTCTCCTTGTCGCACGCCGCGAAGAGCAGGCCCAAGGCGACGGCCGCGATCCAAACGTGGCGGATGTTCACGGGGGCACCGTGCAGGCTCGCGCGAGCGCACAGTCGCTACAGCGTGGGTTCGCCTTTCGACAAAGGTGTTTGCAGTGCTGCACGACCTCGGCGTGGAAACGAGAGAGCGGGTCGCGTTCGCGGGGCAGCCTGGGCTCGAGCCAGGCTTGCCAGGTCGCGTAGCTTGCGGCCTCGCTGGGACCGAGCCCGAGACGGCCGAAGATGCGCCGCAGGTAGGCGTCGACGATCACGGCCGGTTGTCGCGCGGCGTAGAGGACGATGCAATCGGCCGTCTCTGGGCCGATGCCCCAGGTCGCGAGCAGCGTGGCTCGCAGCTCCGGCGCCGGCCGGGCGAGCAGCCGGTCGAGGCCGCCAGCGGCCTCTGTGGTCGCGAGCACGGCTTGGAGTTTCTTCGCTTTCTGGCGGAATTGGCCGCTGGGCCGGATCAGCGCCTCAAGGTCGCCGGTGCTGAGGCGGGCCATGGCCTCGTGGCAGAGCGCGCCCGCTTCCCGGAGCTGCCGGAGGGCGTGCTCGACGTTCGTCCAGGCGGTGTTCTGTACGAGGATCGCGCCGACGATCACTTCGAAGGGGTCGCCATCGGGCCACCAGTGCCAATGGCGTCGGCCATGCATCGCTTCGAGGGCGGCCACGAGGTCCGCGACTTCAGCTGCTTGGTGCATGGACTGCCTCGCGGGTGCGGCGGTTCTGGAAGAAGGGCCGCGCCGTCACCGCGGCGATGATGACGCACCCTCCGGCGATCGCCCAGCGGCCGGGCGCTTCTTCGAGGAAGATCCAGACCCAGACGGGGTTGAGGACCGGTTCGAGCATCCCGACGAGCCCGGCCTCGACGGCCGGGATACGCGCGATCCCGGCGGTGAAGCAGGTGTAGGCGAGGCCTATCTGGAGCACGCCAAGAAAGACGAGCGCTCCCATGTCCTGGAAGCCGGGCGTGAATGCACCCCAGTCTCCTCGAGCGATGACGACGGCGGCCGCGACCACGAAAAGGATCAGGTTGCCGCTGACCATCGCGCGTGGGCGCGTCTCGGCCGAGCACTCGGGCCGGCGAAGGAGCACGAGGAAGGCTCCGAACGCGGCCCCGGAGACGAGCGCCAGCGCATTGCCGCCCATGTCTGAGGGATCGAGCTTGCCGACGAAGAAGAGCGCCATCCCGCCGAATGCCACGACGAGCGCGACGACATCCACCCGCGTCGGGCGTTCGGCCAAAAGAAACCGTCCGAAGATGAGCACGTAGAGCGGCCCGGTGTATTGGAGGAAGATCGCGTTGGCCGCGGTTGTGAGCTTCGTCGCGGCGACGAACGTCAGCAGGGTGACGGCGTAGGCGATGGCCACCGCCCACTCGATCCGCGGGACGGAGCGGTCGAAGCGAGGCTTCGCCCCGAGGAGGAGGGCGATGGTCAGGGCGGCGAGCGGCGACCGCCAGAGCGTGACCCCGAAGGCATCGAGCGAGACAGCTTTGATGAAGAGACCGCCCGTGCTCCAGAGGATCGCAGCCGCCAAGACGGCGAGCAGGCCGAATTCGTGCGGCGCCAACGAGGCGAGGTGGCTACGGGCGCGGCCGGCGATCATCGCTCAAAGCGTACGGGCTTCGCCCCTCAGACGGGGGCGTCGTTGCCGTCCTTGCCCGAGTCGGGGAAGCGGCGCTCGAGGAAGAGGACGGCCCCGCAGACGGCGACCCCTGCAATGAACGAGACAAACACCCCGAGAAGGATTGAGTCCGCATCGAACCGGACAAAGAGGTACACGATGAACGCGACAATGAAGCCGATCAGGAAGTAGGTGAGCTGCCGGCGCAGGAACTTCCGCATGCCCGAAATAGTGGGCCCGCCGCCGCGCGCTGTAAAGCAGCCTGCTAGGCGCTTGGTCCGGTGAGGCCCAGCTTCCGTTCCAACGCGTCGAGCCCGTCGATGATGTGCCGGTAGCGGCTGAAGAGCTGGAGGGCCGTCGCCTCGGCTCGCCGCTCGAGCGCGGGATCGAGTTGGCCGGTGCGGGCGAGCGCCGCCAATTCGTCCGCGTCCTCTTCGAGGATCGTGCCGTCGGCGAGCACCCACCAGTCGAGCACGAGGTCGTCGTACTGGACGCCGAGGCCGTCGATCACGACGTTGGCGACGGCGTCGAAGCGGTGGGCGACGACCTGGCCGCCGGGGCCCTTCATGCGGTAGACCGAGTAGTCGCGCTGGGTCCAGAAGTACCCGTCGGAGACGGACCCCGGTGGCAAGACAACCGGCGTCGCGAAGCCACCGGCGCCTTCCGGCAGCTCGAAGCGGGCCACGGCGAGCCCCGTCTCGCGGTGCAGCCAGGTGCAGTGGTACTCGCGCACGGCGCCGTCGGGCTTCCGCTTTCGCTCCGAAAACGGCCGGCCTGCGATCGGTTCGTTTCCGATCGCCGCAGTATGCTTCGCGGATACACGTTTGGCGGGCAGGGGGAAGGCTCCGGATGGATTTCGAGACGATCATCTACGAAAAGCGCGGCGCAGTCGCGCTCATCACGATCAATCGGCCGGGGGCGCTCAACTCGGTGAGCGGGCTCGTCTCGCGGGAGATGCAGGCCGCCTGGGAGGACTTTCGCGACGACGACGACCTGCGCGTCGCCATCCTGACGGGTGCTGGCGAGCGCGCCTTCTCGACAGGCATGGACCTCGTCGCGACGGCTGCGGGCGAGAACCAGTTCGCCGGCCGCCCCGCGCCGTTCGGCGGCTTCACCAAGCGCATGCCGATCTACAAGCCGATCATCGCCGCGATCAACGGGTTCTGCCTCGCCGGTGGGCTCGAACTGGCGCTGACCTGCGACATCCGGATCTGCATCCCGGAGGCCCGCTTTGGGCTTCCGGAAGTACGTTGGGCGATCATGCCCGGCGCCGGCGGGACGCAGCGGCTCCCGCGCGCCATCCCCGAAGCCTGGGCGAACTACATGGTGCTCACTGGCGAACAGATCGACGCTGAAACCGCGATGCGGATTGGCCTGATCTCACACATCGTCCCGCGCGAGAACCTGCTTGAGAAGGCCTTCGAAATCGCCGCGGTCATTTGTGAGCGGGGCCCGCTCGCGGTGCGGACCGCGAAGGAGGCGATCCTCCGCGGCCGGGACATGCCGCTCGACCACGGCCTGGCCTACGAAGATGTCCTCCTTGGGCGCCTCATGGCGACGGATGACGCGAAGGAAGGCCCGAAGGCGTTCGCTGAAAAGCGGAAGCCGGAATACCACGGCCGCTGACCGTGCCTCCTCGCCCGCTGCCGCTTGCCGGGCCGCTCTTTGTCGCCGCGCTTGGGGCTGGCCTGCTCGGCGCGTGCAGCGGCGGGGGCGATGCCCCGCTCCCGACGGTGGCGAGTGTCACCGCCGAGCGGGTGGTGGAGGATGGCGAGGCGCAGCGCGCGAGCATCTTGAAAGTCCGCTTTGCAGCGAAGTTCACCATCGTCGAAGAGCGGTTGCCGCTGGCCTCGCTCTTTGCCGTCGAAACCCCGGACCCGGCGGATGTCGAGTCCGATGAGCGCAGGACCGTGCTCGTGCAGTCGGCGGAGCACTCTGGGGAGTCGCGGGTCATCACGCTCCAGGTCAACGCGCTCGTCCCCGATGGCAGCACGCTAAAAATCTCGCAGCGGGCATTCAAGGCGAAGGCGACGGGCACGATCGATGTCGAGATTGATGCGGACCTCGACCGCGTGCAGGTGGCATTGGCTTCGACGAGCTTCGCGATCGCCGAGCCTTCGCTTCTCGACCGCGACCGCACGCTGCCCGTGATCGCGGGCGACCGCGACCCGGGCGCGATGGAGACAGCGCTGGTCGACCACCTCATCGCGCGCTCGGAGCCCGACGAGGTGATCGATGTCGCGGTGCAACGCTACCGGGCGATCCCGGTGGCGGTTGTGCCGTCGGCCAAGCTGCGCGCAGCGCTCGCGGCACTGACCAACACGTTCGCGGATGAAGCCCTCGCGGCGTTTCTGACGCCTGGCAATTGCACCGGGAAGCCGGCCCGCCGGATCGCCTTCGAAGTCCCGCCCGACTATCCGCAGCTCTACGCGAGGGTGACGTTCGCATCAGATGGGGCCCGTATCGTCTCGATCAACCCGAACCTGGAGGGCGAGCCGATCGAGAAGCTGATGCCCGTCCTCGCCCACGAGGCGATCCACTGTGACGACGAGGACCCCATCACCGAGGAGGTCGCGGCGACCGCGATCGACACGTTCCTCTACCTTCACCTAATCCCCGTGAACCCGGCGATGGTGCTCGATGGCACGCCGCTCACCCGCGAGTACAACGTCGATGTTGTCGCGATGCTCAACAGCGGACGGCGCTTCCCCGAGACCGGCGGGATTCTGCCGAGCGCTGGTGTGAAGGAGGCCATCCCGGGGACGACCTCGCCAGTCTCGTCGTTCGCCGAGCTGATTGGCCGCGCCTACCAGGACTTCCCGACGGGCCGGCCACCGGACGAGCAGGCGATGCAGGCGTATGTCGAGGTCATCGCGCGCGCGGCGAACATGCCCGCAAAGTCCGGCTTCGACCTGGTCTACCTCGATGAACTGCTGAGTCGCGCGCTCGACCCGCGGGTCATGTTGGTTGTGGTCCAGGCCCTCGGGTTGGAGGCGGTCCCGATCGAATGATTGCCTCACGGCAATCCAGCCAAGTAGCATCGCGGGAGCGGGAGGTTGAGGTTGAAAGCGGTATCCTTCTTCGGCGGCGGAGCCGTCGTCCTCGCGCTCTTCTACATCTGGCTTTCGACGGTCGTCGCCTATTTCGGCGGCGACATCTGGCCCCTTCCCGTCCATCATTCGTGGGCGTTGCCGGACAGCTGGTCCGAGTGGCGCGATGTCGCGATCATTTTCTCAACGCTGTTCTGGGCGCTCGCGGGCCTCGTGCTGCTCGTCCTGCTCGGCGTCCTGACGTTCCTCGCGTTCGCGATCAAGCGGCTGCTCGAAAAGAACGTGGCCCCGGCCGTCGATTCGTTGAAGGCCTCGCTCGATAACGTCCGCGGGACAACGGAGTTTGCGGGCGAGACGGTTGTTTCGCCGCTGATTCGCGCCTACTCCGTCGTGAAGGGCGTCCGGACGGGGATGGGCGCCATCACCGGCGTCGGCGACCGCATCCGCGGCCGGAAGCAAGGGAAGAAGCGATGAATGCGCCGAGCCCGCACGAGCCGCGCCCGCAGGAGCCCGCTGCCGAGGTCGAGGAGCGCGGGCTGATCGGCTGGGCCCGCGCGATCGCGTTCGGGATCGGCGATACGGCAAAGGACGTCCTCGATGCGGGGCGGCGTGGCGCGCGCGAGGCCCACGACGATGCCTGGGACCGCTTCGAAGCGAAGACGAAGCATCGGCGCTCGAAGAAGGATTAGGTAACGTCGTCGAAACAGGCCGCGAGCTAGACTCGCGGGATGGACGTTACGATTCGCTCCGCGACCGAGGCCGACCTTCCGCGCATCCACGCGATCTATAACGACGCCATCCGCGAGACAACCGCGACCTGGGACGAGGCGCCCTGGCCTTTCGAGCAGCGCCAGGCCTGGTGGGAAGAGCACGCAGCCGACGCGTCGTCGCCGGTCGTCGTCGCCGACCTGGCGGGTCAGTCCGTGGCAGGGTTCGCCTATCTCTCGTGGTACCGCCCGAAGAGCGGCTACCGCTTTACACGCGAAAACACCGTCTACGTCGACCCTGCCTGGCACGGGCGTGGAATCGGACGCCTTTTGATGGCCGAAATCGTCCAGCTTGCGCGCGATCATGGTATTCACACGCTGCTCGCGGTCATCGAGTCGACCAACGAGGCGAGTCTTCGCCTTCACGCCTCGCTGGGCTACGTCGAATCCGGGCGCCAGCGCGAGGCGGGGTTCAAGTTCAACCGTTGGCTCGACGCGACGACGATGCAGCTCATACTTTGAACTCGATCAGTCGGGCTCGATCGTGGCGGTGAGGCCGCAGGACTCGAGCCGCTCGCGGTACAGCTCCGCTTCTTCTTTGACGCATGTGATCACCGTCGCTTGCCCGTGGTTGTGCGCCAAGAGCATGATTTCGGCCGCGCGCTCCGGCGAAAGTGACGGCACGGACCGGATCAGCGAGATGACGACGTGGTCCATCGGGTTGTGGTCGTCGTTGTGGAGGACGACGTTCCAAGGAGGGAGGAGGCGGCGGAGGATGTCGACGTCGATCTCGGGTGTGGTCGTCGTCTCGGCGCGCGTCCGGGTGGCGATGGCGGGCGCCGCGAGCCTCACGCGGGCACTCGCTCAAGGTCCGCGAGGACCTTGTCGAGGACGTCGGCGACGCGTGGGTCACTGCTCCGAACAAGGTCGTAGAGTTCGCTCAGGCTGCGGTCGAGCCGGACTTCATGTTCTTCCGTCTCGCTTTCTGGGAGCCGGTTCACGGGGTTGCCAACACCATCGAGCCATCTCTCCTCATGACGCATCACTTCGACGCCACGGGTGTCGAGGACGCGAATCCCGTGTGGCCACTGTCCGTTGTCGAACAGCGAGCCGACCAGGATCCTTGCACTCGGAGTGTTGTACGCGAACCAATCATCCCGGCCGGGGACCGGTTCCCACCGAAGACGGCCCGCGCGGGTTCGGGCGACGAGGGATTCAAGCAATTCCGTCAGCTTGGGTGGAGTAGTCATGACTGACTCCAAGTATACCGCTGCAGCTCGAGGATAGGATCTTCCAAGAGGTTCCCGACGCGATGGATCGCCGCTTCGACGTCCTGAACAGAGCGCCTTGAGGCCGACTCGAGTCCAACGCCGCGATGCGTTGGAGCGCCAAACCAAGTTCCTCGGTCATGCCCGGCCAGTCCGACTGGTCAAGCTTGGCAGCAGCGAGAACTTGCCGCGCGACCTGTCGCCAAGTGCGAATCGCCTCGCCCAACGCCGGCCGGTCGCCCAACGCTAGGGCTCGGTCGACGTCGCGTTCGGCCTCCTGGAGTTCGATAAGGGTCGTCAAGAACTCGGTTCGGGCGACCCGCCCGGTGGTCGCCCTTATCGCCGCCGTCGCGGCCTCCACGGCCGTCCGCGTCTTCCGCAGCTGCCACCAGGCGAACAGGATCCCGGCGACGCCTAGCAGCAAGCCCGCCAGGCCCATCCAGAACCCAGCCTGCGTGGCGACGTGGTCGCTCGGGGTCAGCCAGTCCACGGCCGGTAGTCTACGCGCCGAGGGGCTTCACCCTCACGAGCTTCTTCAGGCTCTTCAACTCCCGCGGCGGGTCCATCAAGCGGCCTCGGATCGCAAAGCTGACCTCACCGACATAGATGTCGCCGCGCGAGTCCACCGTGATCCCGTGGGGAGCGATGAACTGGCCGGGGCCTTCGCCCTCGTTCTCGTCGCCGAAGCGCGCGAGCAGCTTGCCGCTGGTGTCGAGAATGCTTATCCGGTGGCCCATGCCAGGGCAGCCCTCCAGCAGGCCGTCGATCTGGTTCAGTTCGCCGACGTAGATGTTGCCGTCGGGGCCGAGACACATGCCGTCCGGCCGGTGGATGTTGTGATACTCGTGTTGGAACTTGCCGTTGGCGTCGAACACCTGCACGCGGTGACATTCGCGGTCGGCGATGAAGACGTTGTCGTCCTTGTCGATCGCGACGTTGTGGGGCCGGATGAACTGGCCGGGATCCACGCCGGGGCCGCCCCACGAGAGCACGTGCTGACCTTCGGGCGTGAACTTGTGGACCGCGTTGTTACCGTAACCGTCACTGATGTAGACGAAACCCGTCTTTCGCGAGACAGCCGCGTGCGTCGGCCGGTTGAAGGGCTCGTTGCTCCAGCGCGCCTTCGGCTGGTTCGGCGTGCCAATCGTCAGGAGGAGCTGGCCGTCTTGCGTCCACTTCGTGACCGAGTGCGTGCCGTCGTCCGTCGCCCAGATCGCGTCGTCGGGGCCCACGAAGAGGCCGTGCGTCCGCGCGTCGAAGACGCCCTTGCCGAACGTCCGGAGCAGCTTCCCATCTCGGCTGAAGACCATGATCGGGTGCTCAGTGTTGCGGGTGAGCGCGACGAGTTCGTCGCGGCTGTTGACGGCGACGCCCGGCGTCTCGCGCAAGGTGATGCCGTCGGGGAGCTGCTCCCAGGCAGCGAGGGCGTCGTAGGTGTAGTCGCCAGAGCCAACACGGACCGAATCCATGGCGTCCGCCTCCATCAAGTGAGTGCGGGCACTGTACCGGATTGGCGTCCCACGTTCCGAGTGCTCCCTCGGCACTCGGACTCCGGGCCGGGAACTTCGCTTAGCACTCTTGACACGCGAGTGCTAACGTCGCGAAGATGGCAACACTGTCCATTACCATCGGGGGGGCTCCGTTGCCGACCTACGACTACCGCTGCGACGCCTGCCACAAGACGTATGAAACCCGCGAGAGCTTTTCCGCGCCGATGGAGCACGAGTGCCAGGAGTGTGGCAAGGGGACCGCGAAGCGCCTCCTCTCCGCCCCGGCCATCGTCTTCAAGGGCAGCGGCTGGTATGCCAAGGACAGCAAGGGCAAGAGCGCGAGCAGCAGCGACGACGACAAGACCACCACGACGAGCCTCCCGGAGGCGCCCAAGGCGGAGACGTCCGAGTCGAGTCCCACGCCGTCCAGCACGGATTCGTCGACCTCCTCCACCGCGACCGCGGCGAGCTGAGGCTTGCGCGCGGTGGTGCAACGGGTCGCCCGGGCGTCGGTCACGGTCGAGGGGACCGTGGTCGGCGAAATCGGCGCGGGCCTGCTCGTGCTCCTCGGCGTGACCCACACCGACACGATCGCGACCGCCGACCGTCTCGGAGACAAGATTACGGGCCTCCGCATTTTCGAAGACGCCGACGGCAAGATGAACCTCGCGCTGGCGGACACGGGCGGCGCGCTCCTCTGCGTGAGCCAGTTCACGCTCCACGGCGACATGCGTCGCGGCCGCCGACCCTCGTTCGAAGCTGCCGCCCCGCCCGCCGTCGCCGAGCAGCTCTATGAGCGCTTCTGCGCGACCGTGCGGGCGCAAGGTATCTCCTGCGAGCACGGGGTCTTCGGCGCGCACATGGCGGTCGACCTTCTGAACGACGGCCCCGTGACGCTGATCATCGACACCGACGAGCTCGACCGCCCGCGTCGATGATCACACGGGTTCCCGCCCGCGTATCCTGAGGCCGAGCGCCCGGAGGATTTGATGGCCCAACCGGCAGTCCCTGGTTTCGTCGCTGAGCTGATTTCTCAGGTCGAACTGGCGGCGGCGCTTGCGCTCGTACTCGGCGAGATCTCGGGGCGTTCGCCCGTCGACGAGAGGCTCGCCGGCCCGCTCGCTGACGTGCTCCAGGCGGCCGGGCTCGACTGGCCGCTTCAATTGCCGGCCGCCCAGGCTGGGGCCCTGGCCGGACTGCTCCGCGCAACCTTGGCCCAGGCCACACATGCGGCGACGCAATCAGCCCCGGCGGTCGGCTGGTCGCCTGCCGAAGACGAACTCTTACTCGACCAGGGCGCGGGGTCGGCTACGTTCCCACCCGCTCTCGCGAGATCCGCCGATTCGATGCCCGGCCTTCGCGAGGCAATGGCTGGGCCGGGCGCGCGGTTCCTCGATGTCGGAGCGGGCGTTGGCGCCCTCAGTTTCGCCGCTGCACGCACCTGGCCCGCGGCCACGGTGGTAGGCCTCGACCCTTGGGATCGCCCACTCGACCTCGCGCGAAAGCGCCTCGACGAAGCTGGCCTTGCTGATCGGGTCTCGTTTGTGACCGGCGGGATCGAGACCTTCGCGTCGGACCCGTTCGACCTCGTCTGGCTCCCCTTGAGCTTCATCCCGCCGGCCGTCCGGGCGGCCGCAATCGACCGGACGCTCGCGCTGATCAAGGCCGAAGGCTGGCTGGTGGCGAGCATATTCGCGGGGCCGGGAACGCTCGGCGAGGCCACCGCACGGCTCAGGTCCGCGCGCTCCGGCGGGTCGGTGATGTCTGCGAGTTCGATAGTCGCAGAGCTGGAAGCAGCCGGATTTCGCGGCGTCCGGGTCCTTCCGGCCGAGACGTGGCCGCCCGCGCAGCTCATCGTGGGCCGTCGATAGCCTCGCCCGCCTACCCCCAGCGGCTGCACCCTTGTACCGTCTTTCGAATCACCTTCTCCGGACGCCGCCCATGCGCATGAGCAAGCTCTTGCTCAAGACCCTCCGCGAAGCCCCGGCCGAGGCCGAGCTCGCCAGCCACAAGCTCCTGCTCCGCGCCGGCCTCATGATCCCGTTCGCCGCCGGACTCTATAGCTTCACGCCGCTCGGCTGGCGCGTCTTCCGCAAGGTCGAGCAGCTGATCCGCGACGAGATGGACGCGAGCGGCGCCCAGGAAGTCCGCCTCCCGGAGCTCAACCCCGTCGAGATGTGGGAGCAGAGCGGCCGCGCGGACACCATGGGCCAAACGCTGATGCGGCTCGTCGACCGCAAGGAGCGTGGCTTCGTGCTCGGCCCGACGCACGAAGAAGGGATGAGCTTCATCGCATCGCGCACCATCCAGAGCTACCGCGACATGCCGGTGACGCTCTACCAGATAGAGACGAAGTTCCGCGACGAAGCGCGGCCGCGGGGCGGCCTCATCCGGCTGCGCGAGTTCACGATGAAGGACGCGTACAGCTTCGATGCGAGCTGGGAGGCGCTCGACTCGTCGTACGACGCGGCTTTCGACGCGTACGTCCGGATCTTCGCGCGCGCTGGCGTGCCGGTGATCCCCGTGATGGCCGACTCCGGGGCGATCGGCGGCAAGGACTCCCAAGAGTTCGTCTACCTCACACCAGACGGCGAGGATGAAATCCTCCTCTGTCCCGGCTGTGGCTATGCCGCGAACGCCGAGAAGGCCGACTTCGTGCGCCCGGCGCCGCTGGCGGCGGACCCCGGCGCCCTTGGCAAAATCCCCACGCCAGGCCGCAAGACGATCGCCGACCTCGTCGACCTCCTCAACGTTGAGGCGCGCCAGACGGCGAAAGCAGTGTTCTACCGTGCGGATGGCAAGCCCGTGTTCGCGGTGATCCGCGGCGACCTCGACGTCAACGAGGTCAAGCTCAAGAACGCGCTCAAAGCGAAGGACCTGGAGCCGATGGACGATGCGGCCGTGCGGGCCGCCGGCCTCGTGGCGGGCTCGGCGGGCGCTGTCGGCCTCACAGGGATGACGATTGTCGCCGACCCCAGCGCCGTCGAGGCCGTGAACCTGGTGGCGGGCGCGAACGAGCCGGACATGCACTACCTGAACACGAACCATGGCCGTGACTGGAAGGCGGACGTGGTCGCGCCGATCGCCCTCGCCCGCGCGGGCGATGCTTGCGCCACCTGTGGCGCGGCGCTCGAGACGAAGCGCGGGATGGAGATGGGCCATGTCTTCAAGCTTGGGACGATCTACTCCGAGGCGATGGGTGTTGAGTTCAGCGACGAGCAGGGCGAACGGCACCCGGCAGTGATGGGCTGCTACGGCATCGGCGTCGAGCGGCTTTTGGCTGCGGTGGTGGAGGCCAATCACGACACCGACGGCATCATCTGGCCGGCCGAAGTCGCGCCCTTCGATGTCCATGTGGTCGTGCTCAACGGCGACCAGCCGGCGGTCGCCGCCGCGCTTGCGGAGATCGAGCGCGCGTTTGAGGCCGAACGTCTGACGCTCTTGATCGACGATCGCGGGGACTCCGCGGGGATCAAGTTCAAGGACGCCGACCTCCTCGGGATGCCCGTGCGGATCACCGTGAGCCCCCGTGCGCTCGAAAAGGGCGGCGTTGAGCTTCGCGACCGCCGCACGAAGGAGATGTCGGTGGTGCCGTTGATCGAGCTTGTCGAGCGGGTTCGCCAGATTCTCGGGGGTTGATTGGATGCTGGTCGCAACGATCGCGCAGGACGATTTTGTGGCCAATCCGGCCTTCAAGGGCTGGGAGCTTCTCAACGGCGTGCCGACAGAGCGGAAGAAGAACGTTCGCGCCAATGCGACGGTCGCAACGGTCCTTCAGGAGCTCGGTTCGGTCGCGGACGCCTTGGGTGGATCAGCCCTCGGGCCCAACCAGTTGTTTGGCCTTTGGGGCCAGCGTCCGGACCACCTCCGCGCCGTGGACGCCTCTTACTACCGGTTCAGCCTGGCCGTGGACTTCGATATCGATGTGCTCGAATTGCCGCCGGACATCGCCGTGGAGGTCGTTTCGCCGGGTTTGCCCGCTTCCGAACTGGAACGCAAGCGGGTGGAGTTGATTCAAGCCGGGGTCGAAATGATTTGGGTCCTCTATCCGGCCACGCAAACACTCCATGTGCACACGCGCGACAAGTTTGCCGTCCTGTCGGCGACGACGTGCTCGATGGCGGCGACATCGTCTGCGGCTTCTCGACCAAGGTTTCTCGCCTCTTCCGGCGCAGCTGAGCCTTTCAGCCGCGCCTGAAGTCGCGGTTCTGATAGGTGGGCTTGCAGAATCGCCCATCAGAGCTGCGACCACCGAACCGACCACACGCGCGCCGCTCTACCCCCGCGTCCCGCTGAACGGCCCCGCACCCATCGGCCCGAACTCCACCTCACCGTTGAGGTTGTCCCCCGCTACGGTCCCCTTGAACACCAGCTTCATCTTGCCCATCGCCCCCTCGAAGTCGGCGCTGCAGGTGAAGCTGTCACCCTCGGCGGACGCGTCGTAGATCGGCCCGGAGCCCCGCTGGTTCGAAAACGTCCCCGAAAGCCCGCCCGCCGACTCCAGCGTCAGCGTCGCGGGCCGGTCGCCCATCGGCGTCTTGATCGTGATGTTCCAGGTGCCGTCGACGGCCATGTCGTTTTCTCCAAGGAGTGCGTTTCCGCCAGGCTACCACGCCCCTCGTCCCGGTTGAACGCCTGGCGGCGCGTTCAGCCCAGCCGCATGGGCGCGCCGCCAGGCCGGCGCATCAGGTAGGTCATCACCTCCCAGCGGCCGGAGACGAATCGGGTGTACGGCGCAATTGGCTGGCGCATCGCGGGGTCCGCTTTCCAGAGCGCGGCTCCCAACTGGGCGTCGAAGTGCCAGATGGTCTCGTCGACGGTGAACCCGAGAGCCTCGTACACGCGGTGGGCGTTGGTCGCGAAGAGGTTCGTCGTTAACACCCAATCGCGGCCGGGGAAAGCCTGCTCGGCCCAGTCCATGAGCGCGGCGAGCATCCGTTTCGCGACGCCGCGCCCTTCGTGGTCCGGCGGCACGTGGACGGCCCAGAGGTAGAGCCCCGCCACATCCTGGGTGTTGAGCGACACCCGGCCCACGGCGGCCCCGCCTTCGACCGCGACGAAGTGGCGGTGTTGGCCTGGCGTCCGCGCCCAGGCGAGGGCCGACTCCGCGCGGGCGCGGTCACGCAGGTACCCGAGGTCGTAGGGGTGATAAGGGAAGCCGCGTTCCCGCCAGCGCGCCATCTGTCGCACAAGTGACTGATCCCAGGCACGCAGCTCAAGGCCATAGCCAGCGATCCGCTCGGGGTAGCCGGGCGGCGGAATGGCGAGCGGGGCGGGCGAATGCGCCATGCGGGGCAGTATGCCCGGCGTTGCCATCGCTGTCGCCGGACGCGAAGCAGGGAGGGGCGAATTTCGCCCCTACCTGCTCGTTTTCGGCGCGTGAGCCGGCCGGTCCGCTACCGGTTGGTCGGCCCGCCGGTGTTGCCTTGCGGGGCCGAGCCGTTCGGCAGGGCGGCCGGGCGGCCGCCGGCGAGCATTTGGGCGAGGAAGGCCGCAAAGATGCCGCCACCGCCGTCGCCGCCTTGGCCGCTGACCACGATGTCCGGGGTGATCTTGAGCCCAGCGCCAGCGATGGCCTTCGCGACCTCGATGCCGAAGAGGTTGGACTGCCCGACCGCTTCCTGCTGCTTGTCGTAGGCCTCGGCTGTCGCTTCGCCGACTGCACGGATTTTTGTCGCTTCGGCGGAGCCGGCCAGCTCGACCGCCCGCGCGCTACCTTCGGCTTCGATGACCGTCTTCTGCCGGTTCTGCTCGGCGATTTGGACGCCGATTTGCGCCGCCACGAGCTCGACCTGCTTGTCGGCCTGTGCCCGAGTGTTCTCGGTCGCGATGCGCTCCTGCTCCGATTTCTGTTGTTCGATGAACATCGCTTGCTGTTGGGCCGCGATGACGCGCCGTGTGTGGATCGACATCAGCTCTTGCGGCAGCAAGATCTGCGAGATGAGCACCCGGACGAGCTCGACGTGGTACTTCTCAAGCTCCTCGCGGGCGCGAGCCTCGGCCTTTTCCTGTTCGACCGCGCGGTCCTGCATAAAGGCCATCGCCTCCGTGGACGACGCCTGGTTGCGGAAGGATGAGTCGATCATCGGGTGGATGACATGGTCGACCAGGTTCTGGACGGAGCCGATCTTCGCCACCATCAGCGGGGCCTGGTCGGGCCGGACGCGGATGATGACCTTGACGCTGACCTTCATCTCGAAGCCGTCGCGGCTAATGACGGCGAGCGGATTGAAGAGCTGGACGCGCTTGTTCGCGAGGGCGTTGGGGTCGGGGTCGACGCCATCAGGGACATTCGTCTCCTCGGCCCAGTCCACCGTGAGGTTTGTGGTGGGGATGACGTAGGCGATGTATGCCCAGCGGTTGAGGTAGTAGACGCCGGGGCCGGCGACCTCACGCTGGATGCCGCGGAAGCCGGCGGGCACCACGTACCGTTCCTGGCCGGACGAGAGGCGGTCTTCTTCGGTGGTGACCGGCGGTTCGGCGCCAACATTCGAGACGAGCACCGCGACCTCGCCGCGTTCGACGACCGCGACCTGGTCGAGCGTCACGTCGAACATCAACGGGTTGATGTAGTAAGTACCCGGCCGCAGGAGGTCGAACTGCGGGCCGCGCTGGCCGCCGGCCAAGATGAACGCGGAGGCATCCTGGTAGTCGGTGTGGCCGGTCACATGAGCAGCGACAAGCTCGCCGCTGGGCAACGGGGCGCCGTCTTTCGCCGTCACCAAGCCGACCTGGTTGGCGGAGACGACGATGGCCGGGCGAATCTCGACGCCGAAGAAGTCCGTATTGAGGCGGTAGCGTCCGGGGAGGATGAGCTCGATCTGCGGCCCGCGCTCACCGTGATTTGTAAGGAACGCTTCGGCATCCTGGAAGGCGGTGTGGCCGTCGGTCTTCCGTGCGAGCAACCGCCCCGATGCCATCGGACCGCCATCGCGCGCGGTGACGATGCCGACTTGGCTCGCCGCCACGATCAACGCCTTTTCGACGCGGATACGGAAGAGGTAGGTGTTGATCCGGAACTGGCCCGGCGGCAGGACGTCGACCTGGGTGCCCTTCTGGCCGCCGTTGCGGAGGAACCCCTCGCCGTCCTGGAAGGTGTCGTGGCTTATCACTCGGCGCGCGAAGATCCGGCCCGGGTCGAGGGCGCTGCCGTCGATCGACTCGATCATGCCGACTTCGTCCTCGTTAATCACGACCATCGGCGTCTTGCGGACCTTGAAGAGGAACGGGATCAGGATGTGCAGGCCAGGCGGGAGGACGCGGGCCTGGATGCCCACTTCGCCCGCCATCGCGATCACGCGGCCTTCGGGCAAGCCCTTGCCGATGTAGCGCCGTTCGAGCAGCCCGACCTCTTGTCCGCCAATGTTGACCAGCGCCCCGGTGATCCAGAGCAGGAGGCCGACAACCGCCAAGAAGCCGGCGATCACGCCGAGGACCAAATACAAGGTTTCCATGGGGGGATTCTACCAGCGCGTTGGGAACGCCAACGCTCGTCCGTGCCCGCCGGGCGGCGAGTGCCGACCCTTCCAGCGATCAACAGGTGATGATACGCGAGCCATACCTTCTTGTCTATGATTCTCTACGTGAGGACTATGGAATAACCCGAGTTGACCGGCGCCCGCCAGCCCCGTAGAACCGCTTCATGTTCCTCCGAGTCGTCACGGTCACCATCGCTTCCGGCCAGGAAGACGCCTACTGGGCATGGAGCCGCGAAGTCCTCGCTCTCTGGGACGCGCGGGGCGTGGTCCGCGCCGGCGGCCCTTACGCCGCGGCGGGCGCGGAAGGCGAAAGCCTCGCGATCTGGCTCACGGTCCACGCCTCGGAGGCCGAAATGCGCGACGAGTTCACGCGCCTCTATGCCGACGACCCCGGTGCGGCTCTGATGGCGCGGCGTCCGCCGTTGGTAGCGAACACGCTCATGTCGACCTACGCCCCGTGGGACCCCGATCGCGGCGCGGCCAAGGGCCCGCCGGTGCTGATCCCCTGACCGGCAGGGGCGGCTGGACCAGAGCCCCCGTATGATCGCCGCATGCAGCCAGATGTGATCGTCGTCGGAGGCGGCCCAGCGGGTTCGACCGCAGCCACCATGCTCGCTCGCGGAGGCTACCGCGTCACCTTGCTCGAACGCGAGCGCTTTCCCCGCGACCACATCGGCGAGTCGCTGCTGCCTGCTTCGCTCCCTGTCCTGGATGCGCTCGGGGTCCGCGACGCGGTCGAACAGGCCGGCTTCCTGAAGAAGTGGGGCGCCACGATGGTCTGGGGCACGAATAACGAGCCCTGGAGCTGGTACTTCCGCGAGACCAACAAGACGCACCCGCACGCCTACCAGGTTTGGCGCCCGAAATTCGACCAGATCCTCTTGGAAAACGCCGCGGCGAACGGCGTCGACGTGCGTCAGGAGCACCGCGTCACCGACCTCGAACTCGGGGGCCAGGGCTCGATGGCCGTCGAGTTCGCCGGGCCCGGCGGCGTCCGGGATGGCCTTCGCGCCCGCTTTGTCGTTGACGCGTCGGGCCAGACGGGGCTCATCGGCCGCAAGCTTTCGCTCCGGAGGCCGGACGAAAAGTTCCTCAACCTCGCTTGTTACGGCTATTTCGCCAACGCCGAGCGGCTTGCGGAGCCCAACGAGACGAACATCCTGGTCGAGAGCTACGAGCACGGCTGGTTCTGGGCCATCCCGCTGCATAACGGTTGGATGAGCGTTGGCGCCGTCGTCGACCACAAGTACGGCGCCGAGGGTGTGCGCTCGCAGGGCGCCGAGGCGTTCCTCCGCGCCCAGATCGAGGCCGCCCCGCACGTCTCGCAGATGCTCCGCGACGCCGTCCTCATGCAGGGCCCGACGGTGCTCCGCGACTGGTCGTATCTGTCGGACGAAGTGGCTGGCGACGGCTGGGTGCTCAGCGGCGACGCGGCCTGTTTCATCGATCCGTTGTTTTCGACCGGCGTGCACCTCGCGCTCTCGTCGGGCGTGCTCGCCGCCGCCTACGTGACCAGCGCGCTGGAGGAGCCAGCGATCCGCGAGCCGGCCGGGCAGGTCTACAAGGAGCTCTACCTCAGCCAGTACCACCTCTTCCGCCAGCTCGCCGGCATGTTCTATGCGACGAACCGTTCGGTGGAGAGCTACTTCTGGGAGGCGAAACGGATTCTCGGGGCCGAAGACCTCGCTCCCCGTGCGGCCTTCATCCGGGCGGTGGCCGGCCAGCCGCCCAAGGGCTACGAGCGCATGGTCCTCGAACGCGGCGACGCCCCGGCGGGGTTCGCAGAGGGCCTGCAGGAGCTGAGCGCGGGCCGGCGCGCGCGGGCCGAAGCATTCGAAGCGGCGCTCGCCCGCCCCGGTCAGGCGGGTACCGCCCTCCACGACGCCGTCCTGTGTTTGGCGCCCGAGGCCAAGGTCGAACGCAAGCCGGTGCTCGAGGGCGACCGCTTCGTCTGGGGGCACGTCTTGGGCAGCCCCGACCGTCCCGAAGGGACGCCGATCGCGCCCCTGATAGTCCGCTTGGTCGCCCTGCTTGATGGCCGCCGGACGGTGGCAGAGGCGATCCGCGACCTGGCGGGCGAGGCCGGAAGCACGCCTGCGGCGCTGACCGGGCCCGTGCTCCAGGTGCTCCGGACGCTCGTGGTCGAAGGCTCCCTGGCGGGCATAGCCTGACGAAACAGGGGATCCTCCCTCAAGTGCTTGACGTCGTCGTCCGCGACGAGAGTCCGACTTCCTGAGATTCCGTCGTGTAAACGCTGCGTAATGTCGGCGCTTGGGCCGTTGTCCCAACCTGAGGCGGGGCCGTAGGGTGCGGGGATGCGGCCGCGCTGGACCTTCGCCCTGCTTGCTCTGGCCCTTGTGGGCATCGCTGGGCGGTTCGCCGTCCCTTCGGTGGCCAAAGACGAGGAGGCCCCGCTCATCCTCGAAGTCACCAGCACTGCCGACGAAACCGGCGGTTCGACCGCATGTCCCGACGACACACGTTGCACGCTTCGGCGAGCGATCGAGGTCGCGAACGCCTCCGCTGGCGCGCAACCGGTCGAAATCCGCTTTGCCGCAGCTGCCTTCCCCGGCGGGAACGTGACGCCGATCCGCCTCCGCACGCAGCTCCCGGCCCTCCAACGCGACGGCCTGCGGTTGCATGGCCGCGGCGCCGTCGTGATCGACGGCACCGACATCACCGTTGAGTCCGATGGGCTGCGCCTGACGGGGGCGCGGGCCGTGGTCACCGGGTTGCACGTGCGTGTGTTCAACCGTGCCTGCCTCGCGATCGGCGGCGAGGACGTCACGGTAGGCGGCGACCGCCAGACGGACGGCGGGAACACGCTCGACGCCTGCCCGCGCGCCATCGACATCACGGGCGCAGGGGCGCGGGTCGTTGGGAACACGATCGGCCTGGGTGCTGGGAGTAAGGACATCCCAGGCGTCGACGCAGGGATCCTCGTCCGGGCCGCGGGAGTCGAGGTCGGGCCTTCGGCGCCGAACCCAGCGCTTGCGAATGTCGTCGGCAACGCAGCGATCGCGATCGCGGCGGGGGGCGACAGCGGTGAGGCGTACGGCGGGATCGTCATCCGGAACAACCTGCTCGGCCGCACCGCCAGCGGGGGCGCGGCCCCGAACGGGATCGCTGTCCAGGTCCGGCCTCCGGTGGTCGGGTTGATCGTGGAAGGCAACACAGTGGTGAACGCGCCGATCGCGGGCGTCCAATTGACGGCTGACTCGGGCAGCGCCTCGGTAGCGAAGGTGACGGTTCGCGGGAACACGTTCGCCCGCCTGGGCGGCCTCGCCATTGACCTCGGCGCCGACGGCGTCCGGGACGCAGCCGACGCGGGCGATGTCGACACGGGCCCGAACGGCCTGATCAACGCGCCCGTGATCGACCAGGCGACGCAGGCGGTCATCGCCGGCACGGCTGGGTCCACCTGCGTTGGCTGCACGGTCGAGCTCTACATCGCGGAGCACCTCGCGGGCACGACCAACGACTATGGGCGCACACCGATCGCCGGCGGGTTGTTGACGACGGGTGGCAACGGCGAGTTCCGCCTCGACGCCCCGCCGGTCACCCCCGGGACGTGGGTCATCGCGACGGTGACGGACGCGGACGGGAACACCTCTGAGTTCGGGCCTGCCGCCCGGATTGGCGCGGGACTGTTGCAGTGCGGCAACGTCCGCTTCGAACGCGGCTGGAACCACGCCGGTTACTTCGGCACGGAGAGCATCCAGCTCGGAGCAAACCGGCCGTTCCCGAGCGTGCGGGCCATCTACAGGCTGGTTGATGGCGGCGAGAGCTACCTCCACTGGCTCGCCGAGGCGCCCTTTTCGCGGACCCTGCAGAGCCTGGACCCGGGCGAGTCGTATTGGTTCCTGGTCGATGATGCGTTCACGCTGCCGTCTGGCTTCTCGTTGACGCTCGCGCTCCCCGCGGTCCTTCAAGCTGGCTGGAATGACTTCGTCTATTTCGGGCCGACGATCCCGGCGTTCGACGCGCTCGGAACAGCGGCGGCCAAGGTGCTAGAGCTCTACCGGTATGTGAACGACGGGACCGGCGCGGCCTGGCGGAGCTGGGGTTCGCCCGAAACGCCCGCCTGGGCGCGCGAGTTCCACGATCTCGACGCGTGCGGCGTCTATGCCATCCGGATGTCGGAGGGAGCGACCCTCCAGCCGCCGCAGCCCTGACCTGCGGCGGGCTATACTGCCCGTTCATGTCGCAGCAGTTGGGGGTGGTCTCGTGGCCCTAGAAATTCGTGCCTGTAAGCCAGAAGAAATGGAGCAGTACTACGCGGTCATGTCGTATGTCTTCGCTGACAACGACGGCTACGAAGCCGAAAGCACCGCGACATCTCCGGATTGGACGACCTGCGCCATCGAAGATGGGCGCGTCCTCGCGACGATGGGGACGTATCCGTTCACGGCCCGACTCAATGGCGCACCCGTCGCGATGGGCGGCGTGACGGCCGTCGGGACGCTGCCGGCCTACCGGCGTCGCGGCTTCCTGCGCCAGATCATGACGCAGGGCTTCGGCGAGATGCGCGACCGCAAGCAGCCCTTCGCCATCCTTTGGGCCTCGATGGCCGCGATCTACCAGCGCTTCGGCTACGCGCTGGCGGCGAGCCAGGTGCATTACTCGTTCGACCCACGTCAGGCCGGACTGGCGTTCCCGCGGGTGACACCGGGGTCGATCACGTTTGGCAAGGCGGAAGACCTCTACGACACGCTGAAGCCGCTCTACGTCGAGTACGCGACGCCGCGGAACCTGATGCTTCACCGGGCGCGTCCCCTTTGGCAGCTCGACACGCTGCGGCCAGCGAAGAAAGGCGAGCCCGTGTACGCCGCGGTCTACCACGATGGCGACGGCGCGCCGCGCGGCTACGTGGTCTACCAAACGCATGACGGCGCGCTTCCGCGGCCAGGCCCCGGTCAGGTCATGACCGTGAAGGAGTTCGTGGCCCTCGACCTCGACGCTTGGGTCGCCCTGTGGGAGTACATCCGGCGCCACGACCTCGTGGGCCGGGTCGACATGCGCAACGTAGTTTCGGAAGACGACCCAGCGCCCGACCTCCTTATGGAGCCGCGGATGCTCAACCGCTCGACCAGCGATGCGATCTGGCTCCGCATCGTGGACATCGCCGAAGGCCTGCCGAAGCGGCCCTACGGCGCGCGAGGCGAGCTCACCTTCCGCGTCGATGACCCGCTTTGTCCGTGGAACAGCGGCACCTGGCTGATCGAGACGGACGGCCCAAGCGCCGACATCCGGCAGGTGTCACGCCAGCCGGAGCTGGAGCTGACGATCAACGCGCTCGGGACGTTGGTCTCCGGCCGGGCGACGGCGACGCATCTGGCGCGGTCCGGGACGGTCTCGGCCGCGAGTGACGCGGTGTTGAAGCGCGCCGATGCGCTCTTCCGGACGGAGTACGCCCCGCACTGCCCCAACAATTTCTAGCGGATTCCCGCCCCCGTAGAATGCGCCTCCAACCAGAACGGCTGGACGGAGGCGCACGCATGGCGGGACCACTCGAAGGGATCAAGGTTGTCGAGGTCGGGGTCTGGGTTGCTGGCCCATCCTGCGGCGGGATCCTGGCCGATTGGGGCGCGGAGGTCATCAAGATCGAGCCGCCGGAGGGCGATCCGTTTCGCGGCCTGTTCGCGAGCCTCGGCGCCGGGATGAACCCGCCGTTCGAGCTCGACAATCGCGGCAAGCGGAGCATGGCCCTGAACTTGGAGACCGCCGAGGGCCTTGCCATCGCCCAGCGGCTGGTCGATGAGGCCGACGTCTTCGTTTCGAACATGCGGCCGCGCGCGTTACAGAAGTTCGGCCTTGACTACGAGGCGGCCGCTTCACGGAACCCGCGCCTCGTGTACGCGCAGGTGAGCGGCTATGGGCCCGAAAGCGATGACGCCAATCGGGCCGCCTACGACGTCGGCGCATTCTGGAGCCGGGCGGGCGTCGCGATGTCGCTCGTCCCAGGGCACGCCGGCCCGCCGCCCCAGCAGCGAGGCGGGATGGGCGACCACATGACCGGCGCGAACGCCGCTGGGGCGATCTCGGCGGCGCTCTTCAACCGCGAGCGCACCGGCAAAGGCCAGCGTGTGGCCGTCTCGCTGCTTCGGATTGGCGCCTACATGATGGGTTGGGACCTAAACACGTACCTGCGGATGGGCGCACTTGGCGCTCCTTACGACCGCTTCCACGCTCCGAACCCGTTGATCAACAGCTTCCAGGACAAGGACGGGCGTTGGTTCTGGCTGCTGCTCCTCCAGGGCGACCGCCACTGGCCGGACCTCGTGGCTGCCCTCGGGCTGGGCCACCTCCAGGCCGACCCGAGGTTCGCCAACATCGCGGCGCGTCTTCAGAACCAGGTCGAAGTCGTGGAGACGCTCGACGCGGTGTTGCGGACGAGGTCGCTGAGCGAGTGGGGGCCGATTTTCGACGCGCACAACGTTTGGTTTGCGCCGGTACAGACGTTGCCGGAGCTGGCGGCGGACCCGGTGGCCGAGCAGGCGGGTTGCTTCGTGGATGTGCCGGCTGAAGGCGGTCCCCGTCGCCAGGTGGCGACGCCGGCGACGTTCTACGGGACGCCTGTCGAGCCGCGCGGGTGGGCGCCGGAACTGGGCCAAGATACGGAGCTGATCTTGATGGAGATGGGCTACGACTGGGATGGGATCGCGGCGTTGAAAGAGAAGGGGGCGATCTTGTAGCAGGAAACAATGTGGTGCCGAGACCCAGACTTGAACTGGGGACACCGCGATTTTCAGTCGCGTGCTCTACCAACTGAGCTATCTCGGCAACCGGAAACAAGAGCGTAGCACAGCCCCTCGGGCATGAGCCACTGGCGGGAAGGCCGGCTAGCTCGCCCCCAGGCCCTCGCGCGGCGCCCCCACCAGGATGGACATGTTCCCGTCGGGATGGCGGTTCTCGAACATGAGCTGGTGGCATTCGCCGGTCCCGTCGAACGGGAAGACGCGCGAGAGGCAGGGGTCGATCTGCCCGGCTAGCACCAGGTCGTTGAACCGGCGCGAGTCCTCGTCGTTGGCGAAGTGTGACCCTTGGAGCCGCTTTTGCCGCATCCACAGATAACGAAGGTCGACGTCGGCGTTGTAGCCCGTGGTCCCGGCGCAAATGACGACCATGCCGCCGCTGTCACAGACGAAGACGGAGGTCGGGATCGTGTCCTCGCCCGGGTGCTCGAAGATGATCCGCGGGTTCTTGCGTTCGCCGAGCACGTCCCAAATCGCCTTCCCGAAGTCGCGCGCCCCGGCCGTGAACGGCTTCATCGCCTCGGTGTCGTCGCAGTCGGGCAGGCGGCCCCAGTGGTCGAATACCTTCCGGTTGATGCAACCGACCGCGCCGAGCTGGCGGCAGAACTGGTACTTGCGCTCGTCGGAGACGACGGCGATGGGTTTGGCGCCCGCGAGCTTCGCGATCTGGATCGCCATCGAGCCGAGGCCGCCGGCGCCGCCCCAAATCAACACGGCGTCGCCGGGGCGGACGTTGTGCGGCGCCCAGTTGTGCAGCATCCGGTAGGCGGTCGCGCCGACGAGCATGTAGGCCGCGGCCGCTTCCCAGGTGAGGTGTTTCGGCTTCGGCAGGCACTGGTGGGATTGGACCTTGGTGTACTGCGCGAACGAACCCCAGTTCGTCTCGTAACCCCAGATCCGGAAGGTCGGCGTGAACATTGGGTCTTCGCCGGCGAGCACTTCGGGGTCCTTCACGTCCCACTGGCCGCAGTGGACGACGACCTCGTCGCCAACCTTGACGTTGGTCACCTGGTCGCCGACGGCCCAGACGATACCGGAGGCGTCGGAGCCGCCGATATGGAAGTCCTCTGGCTCGCCGGCCTTGTTGCGGGCGGCGATCACATCGAGTGGGCGGCCGAGGGCGGCCCAGACATTGTTGTAGTTGACGCCCGCGGCCATGACGTAGACGAGGCATTCGGTGGGGCCGATGGCGGGCGTGGGGATGACCTCCGACTGGAACGCGGTGACCGGCTCGCCGAAGCGCGACTTGCGGATGACCTGTGCGTGCATCTTGGGCGGGACGACGCCAAGGGGCGGCATCTCGCCGACGGCGTACACCTCTTCGAGGGTTTGGACGGTCATGGGTGGTGGCCCTCCGCTATCAGTCGTGTGGATACGTCCGCCTAGCGTAGGGGACTGGTATTCGAAGCTCAAGGAAGATGATGACGAGCTATTGACTCAGGCTATGGAATTGCAACGCTTAGGCGGGTCGCGGCGCTCCGATAACACGCGTCGACGATGTCGTGCGCGCGGAGGGCGGTGGCGAAGTCCGGGTGGGCCGGCGAACCAGACGCCACCGCGCGGAGGAAGGCGAGGTCTTCGAAGACGCCCCGCTGCGCGAGGCTCGC
>JBJXFX010000101.1:0-4560 GCA_046152925.1 Dehalococcoidia bacterium
CATCCGGCTGACCGCGGTCGCAATGTCCGTGGTGATGTGGTGGGCGATCGTGGTGACGGGAAACCACTATTTCTTCGACATGCTGATGGGCGGCGCCGTCGTCGGGTTCGCCTGGACGCTGGTCTGGACGCTCGGCCGGTATCGCGTCGCGCAGTGGCTTCTGGGGCGTTGCCACGCCCTGCTGCCCGCGCGCCTCTCGCCCTGAGGGCTTAGCGCGCCGCCCGGACGCGCTCGAGGAGTCGAGCAGCGGCACGCTTCGAAACGTTCGCCGCTTCCACCTGAGGTCCGACGCAGCCGGGACAGCCCCCATCGCAGACACAGGCGAGGGCCGCGGCCAGCGCCACCTCGACGAGTTGGTCCCGGATCTCATAGAGCTTTTCAGCGAGGCCGACGCCGCCAGGGATGGCGTCGTAGAGGAACACGGTCGGCAGCTCTGAATGGGGCGCCCGCACCTGGGCCTCGCTGCCGATGTCGCGGCTATCGCACAAGCAGAAGGCCGGGGCGAGGTTGCGCATCAGGTGCGCGATCCCCGCGAGGCCCGACGCGATCTCGTCTCGCTTCATCCCTCTGGTCGCCTGTTCATCGAAGGTCAGCCAGTAGGCCGAGGTATGCAAATTTGCCTCGGGGATAGCGATCTTGCCCCAGCCCACGTTCTCGTGCGTGTGCAGCTTGATCTTCTTGAAGATCGTCGCGAGATAGGTGATCGCCACCTCGCCCCGTTCGTGACGGCCGAAGCTGCGCTCGTCTGACTCGAATACGTCGAGCACCTTGAGCTCGACCGCGAGCTGCGCATCCGTGTAGTAGTCGACCGCGACCGGCGTGACATAGGCCTTCTTGTCGTCCCAATCGAGGTACTCGACCTGGTACTGCTGGCCGCGGTGGATGTAAATCGCGTCTTCATGGATGAGCAGGGGCGCGCTCGGACGGTCGCATTCGCCGATGACCTTGGGCTGTGGTCCCTGTTCGATGATCACGAAGTTGTCGGTGCTGGCCGTGCGAAGGCTCACCTGTTCGGCTGGGTACGCCTCGGACATCCAGTGGTACCGCTCGCCGGAGCGTTGGAGCACGCCCTCCTCGACGAGGATGTCGAGCAGTTCACCCGTGTGCGCGCCGAAGACCTCACCTTCATGAAACGGCAGCTCGAAGGCGCCGCACTTAAGGTGGCTGGCGAGGACAAAGAGGTTGTCCGGGTCGATGAGCCCCTTCTCCGGGGGCTGCTGGAAGAGGAACTCCGGGTTCGCACAGACGAACTGATCGAGTGGGTTCGAGGAGGCGACCAAGACCGAGAGCGAGGCTTCGTTGCGCCGGCCGGCCCGCCCAAACTGCTGCCAAAGGCTGGCGAGCGAGCCCGGATACCCAGTGACAACGCTGGCGCCCATCCCGCCGATGTCGATCCCGAGCTCGAGGGCGTTGGTCGCGACCACGCCGCGGATGCTGCCGTCGCGCAGGCCGCGTTCGATGTTCCGGCGCTCGTTCGGCAGGTAGCCACCGCGGTAGCCGGTGACGCGCTCCGGGTCGCCGGGCTTGCTGCGCAGCGCTTCGCGCAGGTAGGTGAGCAGGAGCTCGACACGCACCCGGCTCGGGGCGAAGACGATCGTCTGCACGCCGGAGCGGATCAACCGGGCGCCGATGTCGCGCGCGGACTTGAGGCTCGACTGGCGGATGCCCAGCTCGCGATTCACGACCGGGGGGTTATGGATGACGACGATCCGCTCGCCGCTCGGGGCGCCGTTGTCGTCGACGAGGACGACATCGTCGCCGGTGAGCGCCTCGGCGAGCTCCTGGGCATTCGCGATCGTCGCCGAGCAGAGGATGAAGGTCGGGTCCGAGCCGTAGAACTGGCAAATCCGCCGGAGGCGGCGAAGCACGTTGGCGACATGGCTGCCAAAGACGCCGCGATAGGTGTGGAGTTCGTCGATCACGATGTACTCCAGCGCTTCGAAGAGCTTGACCCACTTCGTGTGGTGCGGGAGCACGGCGGTGTGCAGCATGTCCGGGTTCGTGAGGATGATGTGGCCGGCCTGGCGGACGGCGCGGCGCGCATCGGCGGGCGTGTCGCCGTCGTAGGTGTAGGCGCCGATCCGGACATCGACGTCGCCGATCAGCCCGGTCAGCTCATCGAGCTGATCCTGGGCGAGCGCCTTGGTGGGGAAGAGGTAGAGCGCGCGGGAGCTTGCGTCGCGAAGGATCGCGTCGAGGACTGGGACGTTGTAGCAGAGGGTCTTGCCGCTGGCCGTCGGGGTGACGACGACGACGTTCTGGCCACCGATCGCGGTCCCGATCGCGCCGGCCTGGTGGGTAAACGGCTGGTCGATACCGCGGCGGCCGAGGGCTGCGACGATCCGGGGGTCGAGGCCTTCGGGCCAACGGCCGTAGCGAGGCGGGCGCGCCGGGATGCGCTTCACGATCGTGTCCGTCGGCTTCGCCTGGAGCTCGGTGACAACGAGGTCCGCCACCACTTCGGGCGGGATGGGCCGGACGGCGGGCACGGGGTAGGCGGGAGGCGGCTTTGCCATAATCGAACGTCTGTTCGAGAGTATGGCGAGGGGCGGTGTGGCCGTCAACGGGGGCGCCAGCATTGCAGCTAGAATGCGCCGTAGGCTCGGCGAGGTGAAGGAACGTATGGCCTCCGGCGTTGCAAGCATTGGCCTCACTCAGGCTCTCGCGGGGGCGCACATCCTGTATCGCGGCATTCATATCGACGAGTCGGGGCGAGGCGGACCACCCGTCGTCGCCGATGTGAAGCCGCTGGTCGTCATCGAGGATTCGGCAACGCGCACGCTTCTCTGGATGCCCGCGGGGACGCCGACGTTGCTCTGTGTGCCGAATGAGCAGTCGCAGCCGAAGCCGTGGGGACCGGGCGAATGGCGGCTCGAACGGACCTCAAGCTGGCGCTGGGACGCGCTGTTCGTCTTGAGCCCGGCGTCATGGTGGGCCACTTGGCTGCTGTGGGAACCGGGCGGCCGGTTCCGGGGATGGTATGTCAACCTCCAAGAGCCGTTTGAGCCCACGCCATGGGGTCTGGACCATCGCGACCTGCAGCTCGACATCCTGGTCCCACCCGACCGCAGGTGGCGGTGGAAGGACATCGACGACCTGGAGCGGTGCGAGGCGCTCGGCGTCATGTCCGCCCCCGTCGCCGCCCGCACAAGAGCCGAGGGTGAGGAAGCCACACGCCAAATCGAGGCGGGTGCCTGGCCGTTCACCGTCGAGGCGACACGATGGCGGCCTGACCCCGAGTGGGCCCCGCCAGACCTCCCTGCCAACGTCCCGGTAGACCTCGCTCCGGGGACCTTTCTCAGCTCCCAGGCGGACCGTTAAGCCGGCTTCCGCGCGATGAGGGTCGACACGCGACGACAGACTGCGAGTGGGTGGCGTGGGAAGTCTCTCATCGACGTGGGGTCGTGCCCTGCTCCGGACTCGGCCACGGCGCCCGCCACCAGATCGTCGTGACGAGCTGGGCACTTGACCGCGGATCTAAAAGTCGATATTGTCCAGCAACGAACTCATGAATTCGCCCGACGACCAGCCGACCATCACCCCTCGGTGGGCTGCAGAAGCGTTGGCAGCGCAGCAACCGGTCAGCGCGGCCGAGCAGGCCCTCCTTCGAGAAATCCTGCGGGCAGCGCGGGCCGTGCGGCATGGGTCGATCCTCGTTTCGATCCAGGACGGGCGGGCCGTCCAGATCGACATCACGGAGAAGAAGCGGCTATGAGCTGTCCCTAGACTCCCCAGTGCACCGAACGGCTGACTAGACCTCTGGAGGCCACGAAGCAGGTCGCTTCGTGGCCCCGTTTGCGTTTGAGGAGGAAAGTCCATGTGGAAACGACGTTGGTCCCTGGCGGTGGCGGCCCTGCTGGCACTCACGGCGACGGCCTTGGTGGGCGCGGCTTGCGGCGGCGATGACGACGACGAGACGCCGTCGCCGGCGGCATCGGCCTCCAAGACGGCGACAACCTCGGCATCCGCTTCGGCTGCGGCCCAGAGCAGCCCGACGACCACGAAAGTCCCCGACCCAGTCACGCTCCGGCTGGGCTACTTCCCCAACGTCACGCATGCCCAGGCGTTGGTGATGACGGGCGATGGCTCTCTGCAGAAGGAGCTCGGCGAGACCGTCAAGCTCGATACCAAAGTCTTCAACGCGGGTCCTGCCGTGATCGAAGCGATGTTCGCGGGCGAGATCGATGCGTCGTTCATTGGGCCCAACCCCGCGATCAACGGGTTCCAGCGGTCGAACGGCGAAGCCCTCCGGATCGTTTCCGGAGCGGCGAGCGCAGGCGCGCTCTTCGTGGTTCGCCCGGAGGCGAACATCACTGCGGCCAAGGACCTCGCAGGCAAGAAGTTCGCGACGCCCCAGCTCGGCGGCACCCAAGACGTGGCGCTGCGCGCTTACCTCCAGGACAACGGCCTTAAAACGAAGGACAAGGGCGGAGACGTCACCATCCTCCCGACCGCCAACGCCGACACCCTCACCCTCTTCCAGAAAGGCGAAATCGACGGCGCGTGGGTGCCTGAACCGTGGGGCACGCGCCTTATTCTGGAGGCGGGAGGGAAGGTCTT
>JBJXFX010000103.1:0-19765 GCA_046152925.1 Dehalococcoidia bacterium
CGGTCACGCGAAGCAGGGTGATCCCGCCACCTTCAACTTCGACCGTGATCCGTCGCGCGTCCGCATCGATCGCGTTGTCGAGCAGCTCGCGGACGACCGAGACGGGCCGTTCGATGACCTCGCCAGCGGCGATCCGCGCGGCCACTTCCGGCGCGAGCACGCGGATGTGGCCCGGCGCCGGCAGGCTCATGACCGCTTGCCCCGGCCGGGCAGCAGCGCCCGAAGCTCGTAGAGCCGTTGCATCGCCTCAAGCGGCGTCAGGCTGTCTGGGTCGATCGTCTGGAGCAGCGCCTCGACCTCGGACTCGACCGGAAAGAGCGCCGGCTGACGAGTGGGCGCGCGCCGGCCAGCACTTGGCTTAGAGCCGTCTTCTTCCAACTCCGCCAAGAGGTGTTCGGCCCGGCTGACAACGGCTGCAGGCAGCCCCGCGAGCTTGGCGACGTGGATGCCGTACGACCGGTCGCTCGGGCCCGGGACGATCCGGTGCTCGAACGCCACCTCCCCGTCAGCCTCGTGCACAGCCACGTGCGCGTTCGAGACGCGCGGCAGGATATCGGCCAACGCCGTGAGTTCGTGATAGTGGGTCGCAAACAGCGTCCGGGCGGCGACCTCCTTGCGGTTGTGGAGGAATTCCACGACCGCGCGCGCGATCGCCATGCCGTCGAACGTGCTCGTCCCCCTGCCGACTTCATCGAGGATTACGAGCGATTCCGCCGTCGCGCTGTGCAAAATCTGCGCCGTTTCGACCATTTCGACCATGAACGTTGATTGGCCCGCGGCGAGGTCGTCCTGTGCGCCAACCCGCGTGAAGATGCGGTCGAAGAGGGGCAAGGTGGCCTCAACGGCGGGGACGAAGCAACCGGCCTGCGCCATCAGCGCGATCAGCGCGACCTGGCGGAGGAAGGTCGACTTCCCAGCCATGTTCGGGCCGGTGAGGATGAGGACCTGGCTCGCATCGTCGAGGACGCAGTCGTTCGGCACGAACCGCCCCGGCCCAAGCGCCGCTTCCACGACGGGATGGCGGCCCCCGGTGATCCGTACGGATGCATCCTCAGCGAAGCGGGGCGCCACATAGTTCGACGCTCCAGCGCCTTCGGCCAATGCGAGCAACAGGTCGATCGTAGCCATCCCGTCCGCGACCTGTTGCAGCGCGCCGAGTTGGGCGCCGACGGTCGCGACGAGCGCGCCGAACGCCTGGCGCTCAAGCTCCACGAGCCGGTCGCGCGCGCCGACCAGTTGCGACTCGTACTCCTTGAGCTGCTCCGTGACGTACCGCTCGGCCCCGACCAGCGTCTGACGCCGCTGGTAGTCGGCGGGCACGAGCGGCGCGTTCGCCGTCGAGACCTCGATGTAGTACCCGAAAACGCGGTTGTGGCCGACTTTGAGCGAGCGGATCCCAGTCCGCTCGCGCTCGATCCGCTCAAGCCCGAGGAGAAAGCCGCGTGCGTCCTGGGTCATCGCCCGGAGGGAGTCGAGCTCGCCGCTGAAGCCGGCGCGGATCACGCCGCCCTCGTCGAAGTCGGCCGGCGGGTCGTCGGCCAGCACCTGGTCCAAGGCGAGCAGGGCCTCCGTGCAGGATGCCAATCGTTGCAGGGACTCCGTGATGATCGGCGGGCGGTCGAGATGTTCGAATCGCCGGCCCAAGTCAAGCGCAGCGCCGAGCGCGCGCCGCAGCGCATCGAGGTCGCGCGGGCTCGCCGACTTCGCGCCGACCTTGCCGAGCAGGCGCGCGGCATCGGGGACGCCACGAAGGAGCGCCCGGCACTGTTCGCGTTCAATGGGGTGCGCGAGCCCCCAGGCGATGCCAGCCTGCCGCCGCCCGATCGCGACGCCATCGCGCAGGGGCCGCGTGAGCCAGTCTCGCAACCTGCGCGAGCCCATCGGCGTGGAACAGCGGTCGAGCACCTTCACCAGCGAGCTCGCTTTGCCGGGCGCCGGGAGGACGTCGAGGTTGCGCAGCGTGCGCTGGTCGAGGGCGAGCGTGCCCCCAGACGCCACGCGTTGGACCCGCTGAATCGCCCCGAGCGCCGCCGCGTAGGTCTCGCCGACGTACTCAAGGAGGAGCGCGAGCGCCAAGGCCTCGCATGCTGAGAGCGCGAGCGTCGCCCGGATGTGCGGGCCGAATTGCGACGCGAGCTTCGCTTCGACTGCCAAGTCCGAAAGGCGCGGCCGGTGGCGAAACGCGCCGGTGGCCGCCGCTGGCACATCGGCCGCGTCCTCGGCGAGCACTTCGGCCGGCGCGCTCCGCAGCAGTTCGGCAAGCGCTTCGCCGCCCGAGGCGAGGCGAAGCTCGCCCGTCGTCACGTCCACGAGGGCAACCGCGGTCTCGTCTCGGACGCGGCCGACCGCCGCCAGGTAGTTCGGCGCCGCCGGGTCGAGCGACGCCTCGGCTGTGACCGTCCCCGAGGTGACGACCCGCACGACATCACGCGGGACGAGGCCCTTGACACCGGCCGGGTCGGCGAGCTGTTCGCAGAGCGCGACCCGGTAGCCCTTCGCGACGAGCTTGGCGACGTGACCGTCGATGCTGTGATGGGGAACGCCGGCCAGCGGGACACGCAGATCTTTCCCCATCGGCTTGCCGGTGAGGACGATCGAGAGTTCACGCGAGACGAGCTTGGCGTCGTCGTCGAACGTTTCGTAGAAATCGCCAAGCCGGAAGAACAGGATCGTGTCCGGGTAACGAGCCTTGAGCTCGAGATATTGACGCCGGATCGGGGTGCTCACGAAGCGTCTATTCTAGGCGCACCGAACGGATGTGCGACCACCATCGAGCAGCCGCGCGAAGAAGCCCAAGCGGCGCCGGTTGGCCGCCACCGCCCGATATCCGGCGTCGATGGCCGGGCGCACGGGCCAACGCGCTCCAGTCCGGGCAAGGCGGCGATGCCCGAGGGCCGAAAGCACCACCAGGCAGGCCGCGCCACCTGCGAAGGTCCGCCCGGACGGCGTGATCACGTGCATCGCTGAGGCGCAGGCGGCGCGCAGTTCCGGCGTGACCGGAGGGTCGCTCGCCGCTTGGAAGGCCACGCAGTCGAGCTTCGCGCCACTGTCCCGCTGCTCCAGGCGCGCGATAAGGGCGCGACAGAGCCCACAATCGCCGTCGTAGAGGACGAGATACCGCTCCGTCGCTAAGCCCCGGCCGCGGCCGCCGCACCAGCAACGGGCCGCTGAATCCGGTCGACGATGGCAATCGCGTCCGGCGCCACTTCCTTACACGCGCCGCAGAGCACGCAGAGCGGGTCTTCGACCTGCCACTGGCCGCGCGCGTCTTCGACGATCGCGCCGGTGGGGCAGATCTCGACGGCCTCCGCGAGCTGCGGGTCCGACTGGGAACGGACCGTGTAGCGAATGAAGCCCGGCAACGAGCGCGTCACGTCGCGCTTTTCACGGATCAAAGCCTCCAGTTCGCCACGGAAGAAGCGGACCGCGGTCTTGATCGCGGTCGGCGAGAGTTGCCCGTGCTGGCAATTCGACCAGACCAGCGTCTTGACGATCTCACCAAGCTTATCGAGGTCGCTTTCGCGACCACCACCAAGGGCGATCCGGCGGAGCAGTTCGACTGCACGCTGGTTGCCGCCGTGGCAGGTGGTGCATCGGCCACAGGACTCGTCCTCGCAGAACGAGGTCATCCAAAGAATGAGGTCGAGGGCGCTCATCGAGCTGTCGAAGAAGGTGATGCCGCCACCGCCGAGGAACATGCCCCGTTCGCGATAGGGCGCGAGTTGGAGCGGAAGGTTGATCTCACTAGCAGGGAGCACGCCCGAAAGCGGCCCGCCGGGTTGAAAGCCCTTCAGCGTTGTGCCGGTCAGCATGCCGTTGCCGTACTGGTCGAGCATCTGCTTCATCGTCCCGGAGCCAAACGGGATTTCGAGGCAGCCGATCCAGTTGATCTGGCCGGAGAGGGTGAACATCTTCGTCCCCTTCTCTGGCTGATCTTTCGGGTTGAGCTCGCACCACCACTGGGCACCATTCGCGAGGATCAGCGGCGCATTGGCGTAGGACTCAACGTTGTTCACGTTCGTTGGCTTGTTCCAAAGCCCGGCCTGGGCCGGGAATGGCGGCTTGATCCGGGGCATCCCGCGGTAGCCATCGATCGAGTTAATCAGGCCCGTCTCGTCGCCACAGACATAGGAGCCGGCGCCTTTGAAGATCACGATGTCGAAATCCCAGCCGAGGCCGAGGATATTCGTGCCCAGCAGGCCCTTCGCCATCGCCTGCTTCACGGCGTTGCGCATCCGGTCGATCGCCAGCGGGTACTCGTAGCGGATGTAGACGTAGCCCTCTCGCGCGCCGGTCGCGCGGGCCGCGATCAGGAGGCCCTCGATGATCAGGTGCGGGTCGCACTCCATCACCGCCCGGTTCACCCAGGCGCCCGGGTCGCCTTCGTCGGCGTTGCAGACCAAGTACTTCGGGCTCGCGGTGGCCGTCCGCAGGAAGTCCCACTTGCGGCCGACGGGGAAGTTCGCGCCGCCGCGTCCGCCAACCCCGGAGTCGAGCATCTCCTTGATGATCGCCTCGTCGCTCATCTCAAGCGCGCGGCCCAAGCCTTCGTAGCCACCGTCGGCGAGGTAGTGGTTGATGTTTTCGGGGTCGATCGTGCCCATCCGGCGCATCAGGCGCCGGACCTGGCCGCGCATGAACTGATGCTCGGCGAGTGGCGCCACGTCGGGGTGCAACCCCTCGACCGTGCCGATCGCCATCTGCGGCCAAACGTCCCCGGCGACGACACAACGGTCGAGCAGTTCATCCACACGGTCGGCGGTGATGTTCCCGTAGAGCACCGTCAGCGTGCCTGCGGCGGAGCGGACGGTGAGCGTCGGCTCCATCCAGTTGAGGCCCCAGCTGCCGGTAATCCCGACCGCGACATCGAGCCGGCGGGCGGCGACGCGCTCGCGGAGCGCCGCGAAGGTGTCTTCCGCGCGACGGGCGATCGACGACGTGTCGATCGAGACCGTGATGATGATCTTCCCAGAGCCGCGCTCGGCCGCCCAGGCGTTTTTCGCGTCGAGAATGATGTCCCGGAGGGTGCTGTTCGCGACGGTCATTCGCCTGCCTTCACTTTCCGGCCGAGCCGGATGGCGCTCGCGACTGTCAGGCCCCCGACAACGGCGCCGTTCACCCAGACCTGGGGCGCCTCGGTGCACGTCCCGTTGCACTGGGCCATGTGGAGGCCGTACTGGTGGTCGTCGCTGTGGCCACCGAGCGGCAGGTCCAGGACCTGTTGCAGGGCCTCGCGGATCCGGTCGCCACCGCGAAAGCGGCAGGTCGGGCCGCTGCACCAGGCGATTTCCGTGTGCGGTGGCGGGCTCGTGCGGATGTCCGAATAGAACGAAGCGGCGCCGAAAATGAGCGCCGAGGTCGTGTTCAGCTGGCGGGCGACGATGTCGATCGCATCTTTCGAGACCCAGCCGTAGGTTTCCTGAACCTTATGTAAGGCTGGCAGGACGTGCCCGCGCCCGGGCCGGAATTCAGCGACCAGGGCGCGCAACTCTTGGACCGTTGGCTCAGCCCTCATCGGCCAAACCTCGCTTGTGAATGTCGGCACGAAGTATAAGCCGGGGGTCTCCTAGGCGCGCCCCAGCGGTCCACGCCGCGCTGGGGAGGGAGTAGACTGCGGCGAAATGCCTGACGCAAGCGACCGAGCCCCCAGGGCCGCTGCGAAAAGCAACGAGGCGGCAGTGCGGGCCGCTCCGTCGCCCATCGCCGTGCCCGAATTCCGCCCATTCGACGGCGTCCTCGACCTTCAAGCCAAGGCCGGAAACCAGGCGGTCGGGCGGATGCTCGCCGCGCCGCCCCCGCCCGGTGAGGCAAAGGGCGGGGTCATGCCGGCGGCTCATACGCCATCGTTGCGGGCCAGCCTCATCCGCCGCGCTCCGCCGACGGCGACCGCGCCAAACGCATCCATGCCCGGTCCGAACCAAAGCTCCGCCGGGCCCTCGGCTGCGCGGATGAACAACGGGATCGGGTTCCGCGGCCACGTTGTCTTCCCCGACCAGGCCCGCTGCCTCGCGCTCCTCAAGGAGCTGTTGCCGGAAAAGGGCTTCAAGGACGCGCACAACTTCGGCGCCGAATTCTTGGCCGCGGATACGGCCATGAAAGCAGGCTGGTCTATCGTGGCCGACCCGGACTACATAGACCGCACGATCGCCGCCATGCGTCCGGCGGTCGAACAGTTCCGCGAAGAGTGCCGGATATTCATGGAGAAGTTCGAGACTCAGGCCAGCAATATGGTCGACATGATGCTGATCAATGCGGAAGATCAGATTAACAAGGAAAAGCAGAAGCTTGGCCTGAAGATGGACATCAATTCGACCGAGTTCGGCGACTACAAGTCCTACACGGCGACGAACAAGGACTACCTGAAGGACGCGCAGCGCGCGGCGGGTGAGCTCGCCAAGAAGAAGCGCATCGCCGACGCCCGGAAGGACAAGGTGGACGACGCCAAGCGCCGCGAAGAGCAGGCCCGCGCGGCGACCCCGGCCGGCCTTGCGGGCGCGCAAGCCGGGCTCGTGCCGCCACCCTCCCAGGGCACGGTGAACGTCCCCGGTCTGGGTCCCGCGACGATCGTGAGCGAAGTAGCGGCCCTCCAAGCAGAATGGAAAACGGCCGACCTCGACTTCCGCCAGGGCGCCCAGCAGGCGACGGCGAAGTACACAAGCATCGGCCCTTACCTGATGGGCCCGAGCGCGGACATCGCGTCCCGGCTGGATGGATTCGCAACGGAGAAGCCCGAAGGCGCGGAACAGAACCTCGGCGAGCAATTCGACGAGAAGCTCAAGAACATCCAGAAGGTCCGCAGCGAGTTCGGCGGTCGCTACTCCATCTGGAAGCAGCCCATGGTCATCGCGATGATGCACCAGCAGCTGAACTCGAGCACCGGTGAGCGCCGCCTCGTGACCGACAAGGTCCAGGCCGACACGCAGAAAGCCGAGGATGCCAAACAGCTCTACACCGCCATCGCGCTCGGTGTCGGACTGCTGGCTGCTGTCCCAACAGGCGGAGCGAGCGTCGGGCTCGCGGCGGTGGTCCTCGCTGCGTCTGTGACGAGCGTCGCGCTTGGAGCTTATCAGGCCTACGAAGAAGCGCAGGACTACATGCTGAAGAGCGCTGCAGCAAACACGAGCCTCGACCGCGCGCACCAAATCTCTGAAGACGACCCGTCGCTCTTGTACCTTGCGATCGACATCGCCGGGGTGATCGCCGATGTCGCTGGCGCGCGCGCCGCGTTCGTCGCATTGAAAGAGGCGATCGCCGTCGCCAAAGCCGCAAAGACAATCGAGCAGCTGCCGAAGGTCATGCAGTCCATGCGCGCGGCGCACATCAGCGGCGCGAACCAGGGCAAGGTGCTCGCCGAAGTCCTCCCTTCGGGCGGGGACATTGGGAAGGCGCTCCACGATATTCGCCAGGTCTTCATCAAGACGGCAGAGTCCGCGGCCGACCAAGAGACAGCGGCGCTCATGAAAATGGTCGCCGAGCGGGCGATGGACCGCGGCAAGGTGATCGTCTTCCCGAATTCGCGCGTCGAGGCTGAGGCCGTACTGCGCTTCCGCCTCGAGGCGAAGGGTTTCAAGGGCGAGGAGCTCACGAGCGAGGTGAACGGCCTGCTCGATGACTTCTTCACGAAGGGCAACAACGGGATCTTCGACCCGATTACGAAGCTGGTCTACATCCGCGGCGACGCCTCCGCCGAAGCGGCCGCGGCCATCCTCGTCCACGAGATGACCCACTCCGCCCAGGACGCAATGGGCATGATGAAGCGGATGGGCAAGTACGCCAGCGAATTCGAAGCCTACAAGGCCCAGCAACAATTCCTCGGGTTGCTCCCTGTTGAGAAGGTCCCAGACGACTACATGTGGCTCCTGAAGGCGACCGACCACGACATTGAAAACCACGTCCTCACCTACTACGTCGGCGAGGGCGTGTTTAAGCCGTTCGGCACGAACAACGCGGCGATCGCCGATGGCATGTTCAACACGCTGTTTTCCGGAGGAGGGCGGTGACGGTTCCCGGCGAGGCGGCCTTGAGCGCCGTGCTCGGTCCGGGCGTCGTGCGTGACGGAGGGCGCTTCGAGACGGAGGCCGGGGCCTCTTGGGAGGTGCGCGAGGCGGACCTCGACGGCGCCCACGGCGACGCGGCGATCGCCGTCCTCATCCGCAGCGGCGAGGGTGTCGCGCCGTCGGTCTGGCTCGGCTCTGTCGCAGCCCGGTGGGTCATACTCGATGACGCCGGCCTGGCCGCGTACTTCGCCGCGCACCGGAGTGTGCCGCTTTCTTCCTGCGCCCGGCTGCTCGCCGCCAGCCGCAGCCCGCGCGGCGGCGAGCGCGTCTTGCTGGAGGACGAAGAGGTCGAGTCGCTCCTCGCCGAACTCGCGCCCCTCGTGGGCCCTTCGGACCGCGCCTTCAACGCCGTCCAGCAACCGGAGGCCTGGGAATTTGAATTCCTCGGGGCCGCGCTCCGTCAATCGAGCGACGACCACCTGTGGCGGCTGACGGTCGCCCGTTGGGAGGTGCGATTCACGGCTGATCCACCGCAACTCTCGTGGCAGCGCCGCGAGATCTTGAGCGACGCGCTCCTCGCGCGGTACCGCCCCTGACCTAGCCGCCGGCCAATGCTGGCAGGAAGTGCACCTCGCTGCGGGGCCCCACGCGCTCACGCAGGCCGAAGGTCGAAAGCTCACCGTCGACCGCGACGGCGAGGCCGGGCATCAGCCGCTCTTCCTCCACGAGGTGCTCGCGGATGCCTGGAAAGCGCTCTTCGAGTCCCGCGATCACGGCGGCGACGGTGGCAGCCTCCAACTCCAGCCGCCCCGTCCCCTGGGTGAACGGCAGGAGCATCGTCGGGATAAAGACCGTCGCCATCAGCCGGCCGCCTGCTTGGCAAGGATGGCATCGAGCACCCGGCCGGGGCTCATCGGGAGCTGCCGGAGGCGCGTCCCGGTCGCCCGGCCCACCGCGTTCGCGATCGCGGCCATGGGCGGCACGATCGGCACCTCGCCGACGCCCCGCGCGCCATAGGGGTGCCCCGGATTCGGCACCTCGACAAGGATCGTCTCGATCAACGGCACGTCGAGGGTTGTCGGCATGCGGTAGTCCAGGAACGTCGGGTTCAGCATTCGGCCCGACGGGTCGAACCGGTACTCTTCGTGGAGCGCCCAGCCAACGCCCTGAGCGACGCCGCCCTGGATCTGGCCTTCCACGTAGCTCGGGTGGATCGCCTTGCCAACGTCCTGGACTGCGGTGTACCGGAGGATCTGGACCTTGCCCGTGTCCGGGTCGACCTCCACATCCACGACGTGCACGGCAAACGATGGGCCGGCGCCACGTGGCATGACCGCCGCGCGGCCCACGATCGGGCCGCCAGTTTCCATTTGCATGCCCGCCAGCTTCTTGAAAGTCAGTTCTTTGCCGGCCTCTTTGAGGTTGCTAAAGACGCCGCCCGCGAACGCGACCTCGCCCGCCTCAACACCCCAGTAGGCGGCGGCGCGCGCCGTCATCTGCCGTTTGATGTCGTTTGCCGCCTCGTAGCAGGCCCAGCCCGTCTTGAAAGTCGCGCTGCTGCCGCCGGTGGTGGAGGTGTACCCGATCGCGTCGGTGTCGCCCACGGTCGGGGTGATATCGGCGACGGGGATGCCAAGGACCTCGGCGACGTGCATCGCCGCGGTGGCCCGCGAGCCCCCGATGTCGGGCGAGCCTTCGACCAGGCTGATCCGGCCATCAGTGTTCACGCTGGCGACGGCGCTGGCCGGCCCGGTGCCGTTCGTCCAAAATCCGGCGGCGACGCCCCGCCCGCGGTTCGCGCCTACCAAGGGCGAGCGGTAATGGTCGGAGTCGCGCGCGGCTTCGAGGCACTGGATGAAGCCGATCGGTCCGTAGGCGACGTTGTTCACGCGGCGCGTGCCCTCGTGGGCGGCATTCCGCATCCGGAACTCGATGGGGTCGAGCCCGAGCTTCTCGGCGAGCTCATCGAGCAGCGTTTCGGAGGCGAAGGCGGCAGCCGGAGAGCCTGGCGCCCGATAGGCCGAGACCTTGGGGGCGTTAATCAAGACGTCGAGACCTTCGACGCGTTGGTCGGGGATGTCGTAGGGCGCGAACATGCATTGCGTCCCGGGCGCGACGGGCGAGCCCGGATACGCGCCGGCTTCGAACGCGAGCGTGGCGTCGGCCGCCGTGATCCGCCCATCGTTTCGCACGCCAACCTTCGCCCGCATGCTCGCCCCCGAAGTCGGCCCCGCGCTTTGGAAGACTTCCGCCCGCTGGAGCTGGATTTTCACGGGCCGCCCCGTCTTGCGTGAGAGGAGTGCAGCGACCGGCTCAAGGTAGACGAGCGTCTTCGCGCCAAAGCCGCCACCGATCTCCATCGGGATCACGCGGACCTTCGAGGCCGGGAGCTTGAGCAGGCTCGCCGTAAGGTCGCGCATCGCAAATTGGCCCTGAGAGGAGCACCAAATCGTGAGCGAGCCATCCTGCGCCCACCAGGCCGTCGCCGATTGCGGCTCGATGTAGCCCTGGTGGACGGCTGAGGTCAGATACTCGCGCTCCAAGACGATATCGGCGGCTTCGAAGCCGTTCGCCGGGTCGCCGGTTTGGAACACAAAGCGGTTGGCGATATTCGTGTTGTGGCGGCGGTCGCCGTCGCTGCGGAGGCCGCCTGCCCGACGAGTCGCGGTCGCCTCGGGCACGAGGTCCTCGATGATGACCGGGGCGTTCTCGGCCATCGAATCGGCCGCCGTCATGACCGGCCGGAGCACTTCGTAGTCGACCTTAATCAGCTTCAGGGCTTGCTCGGCGATATGCGGGCTCGTCGCGGCGACGGCGGCGATGGCGTGGCCCACGTAGCGCGCTTTCTCGTCGGCGAGGCAGTTCTCGCCCATGAACTTGAGGTTATGGAAAGCGTTCTCGGATTGATCCACGAGCTTGCCGGAGACGGCCGGCAAGTCCTTCCCGCTGACCGCCGCGAGCACACCCGGCATGGCGAGTGCGCCCGAGAGGTCGATGGACTTGATCCGCGCGTGGGCATGGGGAGAGCGAAGGATTTTGCCGTAGAGCATTCCGGGGAGGTTGATGTCGGCGCTATAGCGCGCGCGGCCGGTGACCTTTTCGAGGCCATCGGGCCGAATGGGCCGCGTCCCGATGACGGAGAACTGGCGTGTGGGTTCAGCGGTCTGGGTCATAGCGCTCGCTCCTGCGGTTGTGCGGCCAAGTATACCGGGCGAACGGGGGGCGGCGTCGCTGCACTATACTTGCCGGGATGAGGCTGGCCGACTACACCATCGTTGTCGAACCTGAGGGTGGTCGATGGCTCGCCTCGGTGCCCTCGCTTTCAGGTTGCCAAGCCCGAGCCACGTCCCCGATGCCGCCCGGCGCCTGCTGTACCAGGCGTTCAACGACATCCGCGAGGCGTACGCCGAACGAAGCGAGGTGATGCCTCCCGATGTCCCACCGGCCCTGACGAAATCATCAACGCAGGGTGGAGCGACGCTCGCGTCGTACCGCGTCGAGATCCGGCCGGACGACGGCGCGTTCGTCGCGTCGGTCCCGGACTTGCCCGGCTGCCGCGCCGTAGGCGGCACCGCAGAAGAAGCGTGGCTTGAGCTTGACTCCGTCTTCGAGATGTTCGCGAGCGTACTGACTGAGGACGGGCATCCTCTGCCCCACACCCATCGAGAAGCACTTCCCGTTGCCAGGTAATGGCGCCGCACTCCATCGTGCGGCCGAACGTATCGGGTTCGTGTAGCGCCGCAAACAGGGAAGCCACGTCGTCCCCGCTCATTCCGACGGACGCGTTGTCTCAATCCCGTCACACGGCCACGGTGATGTCGCCACGGGCACGTTCTACGCCATCCTGAACGACCTCCAGACTACCGAAGAGCAGTTTCGCCGGCTTCGGTGAGGCCCTGCGCGCTATCCTCCTCGCCATGAAGACCCTCCGTATCTCCCACCCAGCGTTTTCTGGCGCAAACCGCGAGGCGACGATCGCCTTCTATCGTGACACCCTCGCCATGCCCATCGTCCTCGAACAGGACAACCTCGACTTTCACAGCGAGGACCACTTCTTCTTCCACGTCGGCGAGGGCAATTTCATCGCCTACTTTCTCCCGAAGCCCGGGGTCGACCCCGCCACGTACGAGACAGCCCGCTCCGGCTCCGGCTGGATGGACCACCTCGCGATCGACGTCGACGCCGGTTCGCTGTCCGGCTGGTGCGACCGCCTCCAGGCAGCTGGCATCCCCTACGAAGGCCCGGTCGACCGCGGCTACGAGCGCTCTATCTACTTCAAGGATCCCAACGGCGTGACCCTCGAACTGCTCGAATGGATGACGACGCCAGCTGACCCAAGCGCGTACGCCGCCGTTATCGCCCGCGCGAACGCGCTGCGCCGCGGCCGTGGGGCGCCCTTCGTCGAAGACGAGGACATCCGCGTTGCTACCACCGGAGTGTAAACGAATTGCGATCCGACTTCGTGTCACCTTGACACGAAGTCGGCCGGCATGGCAGAGTACGGGTATCGGACTTAGTGTCACAGTGACACTAAGTTGGGAGGTACCCGAGATGGCAACCGTGACGCGCCCGCGCCCTTCCACCAATGCCAGTAAGCAAGACGAGCTGCTGGCGCTGTACAGCGATCCGGACACCTGCCCGACGGACGCACTCAAGCCAGTCCCGCTGATCGAGGAGAAGGCGTTCGTCGCCTGGCAGAAGGAGATCCCGCGCGAGTATCTCCATCTCGCCCCAGAAGAGCTCGACCGCCGGATCCGGGCTGCACGCGCCTACCTCGGCAGCAAGCTGGTCATCCTCGGCCACCACTACCAGCGGGACGAGGTCATCCAGTACGCCGACTTCACGGGCGACAGTTTCAAGCTCGCCCAACACGCGGCAGCGCAGAAGGAGGCCGAATACGTCCTCTTCTGCGGCGTCCACTTCATGGCCGAGTCGGCCGACATCCTCACGCCAGAAAGCGTCCGCGTGATGCTCCCGAACATGGCCGCAGGCTGCTCGATGGCCGATATGGCCGCGCCAGACGATGTCTACGCCGCCTGGGACGAGATTGCGGAAGCGCTTGGGGACGGCGCCAAGGTTGTGCCCGTCACCTATATGAACAGCGCGGCGAGCCTGAAGGCGTTCGTCGGCGAGCGCGGCGGCCTCGTCTGCACCTCGTCGAACGCCCGCAAGGCGCTCGAATGGGCCTTCGAACAGGGCGACAAGGTGCTCTTCTTCCCGGACCAGCACCTCGGCCGCAACACCGGCTACGACATGGGCATCCCGCTCGACCAGATGGTCCTCTGGAACTGGCACCTGCCGAACGGCGGCGTCACGGTCGAACAGCTCGAACGGGCGAAGATCATCCTGTGGCAGGGCCACTGCAGTACGCATCAACGCTTCAGCGTCGGCCAGATCGAAAAGGCCCGTCGCGAACACCCCGGCGTCAACGTCATCGTGCACCCGGAGTGCCGCTGGGAAGTCGTCCAGGCCGCCGACGACAACGGCTCGACCGAGAAGATCATCAAGACCGTCGCTGCTGCCGCGCCGGGCACGACCTGGGCAGTGGGGACCGAGATCAACCTGGTCAACCGCCTCGCCCACGAGAATCCCGACAAGACTGTGTTCTGCCTCGACCCGGTGGTGTGCCCGTGCAGCACGATGTACCGCATCCATCCGGCCTACATCGCCTGGGTGCTTGAGGGCCTCATCGCCGGCCATGTGGTCAACGAGATCAAGGTCGACGAAGCCACGCGCAAGTGGTCGCTGGTGGCGTTGGAGCGGATGCTCGCGATCAAGTGAGCGACGGAACCTTCGACCACATCTGGCGCATCCGGACGTAAACTCGGGGAGCGGCACGGCCAACCCTGTCGCGTCTTCGCCCGCGCCCGGATGAACTCGATCGGCGTCGAGTTCGAGGACGGCGAGCGCGTCGTCACGAGCCGTGGGTCTGTGCGGCAGTCAATTCCCCGAGCCGAAGCCCGCGTACTTCTGACGCCGATGTGATTGCGCGTCGGCGCTAATGCGCGTCAGGAGGTCGTCCACGACCTCCGCCAGCAGCGCCACCCGGTCGGCCGCTGACTCCGCCTCCAGTAATCGCTGCTTCGTCGCTTCGTCCGCTTGGATCCATGGGGCGAGGAAGTTCACCAGGTTGTGTGGCTTCTCGGGGAGCTTGAGGCCTCGCGCCCACTGGTCGGTCAACGACAGGGCGAGCCGGAAGTAGGCGGGGAAGGTCGCCCGCACCGTCTCCAGCGCGCTCTCGAGCTTCCGGTCGTGATCCCAGTACTGGTCATCGAGCAGTTCGACTTCGCCGTACGGGTACGGCCGCGGCGACAACATCCGTTTGAGGCGAAAGCGGCGCGCCCCTTTCGCCGAGAGCACAAACCGGCCGTTGGGCAACTCGCGCCATTCGTGGATCACGGCGGTTGTCCCGATGCCGTGCGGGATGGCGCCGCCGCCGACCTCGGCTCCTTCCCGGATGAGCAGCACGCCGAAGGTCTTGTCCCCGGCCAGCAACTCACGGGTCATGGTCTTATAGCGCTCCTCGAAGATCTGGAGCGGCAGGTCCATCCCCGGGAAGAGGACGGTGCGCAGCGGGAAGAGCGGGAGCTCCACGCGATTTTCCCCAGGCCGGAAACGAAGACGGCCACCAGGATTATGTCCCGGCGGCTGTCTACATGCTCGACTTCGCGACGATCCGCCGGCTAGGCGGCCTTGCCCGCAGCTTCGACAGACTTGCGCGCTGCCTCGCCGAGGTCGGCTGCGCGGATCGCCGGGATGCCCGATTCCGCCAGCAGCTTCTCGCCCTCGGCCAGGTTCGTCCCGACGAGGCGCATGACGATCGGCACCTGGATCCCGAGCTGATGGAAGCCGTCGATCACGCCCTGAGCGATGATATCGACCCGCGCCATGCCGCCGAAGATATTGACCAAGATCGCCTTGACCGACGGATCCATGGTGATGACCTTGAGCGCGTTTACGACGCGCGCCGGGTCGTTCACCGTCCCAATGTCGAGGAAGTTCGCCGGCTCGCCGCCCGCCAGCTTAATCGTGTCCATCGTCGCCATCGCGAGGCCCGCGCCGTTCACGATGCAACCGATGTTCCCGTCGAGCTTAATGAAGTTGGCGACGCCCATCTCCTGCGCCAAGACTTCGAGCGGGTCCTCTTCGTCCTTGTCACGAAGGGCTTCGAGGTCCTTGTGGCGGAAGAGGGCGTTGTCGTCGATCGAGAGCTTGGCGTCGACCGCGGCGACGCGGCCGTCGGTGAGCAGCGCGAGCGGGTTGATTTCGACGAGGCTCGCGTCGGTGGCGCGGGCGGCTTTGTAGAGGCCCTCAGCGAGCTTTTCGAACTGTGCTGCTTGGTCGCCAGTGAAGCCGAGGCGCGCGGCGAGCGTGCGCCCGATGTAGCCATCCCAGCCCGCCGAGGGGTTGACCGGGACGCGGATGATCGCGTCGGGGTTGGTCGCCGCCACGTGCTCGATCTCTTGCCCGCCTTCGGCGGAGGCGATCACGAGATGGCCGTTGACCGAACCGTCGACGAGGATCGAGAGGTAGTACTCCTTCGCGATCTCGGCCTGCTCGGCAACGAGCACGTTTTTCACGAGCTTGCCTTCGGGCCCGGTCTGGATGGAGACCAGGTGCTTGCCGAGGATCGCCGCGGCCGCCGCTTCCGCTTCGGCCGCCGTATCGGCGAGGCGCACACCGCCGACGCGCTCGCCGCGGACCGAGCCGGCGTTGTTCGCGGCGTCGGTCGTGAGCTTCTGATACATCGCCGCCGTGTCTGCCTGGGCGACGAGCCGGCCCTTGCCGCGGCCGCCGGCGTGGATCTGGGCCTTGACAACGACCTTGCCCCCGAGCTCTTCGGCGATGGCGCGGGCTTCGGCGGGCGTCTGTGCCACGCGCCCCTTGGTGACGGCGACGCCGTTCTGGGCAAGGAGGTCGCGGGCCTGGAATTCGTGCAGCTTCATGCGGCGGGGTTACTCCGAAGAAAGTGGCCGTAGGGTACACCGGGGCGGAGTCAGGCACGAGGAATGAGGGATGAGGAATGAGGCATGAGTGGGGAGCGAGGAAAGGTGGAAGGTGGAAGAGAAAAGCGACGGGCGAACTTGTGGTGAGTGACGTGGGCGCTGGCGTTCCTCGGGGCGGGACCTTTTTCGTGAGGTGAGGCTTGGTGAGGTCATGCGGGCACCTTGGTGGTCGCGGTGAGGGGAGCGAGGTCGTTGAAGAGGAGTTCGGTGAGGTTGGTGCGGACGGCGCGGTAACGGGCGAGGTTCTGGCGGGCCGGCTGTGAGCCAGCGCCGGGGTTCGGGGACTGCGAGGGGTCGAAGTTGCGGATGGCGAGCGCGGCGGCCCGGATGAGGACACGCGCGCGCGGCGCCGGGAGCGCGCCGGCCAGTTCCAGCTGAACGACGGTGTCGAGGAGGGCCTGGATGGAGGCGCGGTCGCTGAGGAGCCAGGGATCGACCAGGGTAGTGGCCTGGCGGGCGGAGCGACGGATGGTGGCCGCATGGGTGCGGCGAGCTGCGGCCGTCTGGACGCCGCGGGCACGGTTCTCGGCCTGCTGGGCGCGGTATTCGGGGTCGTGGTTGATGCACCAGCCGGTGCCTGGGCGGGCGGGGAAGCGGCAGGGGTTGCCGGCGCGGGTGGTGGCGGGGCATTGAAGTGCGGACATGGGGCCATGGTGGTGGGGTGGGGGCGGAGGTCGAAGGGGTGGGTGGCGTATTGGGGAGGAAAGGGACAAGAGGAAAGAGGAAAGGGGCGCCGCGGCGCCGGGCGGCGGCTAGGACGTTGGGGGGCCTGCTTGCTGGAGGCGTTCGAGGGCGGCGGCGATGGGCGCGAGGAGGGCCTCATCAGGTGTTTGGCCGAGGGCCTCGCAGGCGGCGCGGTATTCGCTGGCAAGCGCTTCCGTCAGCGCAGCGTGGCCCAGCGGGAATGCGAGAAAGGCGGGTGAAAGCCGCTCGACGCCCTCCCGGAACGCGGCTTGGGCATCTTTGTGTTGTCCCGCCGCCGTGAGGATCTGGCCGAGGGCACCAAGGCTCATCCCCAGGGCCGGCGTGAAGGCCTGCGGGTTGCCCGCCGCTAACCCTCGGTGCTTCTCCACCGCCTCCTTCGCCGTCACCAGCGCCGCCTCCCGATCCCCGGCCTCGCTCTGCATCGCCGCCAGGTTGTTCAGGCTCGCGGCCAGGTCCGGCGTGAACGCCTGCGGGTTGCCCGCCGCTAACCCGCGCCGCAGCTCTACGCCCTCCTTCGCCGTCACCAGTGCCGCCGCCCACTCCCCGGCCTCGCTCTGCCGGATCGCCAGGTTGTTCAGGCTCGTGGCCAGGGCCGGCGTGAACGCCTGGGGGTTGCCCGCCGCTAACCCGCGCCGCAGCTCCACCGCCTCCTTCGCCGTCACCAGCGCCGCCTCCCACTCCCCGGCCTCGCTCTGCCGGTTCGCCAGGTTGTTCAGGCTCGTGGCCAGGGCCGGCGTGAACGCCTGGAGGTTGCCCGCCGCTAACCCTCGGTACTTCTCCGCCGCCTCCTTCGCCGTCACCAGTGCCGCCGCCCACTCCCCGGCCTCGCTCTGCCGGATCGCCAGGTTGTTCAGGCCCATCGCCAGGGCCGGCGTGAACGCCTGGGGGTTGCCCGCCGCTAGCACTCGGTACTTCTCCACCGCCTCCTTCGCCGTCACCAGCGCCGCCTCCCGCTCCCCTGCCTCGCTCTGCCGGTTCGCCAGGTTGTTCAGCGACCGCGCCAACTCAGCGACCTCGGGCTGTCCAGGCGCCTCCATCCCGGCCACGGCGGTGCGGAGGAGCTTGTTCCGCGCTTCATTGACCCGGAGTGCGGGGGGCCGAAGGTCGGTGACCTGATCTGGGAAGGCGTCCGCGGTCGCGTGAAGCCAATGGAATTCGCGTTGGGACGTCGCGAGACGGTTCAACCAGTGCAGCGCGCGTGAGCAACGACCTGGCGTGAGCCCGGGCCGACCGCCCTCACCCGCGATCGCGGGCTGGTCGAAGTAGTCCTGGGTCATCCGGATGAGGGTCGCGGCGATGTCGGGGTCCTGGGCCGTCAGCGCATCCAGCCGGATCACGGAGCTGCTGGCGTTGGCGGGATTCCAGTCTTGGAGGTAGCAGAGGATGAACATTTCGCCGATCACGTCGGGTTCGATCGGCGGGATGACGTGGGTGTCGTCGTCTCTTGGAGCTCCGGGCGCTAGAACGTCGCGGACCCAACTGAGTTCGTCGGCCCACTGCGTCTCGAGGCCGCTCTGGCCGAGAGCGGCCCGTTCAGCCGGGATGATCCGCTTCAGGTTGCCAACGGTGATGCCGCGACAGAGGGTGACGGCCGCGACCAGGTGGCGAGCGAGCGCGGTCGCACCGGGGGCGATGGCATCGACCCGGCGGACCTCGGTCCCGGTCGCCCGCCAATAGGCGAGCTGGCCGCGGCTCAGGTTGAGTGCCGCGTGAATACTGCGCGACTCGGCGGCGATGAGGCCGGCCATGATCAGGTAGAGCGGCTCATCCTTCCAGTTCGCCCCGTCCATGGCCTTGGCGAAGTCGGGGTGTCCGGCAAGCAGGCTCGCGCAGGAGGCGTCGTGTTCGGTGAGCGCCCAGCGGAACAGGGCGACGCGGTCAGCCGGCGCGAAGCCGCCGAGGGCGATCGGAATGGGACGCTGGATGCCTTCGGCGGCGGCGAGGACGGGGTCGAGCCATTGGCCCCCTTGGCGTTCGAGGAGCAAGACGCGAAGGCGCATCCGCCCGGGCGCCGGTGGCGTCTCAAACCACTGATCTGGGAAGGAGCGTAGCCAATTTGCAACCTGGGCCGCCCGGCCAGCGGCGTAATCGACGATCACGAGTGTGTGTGTCTCCAGCTCCCAGCGGCCGAGGTCTTCGCGCTCGAGCTCGGCCGGGTCGGCGATGAAGCCAGCGTGCCAGCCGCGGCGAAGGGCCTCACGGGCCAGGTGGAGCGCCAGACGGGTCTTGCCGGCGCCGCCTCGCCCGGTGATGACGCGGAGGGACAGTCGTTCCTGGTCGTCGTCCAGCCAGGCGCGGAGGGCGGCGAGCTCCGGCTGGCGGCCGAGGAAGGGGCTGGCCTCCGTGTGGGCGGTGAGCGCGGTGTGGAGCGGGTCGCCGAGGGCCTCCTTGCGGCGGCGCGCGCCGAGGCTGAGGCGCGGGCGGGACTTGTCTCGATCGCGGGTGCGTTGCTCCCAGAGTGCTAAGCGGGTTTGGGCGAGGGTGGATTCGATGGCCACCCACAAGCGGCGCTGGTCGCCGCCAAGGCGGTCGCCCATTGCGTGGCCGACGGCGACGAGGAACTGGTGGAGATAGGGGACGACGCGCGCGTCCTGGGCGGTGAACCAGCGGTGAACTTCGGTGGGGTCGGCGGTCGTGAGGGCCTCGCCCAGCTTTTCCGCATGATCGGTACTGGAAAAGGTGTCCAGGAGTGCTTGGATGACGACTTTCCCGTCGTCGGCTTGAGCTTGGAACTTTGCGGTGCAGGCCTCGACCACTTGGGCCGCGGCGGACTCGTAGATGTCCGGAGCGAGCGCGTCTTTGGCGCGATCCCAGCCGAGGCCAGCGAGGAGGCTCCCGGCCTTGGCGCTGGCGCCGTTGACGAAGGCGAGTGCTGCCGCTTCGAAGAGGGCCATGTCGCACGAGCATAGCGGATCCGGGAGGCTCCCTCCCCCTTCCATGAGAAGGCCAGTCTGTGCAAGTGTGAGCCTTGGCGACTCGCGTGGCGTTGTGTCGGCGTCAGCTGCTGCGTGCTCCGGGCGCGGGCCACGGCGGCGGCAGGCATGGGCGCGACGGAGG
>JBJXFX010000143.1:0-7813 GCA_046152925.1 Dehalococcoidia bacterium
TCGCGTCGACGAGCGCGCGGTAGAGCGGATGCTGGTCATCCCCTTTGGCCGAGACCTTCGCGAACATCGGGAAGTCGACGTTGTACGTCGCCGAGCAGAACTCGGCGATCTCTTCGTTGGTGCCCGGTTCCTGGCCGGCGAAGTTGTTGGCCGGGAAGCCAAGGACGAGCAAGCCCTTGTCTTTGAGCTCGCTGTGCAGCTGTTCGAGCCCGGCGTACTGGGGCGTGAGGCCGCACTTGGAGGCGACGTTGACGACGAGCATGACCGAGCCCTTGAACTCGGCCAGGGTTGTCGGGCTGCCATCGATCTTGGCGACGGGAATATCGAGGACGTTGGACACGGTGGAAGACCTCCTTGGGGTACCTGCGATGCTGGGGAGCGGGGGGACGGCGGTCAAGGGCGAGCGGGTGGTTAGCCTGCACCCGCACGGGTAGCATGGAACCGCGCCCAATCCCGCACGCGTGATGGGGAGGATCTGATGAGCATCGCCATGCAGGCTGGCCGGCCCGGAAGAAGGCGCCTTCTTGCTGTCATCGCCGCCGGGGCCCTCGGCCTCGGGATCTGGGCGTGGTCCGCGTCGCCGGACTCCGTCCGCCTGGCCGAAACGGTTATCGTTTCGCGGGGTGGCATGGATCAGTCACCAAGTCTCTCCATCGAGGGCAACACAATCGACTCCGGCGCGGGGTGGCGATACGTGGTCGACGAGGTGATCGCCGACGAGACATCCGTCACGGTCCGCTACCACGTCGAAGGCGATGTGGCCGCGGACCTCGGGCAGTTGCCCGCCGATGCCGGCGAGGGCGAGGTGCTCCTCCCGTTCGTGCCCCCAGGCCAGACTGGCGAGGTCGTGACGCCGCGCACGGGGGACTCGATTGCGATCCTCGGCGGCCCGGCGGCCCGTCCGAGCGAGGCCGGGGCCTCGGTCGACTTCACCGTCGGCGTCGGCGGCGAAGCCACTCTTGCGTCCATCACGTCCACCGAAGTCAGCGAGGCTGTCCTGTTCTACCAGGAGCGAGGCAACTTCACCAGCGTGCGGTTGACAAGCCACATCGGGTTCACGGGTCGCGGTTCCCCCGGAAACGGGGCGACGCTCACGGACAACCTCGGCAACCGCTATCCGCTCTACCACGGGTCCGGAACGTTCCCGCCGAAGCACTCGCAGTGGGACTTCGAGGGAAAGCTGGCCGAGGGCGTCACGTCCGTGCGGCTGGATGTCCCCGGGAGCTACCTGACGGAACGGCCGACAGAGAAGCTGCAGGTTCCGCTCCGCTAAAGCGCCTACGCCACGCACTCACCCAAGACGGCCGCGAGACTCGCGGCCGTCTTCGCGTCCGGGGCCCGGGCCTCACTGGGCCACCACACCCGCTCCCGTTGGTCGCGGTTCCGTTCGCGGCCTACTGGCCTGCGGCGATCGGAGCCTCGCGGACGGCGTCTTGGAGCGCGCGCATCGCCCGGTACATCATCGTCGTCGCGTCGCCGACCGAGGTGCCCTCGGAGAAGCGGAGGGGCTCGCCGATCCGGACCTTGACCGGCCCGGGTTGAACGTCCCGGGTGCCCTTCGGGCGGATGGCGCCGAGACCGTCGAGGTAGATCGGCACGACTGGCACCCCCTTCGCGAGCGCGAGGATGGCGACACCGGCCTTGAACGTCCCCATCTTGCCGGACGACGTGCGCGTCCCCTCCGGGAAGATCATCACGTTCCAGCGCTTATCGATGAGCCATTCGGCGTAGCTCAGCGTCGACCGGCCGCCGCCGCGCCGGATAGGGAAGGTGTTCATGGCGAGGCTGTTCCACCAGCCCTGCTTCGTCATCCCCTTGCGGCCTTTGATGTAGAAGCGGTCGGCGGCGCTGCCGAACGTGAGGAAGCGGCGGAATGACTCCGGCAGTGCGGTATGGACGACGAGGCTATCGAGGTGGCTCGTATGGTTCGCGATGAAGATGGCCGGGCGTTCGAGGCCGCGCAAGTTGCCGCGCCCCTCGATCGTGAGGGGCTTGCACGCCTCCCGGACGTGGCGCGTGATCCAGTAGTTGCGCAGCGCGCGGCGCGCGACCTGTGCCGGGACGCGCACCTGCCACGGGTGCGGGCCGCTCGTGCCCGCCTCTTGGCCGAGGAGGCGGACGAAGAGCGGCATGTCGATCGCGGGCATGACGATGAAGCGGGCACGGCCGTGGCCAGCCTGGTCGACGGCCATCCGGTGGATGGCGCCGTTATCGGGAGCTTCGACGAGGGCGCAGAAGTCGTACTGCCCGAGCGTGGCCCATTGCTCGATGACGCGGCCGTCCATCGCTTGGACTTCGGCCGCGACCTCGTTGAGGCGCTCGGGCGTATCGCGGATCATCTTGACGCCCGCGAGGTTCAGCTTCGTGAAGACGACGTAGACGCCCACGGCGGCGCGACCTATCGCCCGCCGCGAATGCTGGCCACGAAGGTTTCGACGGACATCGCGGGCAACGTCGTGATCTGGACGGTGCCGCGACTGCCGAGCTCGACGGAAATCCGCGCGATGACCTCGTTGCTCGGCGCTTCGACGACGTTGATGAAGTCGTAGAGCCCGAGGACGGCGTACTGCGCGACGACGCGCCCGCCCATCGACTCGATCTCCTTGTTGACCTCCTGGAGGCGTTCGGGACGTGCTTTCAGCGTCTTTCGCCCTTCATCGGTCAGCGTGCTGAGGAGCAGATAGGTGGCCATCGCGAGTCCCCTCCGTGTAGGGCCCGGATACTAGCAGAACGGCGAGGGCGTGGTGCGGACCCTTACTCGACGCGGGCCGCCAAGCGCCCATCCCAGCAGAGGAAGCGGCCGCCTTCGACCTCGACGAGTTCGCAGGTCTCGCCGCGGCCGACGGCGACGCCTGGGACGCAGAGGTCTGCCATAGCGCGCTCGACAGCCTCGACGACGGACGCGGGGAGGGGCAAGGCGACGACTTCCGGCATCGCCGGATTATGCCATCGGCGGGGGTGCGAGACGCAAGGCGCAGCCCGGGCGTGGTCCTATTGCGCCTTAGTTGCGGTTTCCTGCACCAATGCGATGAGCCCGTCGCGGGTCGAGGGGCCAAGGCGCTGATACGTGAGCGCGCCCTCCGCGTCCCAGATGACGAAGCCTGGCTGGGAATAGAGGCGGTGTTCGTCAGCCCACTTCCGGCCCTCCGCGGTGTCGCGGTCGACGTCGCGCATCTCGATTTGGCTGCCGTACTGTCGAATCAGGTCCGCCCACACGGGGCGGAGGCGTTCGCAGACCGGTCAGTGGGTGGCGTGGACGAAGACGATGACCGGTTTCGCCTCGGCGGCCGCACTCTGCGCGGTGGATGGCGCTGCGCCGGGCGCCGGCGCGGGATCTGTCGAGCCGCCGCCGCAGGCAACGGCCGTCAGCGCGACGACGGCTGCCAAGAGACCGCCGAGCCAGAGTTTCACGTTCATGGATGCAGATGCTACATCCCGGAGACTAACGGCCGGGTTACAGGATTCTTGCGAACGCGGAGGGGCTGTCACCGGATCACGAAGTAGCGCGCCGCCGGGTGGTGGACGATGAGCGCGCTGGTGGATTGCTCCGGATGCCACTGGAACGTCTCGCTCAACTCGACGCCGATCCGTTCCGGCCCCAACAGCTTCGCGATGCCCACCTGCTCCTCCAGGTCCGGGCAGGCAGGGTAGCCGAACGAGTAGCGGCTCCCCTGGTAGCCCTGCTGGAAGAGCCCCTTCATCGAGTCTGCGTCTTTCGCTGCGAACCCGAGTTCGGTGCGGACGCGCTTGTGGAAGTACTCCGCCAGCGCCTCGGCGCACTCGACCGCGAAACCGTGGAAGTGGAGGTATTCGCGATACTCGTTCGTATCGAAGAGCGTCTTGGCGAATGCGGAGGCGCGTTCACCCATCGTCACCAGCGTGAAGGAGACCGTGTCGAAGCGGTCGCCGGCCTGTTCCTTCGACAAGAAGAAGTCGGCGACGGAGAGCCGCCGCCCGGTGGGCTGGCGCGGGAACTGGAAGCGCACTGGCTCGCCGGTTGGGCGGCCATCGCGGACTTCGGGCCAAACGAGCAGGTCGTTTCCTTCGGCAAGCGCCGGGAAGTAGCCGTAGACCACCGCCGGGACGAGCAGGTTCTCCGCGATCGCGCGGTCCTGCCAGCGGCGGAAGACGGGCCGGACCTCGTCCTCCACGAGCTGGTCGTACTCCTCGGGCGAGCGCTCGCCGCGTTGGTACTGCCATTGGCCCCGGAACAGCGCGGTCTCGTTCACGAAAGGGTAGATCTCGCGAAGGGGGACGCCTTTGACGACGCGCGTGCCCCAGAAGGGCGGCTCCGGGATGTCCGGCGCGGCCCCAGCGCGGACGTCGGAGACGGCGTAGGCGCGGTCGTTCGGCGCGTCCGGCGCGGTTGTGCTGGTCCGAACGGCATCGTATCCCGTGTCCTCCTTGTCGCGCGGCCGGCGGCTTGGCACGTCGGCGCCAGAGAGGAGCGCATCGAGCGTCGCGAGGCCCTCGAAGGCGTCCTGGCAGTAGTGGACCCTTCCTTTATAGACCTTGCGCAGGTCCTCTTCGACGTACTTGCGCGTGAGCGCCGCCCCGCCGAGCAACACCGGGTAGTGGAAGAGCTCGCGGGCGTTCAGCTCTTCGAGGTCTTCCCGCATGACGACGGTGCTCTTCACCAGGAGGCCGCTGAGGCCGATCGCGTCGGCATCGACCTCCGCCGCCTTGTCGATCACGTTCTGGATCGGCTGCTTGATGCCGAGGTTGTAGGTCGTGTAGCCGTTGTTGGAGAGGATGATGTCGACCAGGTTCTTACCGATATCGTGGACATCGCCGCGGACGGTGGCGAGCACAATCCTCCCCTTCGTCGAGCCGGCCTGCTTTTCCATGTGCGGTTCGAGGTGGGCGACGGCCGTCTTCATCGTCTCGGCGCTCTGGAGCACGAAGGGAAGCTGCATCTTGCCCGAGCCGAAGAGCTCGCCGACCACCTTCATCCCAGCAAGCAGGTGAGTGTTGATGATCGTAAGCGGGTCCATGGCGGCAAGCGCTTCCTCGAGGTCGGCCTCGATTCCACGCCGGTCGCCATCGACGATCCGCCGCCGGAGGCGCTCTTCGACGGGCAGCGTCGCGCGGTCGACCTTCTCGGCCTTCGCTTCTTGGACGCCTTCGAAGAGCGTGACAAACGCGTGGAGCGGGTCATAGCCCTCGCGGCGGCGGTCGTAGATGAGGTCGAGCGCCGTCTGGAGCTGGTCTTCCGGGATACGGTTGAGAGGGACGATCTGCTTGGCGTTCACAATGGCCGCGTCCAGGCCGTGCTCTCTCGCTTCGGCGAGGAAGACCGAGTTGAGCACGCGGCGGGCCGCCGGCTTGAGGCCGAACGAAATGTTCGAAACCCCGAGCACCGTGTAGACGCCCGGCAACTCCACTTTCACCCTCCGGATCGCTTCGAGCGTCGCCATCGCGTCGCCGCGGAGCTCTTCCTGGCCGCTGCTGAGCGGAAACGTGAGCATGTCGAAGAGGATGTCGCCCGGCTCCATGCCGTAGCGGTTGACCGCGATGTCATGGATGCGGTGGGCGACGCGCAACTTCCAATCGACATCTCGCGCCTGGCCCTGTTCGTCGATCACGAGCGCTATCGCGGCCGCGCCATGCCGCCTGATCAGGGGTAGCAGCCGGCTGATCTTGCGCTCCCCGTCTTCGAGGTTGATGGAGTTGACGATCGCCTTGCCGCCGTAGAGCTTCAGGGCCGTCTCGACGACGGGGATTTCCGTGGAGTCGAAGACGAGCGGCAGCGTGGATTGCGTCCGGAGCGCAGTGACGAAGCGCTCCATATCGGGGGCGCCATCGCGGCCGACGTAGTCGACCATGAGGTCGAGGACGTGCGCGCCTTCGCTCGCCTGCTCGCGGGCAAGGGCGACCGCAGCATCCAGGTCGCCAGCGAGCAAGAGGTCGCGGAACGCTCTCGAGCCCGTGGCGTTCATCCGCTCGCCGACCACGAGGAAGCTTGTGTCCTGCTCAAGTGGGACGCTCGTATAGAGGGAGGCGGCGGCGGGCTCGAACTTCGGCGTGCGCGGCTTCGGCGCGCCACGGCCAATGGCGGCGATGGCGGCCTCGAACATCGCCGGCGTGGTGCCACAACAGCCGGCCACGATGTTGATCCCGTACTCGTGTACGAAGATCCCTTGGTAGCGCGCAAAGTCCTCGGCCGACAACGGGTAGCACGCTTCGCCGTCGACGATTTGCGGGAGCCCCGCGTTCGGGCCAACGAACACCGGGCGCCGGCTGTGTTCGGCGAGGTAGCGGACGTGCTCCACCATCTGCTCGGGCCCGAGGGAGCAGTTCAGGCCGATGATGTCGACCACATCGAGCGCCTCGATCGCGGTCAGCGCTGCCGCAATGTCCGACCCAATCAGCATCGTCCCGGTGGTCTCGATCGTGATGCTCGCGACCACCGGGATGCGCTTTCCGGTTTCGGCAAAGACGTCCGCGACGGCGGCGAGGGCGGCCTTCGTCTGGAGGAGGTCCTGGCAGGTCTCGACCTTCATAACATCGATCCCGCCCTCAAGCAGGCCGAGACACTGCTCGCGATAGCTGTGGACGAGATCATCCCAGGTGATGTGGCCGAGCGAAGGGAGCTTCGTGCCGGGGCCGATGGTGCCGAACGAGTAGCGCGGCCACTCCGGCGTCGAGAATTCGTCGCGGACCTTGCCGATGACTTCTGCGGCGACCCGGTTCAGCTCGCGCGTCCGGTCGGCGAGGCCGAATTCGGCGAGCACCACTTCGTTCGCTCCGAAGGAGCAGGAGTCGACCGCATCGCAACCGGCCGCGTAGAACATGCGGAAGATGCGATCGAGAACCTCGGGGTTCGCGACGTTCAGCCACTCGGGGCACCCGTCGTGCTGCTCTTCCTGGGGCGAACCCCTGAAGGCGACGAAATCCTCGGGCTTCAGGTTGAAGGAGAGCAGCGTCGAGCCGATCGGCCCGGCTGCGAAGAGCACGTGCTCGCGCATCCGGTTGAGGAGGGGGTGGTCCAGGGGCTGGTACATGGGGGACTAAGGGTAGCAGATGCTGGCGACGCTAATCGGTTTCGCCCACGACCTCGGCTTGGTCGAGCAGCTCTGCCAGCACGATGCGGAAGCCGGGAAGGAAGGCGTCCCCATCGAGCACACCTTCGGGCGGGATGGACTCCATGCGATCGCCTATCCAGACTTCTGCGGTGCTCGAATCCGGGTAAATCACCCAGATGTTCGGGACGCCAGCGCGGCGATAGTCGAGGATCTTGCGGTGGAGGGCGTTCGCATCTTCGCGGGGGGATATCACCTCGACGACGAGGTCGGGGACGACGCTGAGCCAACCGTCGGGGAGCTTTTCCACCTTCCCAGGCCGCACGTACAGGACATCGGGCTTTCGCAGCAACCGCGGGTTCCCCGGCCAGATCGTGACTCCGGCTTCATGCCCGGCGACAACGGAGCCGCGCGGACGTCCCGCAAAGTCGCGAATGCGCCCAAGGATCTCGCCGCCGATCCAAGCCGCTTTGAAGCCCATTGCCTTCTCCTGGAGTTCGCCATCGACCAACTCGAAGCCATCGGTATCGGGGAGCCACAAGAACTCCTCGGCCGTGATCGACCGGGGCGGAGCGGGGACCGGTGCAGCGACCATTCGCGACCTCCAAGCGGGATTGTAGACGCTCGACACCGCAGCGGCAGTGTTGGACGCCCAACGAGCTTCCACCCGGCGAGCTATGAAGCGGGGCCGACGACCTCTGCCTGATCGAGTAGCTCGGCGAGCGAGATGCGGAAGCCGGGGAGGAAGGCGTCTCCGTCAAGGACGCCTTCGGGCGGGATGAGTCCCACAC
>JBJXFX010000109.1:0-4701 GCA_046152925.1 Dehalococcoidia bacterium
AAAGAGCCAATCGGCAAGCGGATCATCGAGCACGAAGCGTGCGCCATCGTCGACTTCACGGGCAGCGCGCGCTTTGGGAAATGGGTGGAGGACAACGCGGCGCCCGCGCTGTGCTTCACCGAGACCGCGGGCTGCAACACGGTGGTGATCGAATCGTGCCTCGACCTCGAGGCCGTGATTCGCAGCCTTGCCACCACGCTGTCTCTGTTCTCCGCCCAGATGTGCACGAGCCCGCAAAACATCTACATACCGGCCGCGGGCGTTGCGGTGGGTGATGGAGATGCGGCGGCTTTGGTGCCCTTTGACGAGGTGGCTCGGCGGCTGGCCGCGGCGGTCGACGCCATCGGGAGTGACCCGAAAAAGGCCGCGGCGATTCTTTCGACCATCCAGTCCGAGGCGACGCTCGAACTGCTCGCGTCGATGGACCGGGAAGCCCGCGCCCGCGATGCGATTCTGCTGGCGCCCCGTTCCTACGTTCACCCCGAGTTCCCGAAGGCGCGGACCAGCACGCCCCTGATGATGCGGGCCACCCCGGAGCACCGCGCGCTCTACGCGGAGGAACGCTTCGGGCCGATCTCGTTTGTCATCCGCACGCGCGACGCCGCGGATGCGCTGACCCAGGCCACCTCTGACGTGCGCGAAGGCGGCGGCCTCACGGCCTTCCTGTACTCGACCGATGAAGCGTTCATTGACCAGGCCGAGGACGCCTTCGCCCGCGCGGGCTCTCAACTCACCGTCAACCTCACCGGCCCCATGCCCCTCAACTTCGCGGCGGCTTACAGCGACTATCACGTCACCGGCCTGAATCCCGCGGGAAACGCTTCGCTCACCGACGCGGCTTTCGTGGCGAGCCGGTTCCGCATCGCCCAGGTCCGCCGCCCCGTGACAACATAAGCAGGCCCCCAATGAACGCCCCTTCCCTCGACGTTTCGCTCCAGGGCGCCTTCGCGCCCGTCGACATGGAGACCGCCGCCACCGATCTTCCGGTGATTGGCAAGCTCCCGGAGGACCTCAACGGTCTCTACGTGCGCAACGGCCCCAATCCCCGCTTCACTCCGATCGGGCGCTATCACTGGTTCGACGGCGACGGCATGCTGAGCGCCATCCGCTTCGACCAGGGCCGCGCCTCGTTCAAGAGCCGCTGGGTGCAGACCGATGGACTGGGCGAAGAGCTGGCCGCGGGACGGCCGCTTTGGCGGGGTCTTAAAGAGAAGCAGCGCCTCGATCGCCCGGACCAGCCGCTCAAGAACACCTCGAACACCGACGTGAAGTTCCATGCCGGGCAGCTCCTGTCCTCGTGGTACCGCGGCGGCGACGTTTACCGGTGCGATCCCTATTCCCTCGCCACCCTGGGCAAGCTCCAGCCCGACTCTCGCCTCAAGGGTCTTCCCATCTCCTCGCACTCGCGGGTGGACGAGCGGACCAACGAGTACATCTTCTTCGCCTACGGGAACGAAGCGCCGTACATGCACTACGGCGTGATCGGGGCGGACGGAGCGCTCAAGAACTTCACTCCCATTCCGCTTCCGGGACCGCGCCTGCCCCATGACATGGCGATCACTGAGCACTACTCGATCCTGCATGATTTTCCGTTGATGAACGATCCAAAAGCTCTGGCCGAGGGTCGGTATCGGCTCAACTTCCATCGCGACATGCCGAGTCGTTTCGCGGTGATCCCCCGTCACGGCAGCGCCAGCGACGTCCGCTGGTTCGAGGCCACGCCACGGTACATGCTGCACGTCGTGAATGCCTGGGAAGAGGGCGACGAGCTTGTCATGCGGGGGACCCCCTACAGCATCCAGCGCCGCTTCGATGGTTCACACGATTTCGAGGCCTACGAGCGCGGCATCGCCATGAACGCCACCGATTTCGAGTTCTACGAGTGGCGTTTCAACCTGCGCACGGGGGCGACGAGCGAGCAGATCGTGGACGACGTCTACAATGCCGAGTTTCCCACCATCAACGCCCGTCTCCAGGGCCTGCCCTCGCGGTACTCGTACCACATCCTCATGGGACGCATGCGCCGTCCCGAGGATCAGCGCTTCGCGGGCCTCGTGAAGTTCGACGGCAAGACCGGCAGCGGCGTCGCCTACAACCCAGGCGGCGATGCCTGGTTCAGCGAGGCGCCCTTCGCTCCCCGCGACGGCGCGTCGGGCGAGGACGATGGCTACATCGTGAGCTTCGTCTGGAATGCGCGCGAGTCGCGCAGCGAGACCTGGGTGCTCGACGCGCGCGACATCTCGCGCGGCCCGGTCTGTCGCGTGGTCCTGCCGCAACGGGTGCCGAACGGCTTTCACGCCACCTGGGTGAGCGAAGCGCGCCTGTCCGGATCCTCCGCAGCCCTGGGCCAGGCGTGAGCGCCGCCGCCTCGCGCCGCGCCATCTCGGCCCGTCTCCCCGTCTTCGCCGCTCCGATGTTCCTCGTCTCGGGCCCAGACCTTGTGATCGCGGCCTGCCGCGCCGGCATCGTGGGCTGCTTCCCCAGCCACAACGCGCGAACCGCGGACGATCTCGCGCAGTGGATGGAGCGGATGACGAGTGAACTCGCTCAGGCTCGCGAGGCCGACCCGAACGCGGTCATCGCCCCCTGGTGCGTGAACCTCGTCACTCACTCAACCAACGCGCGGCTGCCGGACGACCTGGCCCTCGTCGCGAAGTACAAGCCCGCGGTGGTGGTCACCGCCCTCGGGTCGCCCCGGCCGGTGATGGAGGTGGTGAAGAGCTACGGGGGGATCGTCATCGCCGACGTGATCAACATGACCCTCGCCCGGAAGGCGATTGCGGCCGGGGTCGATGGCCTGGCTTGCGTGTCCGCGGGCGCGGGCGGGCACACCGGCTTCCTCTCCCCCTTCGCGTTCATCTCCGCGGTGCGCGCGATCTTCGACGGCATCATCACGGTGGGCGGCGGCATTTCGGATGGGCGCGGCGTGGCGGGCGCCATCGCGGCCGGAGCCGACTTCGTCTACATGGGCACGAGGTTCATCCCCACGGTGGAGAGCCTGGCGCCCCAGGGCTTCAAGCAGATGGTGGTCGACTCCACCATCGACGACCTGGTGGTCTCCGCGGCGATCAGCGGCACACCCGCCTCCTGGCTCAAGCCGAGCCTTCTGGCCGCCGGACTCGATCCCGGTCATCTGGGCGATACCCCGGAACGGGCCTACGACACCCGTAACTCGGGTGCGAAGCGCTGGAAGGATCTTTGGGCGGCGGGCCAGGGCATCGACGCGTCCAAAGCCATCGAGCCGGTGGCCACCATCGTGAATCAGCTCGAGGGCGAATACAAGGACGCTCTGCGCGCCATGGCGGCGCGGCTCGAGGTCAAGGACCAGGGAAAGCTCAAATGAACGTCTATATCGTCGACGCCGTACGCACGCCCCGCGGCCGCGGGAACGACAAGGGCAGCTTGAAAGGGGTGCGACCCGTCACCCTCATGGGACAAACTCTGCGCGCCCTCGCCGCCCGAACCAGGCTCGACCCGGCGGCCGTCGTGGACACGCTGATCGGTTGTGTCACGCAAACCGCCGATCAGGGATCGAACCTCGGCAAGCTTTCGGTGATCGCGGCGGGCTGGAGCGACCGCACGCCGGGCATGACTGTGAACCGTTATTGCGCCTCGGGTCTGAGCGCCATGAACTACGCGGCGCTCAAGGCGCTGCATGAAGACGGGGTCGCGGTGGGCGGCGGCGTCGAGATGATGTCGCGGGTGCCCGTGGCGTCGGACAAGGGACCGCTCACCCACGATCTGCCCTTCCAGCAGCAGGCCGTGCTCATTCCCATTGGCATCGCCGCCGACACCGTAGCCACCCAGTCCGGGTTCTCGAGGACCGACTGCGACGCCTACGCCAACGCTTCTCAGGAACGCGCGGCCCGGGCCCAGGATGAAGGCCGCTATCGCTCGCTCGTACCGGTGACGGGCGAGGACGGAACGCCCCTGCTCGCCGCGGACGAGACACCAAGGCGCGCCACCACGCTCGAGTCGCTCGCCAAGCTCCCGGCCGCCTTCGCGGAAATGGGCGCCAAGTACGGCATCGACGGGATCGTCTGCAAGCAGTACGGTCTGGCCCAGATCGATCACGTCCATCACGCCGGCAATTCCCCGGCCATGGCGGACGGCGCGTCGGCGGTGCTCGTGGCGAGCGAGGGTGCGATGAAGCGGCAGGGCTTCACCCCGCGCGCCCGAATCGTGGCCATGGCCGACGTCGCGATCGATCGCACAATCGCGCTCACCGGCGCCGCCGACGCCACCCGCGCGGTTCTCGACCGGGCCGGGGTTGCCATCGCGGACGTCGACCTCTTCGAGGTCAACGAATCATTCGCGGCGCTGATGCTCCACTACGAGCGCGAACTGGGCGTGAAGCGGGAGAAGCTCAATGTGAACGGCGGCGCCATCGCCCTCGGCCACGCCATGGGTTCGACGGGAAGCGCGCTTGTCGGCACCGTCCTCGACGAACTGGAACGTCGCGAGGGACGCTACGCGGTCATCGCGATCTGCGGAGCGGCCGGCCTCGCCACCGCGACCCTGATCGAGCGGATCAAAGCCTAGGAGGCCGTGGCGAAACTCCGCCGTCGCTCCCAACCTCTGGTCGGAGAGGCGCGTTGCGCGGTTCCGGGGTGACCGTCTAGATTGCATCCCACTTCAAGAAGGAGCGTTCATGACCTCGCAGGTATACGTTCTGGGCGGCCACCAGACGGACTTTTCGCA
>JBJXFX010000111.1:0-23704 GCA_046152925.1 Dehalococcoidia bacterium
GTGCGGTTCGTCGCCGACGTGGGCCGGATGCGCGCGGAGTTGGGCGTCCAACCTCCCGCCGACCCGCTTGAGCACCTCGAAGCGCTCGTCCGGGAGGCCAGGCGACCAAAGGCGGCGCTGACCAGGGGGGTGGCTTTCGCGTAGGCTGCGGGCATCCTGTCCGAGGAAACGCCGCCATGGCCGCACTCCCATTGCTCGAAGCCGACGCCGTCGAGGTCACGACCCTGATCGACAACCAGATCGATGCCCTCTTGCCGGGGACGGAGACGATCCGGCGGCGGCCCTGGGGGCCGCGCATCGTGAACCCGCTGATCGACGCCCCCGAGGTCGCGACCACGATGCACGCCGAACACGGCTTCTCCGCGCTCGTGAAGCTCAATTCGGGCGGCGACACCCACCGCCTGCTATTCGACGCCGGCGTCTCGCCGAACGGCCTGATCGAAAACATGGACCGGCTTGAGCTGTCGCCGAAGGACGTGGAGGCGATCGTCCTCTCACACGGCCACTTCGACCACACCGGCGGCCTGGCGGGGCTCGTCGAGCGCATGGGGCGGGTGAACGTCCCCCTGCTTGTCCATCCCCAGGCCTACGTGCAGCGGCGCGCGGCCCCTCCGGGCGTGGCGCCGACACCGCTGCCAGCGCCATCACGCAGCGCGCTCGAAGGCGCCGGCTTCGAGATCATCGACGCGATCGAGCCGGGCTTGATCTTCCAGGACAGGCTCCTCGTGATGGGTGAAGTCCCGCGTGTGACCGGCTTTGAGCAAGGCTTCCCGTTCTTCCAGGCCCAGCAGCCCGACGGCAACTGGGGGCCGGAGCCCCACCTGATGGACGACCAGGGCATCGTCGTCAACGTGCGGGGCAAAGGCTTGGTCGTGCTCACCGGCTGCGGGCACGCCGGGATCGTGAACATCGTCCGGCGCGCGGTGGCGCTCACCGGCGTGCAGCGCGTCTACGCCATTCTGGGGGGCTTCCACCTTTCGGGCGCGTTCTTCGACCCGATCCTGGGGCCAACCGTCGACGCCCTGCGCGGCTTCGCGCCCGATGTCGTGCTGCCGGCGCATTGCACCGGCTACAAGGCCCAGATGCAGATTGCCCAGGCGATGCCAGAGGCCTACGTCCACAACGCCGTGGGGACGACGCTCTTGCTGTAGTTACGGCGCGGTGACCCGGAGCGGCGTGCGCATGCCCTTTTGCAGGTGGCTTACGGCAACGGCGCCGTCTTGCTCGACAACGTCGCAGATGAGCTCATAGTCGCCGGGCGTCAGGTCGACCGTCAGCGTTTGCGTGTCACCAGGCCCGAGGTCCTTCGTCCGGGCGAGGCCGGTGAACGACCCGTCAGCCTCTTTGCGGAGGACCACGAGGTTGTGCTTCAGGCCCAACTCTTGGCCGTGCGCTCCGTGGTCGTGGTCCTCGGTGTGGAGCGCCTTGAATCGCACCTCGCCGGCCGTGACGGTGGCGGCCGCGATGTCGACCTCCCAATTCCGGAGATCGACGCGGAGGGCGTCGCCGTCGCCTTGGCCGCCGGTGAACCAGTCCCGGTCGATCGCGACGAAGATCAGGAGGGGCACGAGCAGTACGAGAGCCGCGCCTGCGAGGCCCACCAGCGGGGCCACGGTCGCGGCCGAACGGCCGCGCGGCGGTTCGTAGCTATTCCCGGCGTCGCTGGCGATGCGCCGCGCCTGCTGGCGCAGCCGCAGACTGTTCGCCATCACGCTAACCGAGCTGAGCGCCATCGCCCCGCCAGCGATGATCGGGTGGAGCAAGCCGGAAGCCGCCAGGGGGATCATGAGGACGTTGTAGCCGAACGCCCAAACGAGATTCTGGCGGATCGTCGCCAGCGTGCGCCGGCTGATCTCTAGGGCCTCTGCGAGCTTGCCAACGTCGCCGTGGAGGAGCGTGATGCTCCCAGCCTCGATTGCAACATCGCTGCCCGTGCTCATCGCGACGCCGAGGTCGGCCTGGGCCAGCGCGGGAGCGTCGTTCACACCGTCCCCGACCATCGCGACCTTCAATCCTCCGGCCTGTAACTGACGGATGTGGGCAAGCTTGTCCTCGGGTTTCACGCTGGCGACGAACTCCGCGATCCCGGCGCTGCCCGCGACGGCGGCGGCGGCGCGCGGGTTGTCGCCCGTGAGCATGAGGACGCGCAAGCCGAGCCGCCGCAGCGCGGCCACGGCCTTCGGCGCGGCTGGCTTCAGGCTGTCGGCCATTGCAATCAGGCCGATGGCGCGCCCACCGCTGGCTACGGCCACGACCGTCTGACCGGAGGCTTCCAGCGTCGCGAACGAACTCGCCAGCTCGTGAGGCAGTTCGACGCCCCGTGACGCGAGGAGGGCCGGCGTCCCGACGACGACCTCTTCGCCTTCGACCGAAGCCGAAACCCCGGCGCCGCGGTGCGATTCGAAGCCGTCCACGACAGCGACCGTCATCCCGCGGTCGGTGGCAGCATCGACGACCGCCCGGCTGAGCGGGTGCTCGCTCGGCGCTTCGGCGGCGGCGGCGAACGCCAGGACCGCGGCTTCATCGAAGGGCGCGACCGCGACGACGGCGCCGACCTCCGGCCGTCCCTGGGTGAGTGTCCCCGTCTTGTCGAGGACGACAGCGTTGAGGCTACGGACACGCTCGAGGACGCCGGCGTCGCGAATCAGGATGCCGCGCTCGGCGGCGAGGCCCGTCCCCACCATGATCGCCGTCGGGGTCGCGAGCCCGAGCGCGCAAGGACAGGCGACAACGAGCACGGCGACGCTGTTGCGGATCGCCGCCGCCCAGTCGCCTCCGAGCACCCCCCAGCCCAAGAGGGCCGCGGCTGCGATGACAATCACCACCGGTACAAACCATGCCGCGACGGCGTCGACGGTCGCCTGAATCGGGGCCTTGGAACCCTGCGCCTCTTCGACAAGCTGGCTGAGGCGCGCGACCGCCGCCGCCTCGCCAACAGCGGTTGCCTCGACGGTCACCGACCCGTCCTGGACGACGGTCCCGCCGAGCACCGCATCGCCCGGACGGCGTTCGACGGGGATCGACTCGCCAGTCAGCATCGACTCGTCAACGGCGCTCCGTCCCTCGCGGACGATGCCATCGACCGGGACGCGCCCGCCCGGCCGTACAAGCACGCGGTCACCGACTCGGACGTGATCGACGGGGACATCCAGTTCCTTGCCGTCGCGCAAGACAGTCGCGGACTTCGCGGCCAGCCCCGCCAGGGCGCGGAGTGCGGCCGACGCCTCGCCTTTCGAGCGCTCTTCGAAATACTTGCCGAGCGTCACGAAAAGCAGCACTGCCGCGCTCACGTCGAAGTACATGTGCCGGTGGGCGCCGTCGGCCACGACCCACGTCGAGTAGGCGAACGCGGCGGTCGTGCCGAGCGCGACGAGCACGTCCATATTGGGGTTGAGGTGCCGCAAGCTCGCCCAGCTACCGCGGTAGTAGCGCCAACCAAGCCCAAACTGGACGGGCGCGACGAGCGCGAAGACGAGCCAGCCCGTGGCCGTATGACCGCCCAGCGGCGTTAGGCCCGCGATGTCCATGCCCATTGCCAAAATAATCGCGGGGATTCCCAAGGCGGCGCCCGCTGAGAGCAGGAACAAGGAGCGCCGCGCCACGGTCCGTCGTTCCGCTTCGCTCTCCTCGCGGGCGCGGTGCGGCGTGGCGGCATAACCGGCCTTTTCGACCGCGGAGAGGAGCGCGTCCAAGGCCAGCGGTTGCCCAACCGTCACGTAGGCCGTTTCGGCCGCGAAGTTCACGGTCGCGAGGTCCACGCCCTGGACCTTGTTGAGGGCGCGTTCCACCCGCCGCACGCAGGACGCGCAGGTCATGCCGCGGACATCCAGGACGATCGCGTTGGTCATTGGGTGTTTCCCTTCGCCGAGAGCCGCTCGCGCGTCGCCGTTAGGCGGCGACGGCCGCCTCGTAGCCCTCTTCTTTGACGGCCTCGATCAGCGCCGTGACGTCGAAAGCATCACCGCGGACCGTGGCCGCTTTGTCGTCGAGGCTGACCTGTGCTTCCGCAACACCGGGGACGCCCGAAAGGGCGCTGGTCACGGCGTGGACGCAGTGGTCACAGGTCATGCCGTCGATCGAAAGCTTGATTTCAGTTGCCATTCTGGCGCCTCCGTTGGGTGTTAGTCGTTGTCTGCTGGGCCTTGGACGCGGTAGACGCGGAGCAGTTCTTGGACCGCCCGTTCCGTCTCGCCGTTCGCCATTTGGTGCGCGACGTGCGTCCGCAGGTGCCCCTCGATGACGAGGGTGTCGAGGCTGCGGAGCGCCTTCTGGATCGAGCGCGACAGGTCGAGCACGTCCATGCAGTACTTGTCCTCGTCGATCTGACGTTCGAGGGCTTGCACTTGGCCGCCGATGATTTTGAGGCGGCGAAGCGCCTGGGCCTGCGTTTCTGGCGTCACGATCGTAGGGTACCCCCCTCCCCTATAGTTGGCAAGCCCCGCCGCCGTTACCCGAGCGCGCCAGCGGCGCGAAGCTCGCTGATTTCGTCCCATGAATACCCGGCTTCGAGCAGGACTTCTTCGCTGTGTTGGCCGAATTCCGGGGCCGGCGTCCGTACCGACCCCGGCGTCCGGCTGAGCAGCGCCCCAGGTCCCACCATCTTGAGGCCGGGAAAGTCCGGGTTCGGATAGTCGACGAAGAAGTGGTTGGCGTGCGCCATCGGGTCGGCCGCCACCTGGCCGTAGTCCTGCACACTGGCGACGGCAAGGCCGCAGTCGCCAGCAAGGTAGAGCTGCCAGGCCTCCTGCGGGCGCGTCGCGAAGATGGCGTCCAACTCGCGGATGATCGCGGGGAAGTGCGCGGCGGCCGTCGCGAGCGTTGCGTAGTCCGGGTTGTCGCGCAGGGACGGCGCATCGAGCGCGGCCATCAGCCGGGGCCACCAGCGGTCGTACTGCGCCATCGCGAGGGCCAAGAAGCGCCCGTCAGCGCATTCGTAGACGTTCCAGAGCGGCGCCCGCTGCATGCGGGTGGCCTGCGGGGGGATGTTCCCCGTGAACAGCGTCCCCGTGATGTTGAACGCCTGAAGCGCGACCTGGCCGCCGAGGAGCGAGCCGTTCACTTCCTGGCCTTCGCCGGTGCGCGCCCGGTGCCAGAGGGCCATGAGGATGCCGTTGCAGAGGTAAAGCGCGCCCACCTGGTCGGCCATGCCGCCGAAACTGAAGAAGGGCGCGTCGTCGGGGGAGCCCTGGGTCATCATCGTCCCGCCTCGAGCCTGGGCGAGCATGTCCATCGCCGCCCAGCGGGCATGCGGGCCTTCGTGCCCGTAGCCGCTCCCCGACGCGTAGATGATCCGCGGGTTGCGCTCGCGAAGGTCCCCGTAGGCGAGCCCGAGCCGATCCATCACGCCTTGGCGCATGTTCTGGACGAAGACATCCGCGGTTTCGGCGAGCCTGAGGATCGCTTCGCGTCCGAGCGGGTGTTTGAGGTCGACGACGAGGCTGCGTTTGTTGTGGTTGTGGCTTTCGAAGTAGGCGTTCGGGCCCGTCCTCGCTGCACCCAGACCGCGCCCGGGGTCAGGCGAGTCCGGACCTTCGACCTTGATGACGTCGGCCCCGAACTGGCCGAGCATCGTCGAGCAATACGGGCCCTGCTGCCAATGGGTGCAATCGATGACGCGGAGGCCGGAGAGCGGGAGGCCGGTGTTGGGCACGTCGGGGAACATGGCACGGCTCCAGGGCGGGTTGGCGCATCTTGGAAACGGCAGCGGCGGGTGTCAACGCGTGCGGCCTATACTTGTCCCATGCGAATTGGGGCTCACGTTTCAAGCGCCGGCGGGCCGGCGGGTGTCTTCGAACGCGCGGCGGCGATTGGGGCGGAGGCCGTGCAACTCTTCATCAGCGCCCCCCAGCAATGGCGCCTCCCGGCGTTGACCGAAGCCCAAGCCGGCGCCTTCCGGGCCGCCCACGCACAATCTGGGATCCCGGCCTTCTTCCACGGCGTCTACCTCATGAACTTCGGCAGCCAAGACGCGGCCATCCTCGAGAAGTCGGTCGCCAGCCTCGGCTCGTATTTGCGCTGGGCGGGCGAGCTTGGCGTGCGCGGCACGATCTTCCACGTAGGCAGCCACCTTGGCGCAGGCTTCGAGGCCGTCGTGGACCAAGCCTGCCGCCTGATCCGCCAAGCGATGGACGCCGCGCCAAACGGCTCGCTGGTCATCCTCGAAAACAGCGCTGGCCAGGGAAACGTGATGGGCCGCGACTTTCGCGAGCTCGCCGCCTTGATCCGCGGGCTGGATGGCGACCCGCGCGTCGCCGTCTGCCTGGATACCTGCCACGCCTTCGCGATGGGCTACGACCTCAGCACGAAGGAAGGTTGCGAACTCGCGATGACCGAATTCGGCGCGCAAGTTGGCTGGGAGCGCCTCGTCGCCGTCCACGCCAACGACTCGAAGCTCGGCCTCGGCGGCGTCCGCGACCGGCACGAGAACATCGGCGACGGGAAGATCGGCTACGACGGCTTTCGCACATTGATGGCGCACCCGGCGTTCGCAAACGTCCCGTTCCTGCTCGAAGTGCCGGGGATCGAAGACAAGGGGCCGGACAGCGAGAACGTGGAGCGGCTCAAGCGCCTTCGTTCCGAGGTTGGCGCCCCGCTCGACTGATGCGGGCGAGCGTGTACCTTCGGGGCCGATGCCGACGCCACATCCGGACAAGCCGTTTCTTCAGGGCCGCCTCCAGGGCGAGCTTTTCACCGAGTGCGCCGAGTGGGTCTGGGAACAACTCCAAGACGACGGGTACTACATCGCTGGCGAGCTGGTCGAGCTCGTCATGGAGACAGAACGCGAACTCGGCGTACACGCGAGGCCGCTCGCAGAGATTGCCCGGACCGTCGCGGACGAGTTCCGGATGCGCGGGATCGCGGGCAACCCCAACCCGATCGAGGCCCAACTGGTCGAGGTGGTCCTCCAGTGGGAGGACGACTTTCTCGGCTTCGCCGGGATCCCGCGGGCCGAGAGCTGAGGCCTCCGGGCCGTTGACGAGAGTTGGAGACACGCAGAGACTGGCTGAGACAACTGTTCTAGGAGGTGACGCGCAAGCATCGCAACGCCCTGGGAGTGGCAAACAATGGCGCCAGCGCCTTTCGCTCCGGCGAATGGACGACGAGGTGGGGACTGATCGAGATTTCGGCGGATGGTCCCCCGGCCGGCACAGCCGTTAGGTCCATACAAACCAGCGTGGGTAACCCGCTGACAAAAGTGGACCGGGTGCCGAAGGCAGACGCACCTTCTCCGCGCCCTCCCTGAGATGGTTTAGCGCCTGAGGCCCCGGCCGTCCACGCGCCGGGCCTTCATGCGAACACGGGAGAACTTATGTGCGGAATCGTTGGGTACACGGGCACGCGCCACGCGGTGCCCATCCTCATTGGTGGGTTGCGGGACCTGGAATACCGCGGCTATGACTCAGCGGGAGTCGCCGTCATTAGCGAGACGCGGCTCGGGCCAGCCGTGTCGCTCGCGAAACGCGAAGGCCGGCTCAGCAACCTTGAGGCCGCCGTCGCGGAATCAGACGACCTGAACGGGACAGCGGGCATCGGCCATACGCGATGGGCGACCCACGGCGCCCCGACGGACCGGAACGCCCACCCCCACCTGAGCTGCGATGGCCGGGTGGTGGTGATCCACAACGGGATCGTCGAGAACTACAACGAGTTGCGTGGCGAGCTCCGCGGCCGGGGCCACGCTCTCGGGAGCGATACCGACACCGAGGTGATTGTCCACCTCATGGAGGAGCATCTCGCGGCCGGGCGGGACCTGGCTGAGGCGCTCCGCCTCACCGCCCAGCGGCTCGAGGGCTCTCAGGCCATCTTGGCGATAAGCCCTTCCGAGCCTGGCGTGATTGTTGGCGCCCGGATTGGCAACGCCGGGGCGATCGTGCTCGGCTTCGGCAGCGGCGAGATGTTCCTCGCCAGCGACCTCGCGGCCATCCTGCCTCACACCCGGAAGGTCGCCTTCTTGGCCGACGGCGAGCTTGTACGCGTCACCGCCAGCGGCGTTGAGGGCCGCACACTTAGCGGCCAACCGGTAGCGCTGACGCCGCGCGAAAGCTCGGTCGACGCCACCGCGGCGGCCAAAGGCGCCTACGCGACCTTCATGCTCAAAGAGATCATGGAGCAGCCCGAGGCGATCGCGGACACCATCCGGAGCGTCGTCACCTTCGATCCACCGGGGCTTCACCTTAGTGACCTAGGTTCCCTTACTGGGCGATTGGCGTCCGTCAGAAGGGTGGTCTTGCTCGGGATGGGGACCTCGCTCCACGCGTGCATGATCGGCCGGCGCTACTTCGAAGCACTCGCGCACGTCCCAGCCGAGTCGGACAATGCCGCTGAGTTCAAGTATCGCGAGCCGGTGCTTGATGGCGACACGCTGGTGATTTCCGTCAGCCAATCGGGCGAGACCGTGGATGTCCTTGAGGCGATGGCCATCGCACGGGCCTCCGGCGCCATGCTCGCCACCATTTGCAACACAGAAGGGGCTCAAACGACGCGCGTGGCCGATGGCACAGTTTATACCCGCGCCGGCCTGGAGCGCGGCGTCGCCAGCACGAAGTGTTTCCTCACCGCCGTGGTGGCGCTCTATGCGCTGGCCCTCGAGATGGGGCGGGCGAATGGGACGCTATCGGACGAGCGGGTCGCGCGGCATATCGGCGAGTTGGCGCGGATCCCTTCGGCCGTTGGCGACACCCTGCGCCTCGCGCCACAATGTGAAGCCTTGGCAAGACGCGTGAAGGACAGTCAGGACTTCCTCTTCCTCGGCCGGGGCCTCGCCTTCCCGGTCGCCATGGAAGGGGCCTTGAAGATGAAGGAGATTTCCTACATCCATGCCGAAGGCTACTCGGCCGGCGAGATGAAGCACGGCCCGATCGCACTGATCGACGCCGACTTCCCCACCGTCGCGATAGCGACCAAGCACGCGCTTCGGGCGAAGATGATCTCGAACATCCAACAGGTCCAGGCCCGGAGTGGCCCGGTCCTGGCCATCGTGACGGAAGGGGACGAAGAGGTCGGCACGCTTGCAGGCGCAGCGCTCGCAGTCCCAGACGTCTCCGAGCTTCTGGAGCCGCTTGTCGCCACGGTCCCGCTCCAGCTCCTCGCCTACCATATCGCGACCCTGCGCGGCTGCGATGTAGACCAGCCGCGCAACCTGGCCAAGACGGTCACGGTCGAATGACCAGCAGCACTCGTCCCCAGCACCCACACGCCGTGGGTGACCTCTCCCCAATCGGAGGAAACCCGCATTGATTAGCACAGGCCGTTCAGTCGTTTGGTTCAAGGAAGTTGGCCGCGAGGACTTGGGCCTCGTCGGCGGCAAGGGCGCCAACCTTGGCGAGCTGACCCGGGCGGGCATCCCCGTCCCGCCCGGCTTCGTCGTCACCGCGGACACGTACTTCCGGTTCATCCACCAAAACGGCCTTGAGCCAGTCATCAAGAAAGAGCTGTTCGGCCTCGACGTGCACGATTCGCGCGTGCTCAACGACCGCGCGGGGAGGATCCGGCAGCGCATCATTGATGCCCCAATGCCCCCGGACATCGCCCAGGAGATCCGTAAGGCATATCGCGAACTCGGCGAAGGGGCGGTGGCCGTGCGCAGCTCGGCAACCGCCGAGGACCTTCCCGAGGCCAGCTTCGCCGGCCAGCAATCGACCTTCCTGAACGTCGTTGGCCCGGAAAACGTCGTGCTCGCCGTCCAGGCATGCTGGGCATCACTCTTCGAAGGACGCGCGATCTTCTACCGCGAAGAGGCGGGGTACGACCACCTCAAGGTCGGGCTCGCTGTCCCCGTCCAGCGGATGGTGCAGTCCGAGAAGTCCGGGGTCATGTTCACCGTTGAACCGGTGACATCGGACCCGACGAAAATCACGATCGAAGCAGTCTATGGCCTCGGCGAGGGCATCGTCTCAGGTGAGATTTCGCCCGACCTCTACATTGTGACCAAGGAGTCGCTCCAGATCGCGAGCATTGCGGTCACCCCACAGGACCGGATGATCGCCCAAGCCGCCGACTCCGACGGCAGCCACGAAGGGGCGAACGCCTGGCGCCCCGTGCCAGCCGACCTTACCCAGAAGCAGAAGCTCACGAACGACGAAGTCCGAGAGCTCGCCCGGATCGGGCGAGACGTCGAAAACCACTACGGCGGCCACCAGGACATCGAATGGGCCTACGAGGGAGGCCAGTTCTACCTCACGCAAGCCCGCCCGGTCACGACCATGCGGAGCCACGACGCAGAGGACCAGGGCGAATATGAGCCGGCCGCGGTGATTATCGCCGGCCAGCCAGCGAGCCCGGGCGTCGGCTTCGGCGCCGTCCGGATCGTCCACGACCCACGAGACATCGACATCGTGAAAGAAGGCGACATCCTCGTCTCCGAAATGACGACCCCGGACTTTGTCCCGGCGATGAAGCGCGCGGCGGCGATCGTCACTGACCGCGGTGGACGCACCTGTCACGCGGCGATTGTCAGTCGCGAGCTGGGGATCCCGTGCGTTGTCGGGGCCGGGAGCGCCACTTCTGCGCTTCGAGTAGGCGCCGAAGTCACGGTGGATGGTTCCAAGGGCAATGTCCACGAGGGCCGGGCCGAGGCGCGGATCGCTTGGTACGCCCGCCAGCAGGCGAAGTACGCGAATGTGGCCGCGATCCGCACCACCACCAACCTCTACGTGAACCTGGCTGAGCCGGAGCTTGCCGAGCGTGTCGCCAAGCGCCACGTCGACGGCGTCGGGCTGCTTCGCGCCGAGTTCATCGTGGCCCAGATCGGCGTCCACCCGCGCACGTTCATCCAGGAAGGGCGATCGCAGGACTACACGCGCCAACTGGCGGCGGGGATATCTGAGTTCTGCCGGGCGTTTGCGCCGCGGCCGGTCGTCTACCGGCTCACCGACTTCAAGACGAACGAGTACGCGAACCTCCGGGGCGGCGCCCAGTTCGAGCCCACCGAAGAAAACCCGATGATCGGTTTCCGCGGGGCTGGCCGGTACGTCGCCGAGCCGGAAGTCTTCAAGCTCGAAGTCGATGCGATTAAGCAGGTCCGCGCCGAGTACACGAATCTCTACGTCATGGTGCCGTTCGTCCGCACCCCGGCGGAGCTCCGCCGTGTCAAGCAACTCCTGGCCGAGCAGGGCGTCGTCCGCGGGGACGACTTCAAGCTCTGGATGATGGTCGAAGTGCCGTCGAACGTCATCATTCTCGACAAGTTCATCGATGTCGGCATCGATGGCGTCTCGATCGGCTCGAACGACCTCACACAGCTCGTCCTGGGCGTGGACCGGGACAGCGAGACGCTCGCCGCGACCTTCGATGAGCGCGATGAGGCCGTGATGTCCGCGATTCAGACCGTGGTCGCCACGGCGAGGCGCCGTGGCATCACCGTCGGCATCTGTGGTCAGGCGCCGAGCGTTTTCCCGGAAATCACCGAGAAGCTCGTCGAATGGGGCGTGACCAGCGTCAGCGTGAGCCCGGACATGATCGACCGGACGCGCGAAATCATCGCGAACGCCGAAGCCAAGTTGGGCCGGGCGCCGAAGGTCTAGTCGCCGCGCCCGCCGGAGGATCTCGGGCCCATGGACCTCTCCGTCGTCCGCCAACGCTTGGAGGCTCGCGAGGACGCGCTCAGCCCGCTCGCCGCCCGCTCGCGTGATGCGGCGCGCAAGCGTCCAGAGGAGCCTTCGCCCGTGCGCACCGCCTACCAGCGCGACCGCGACCGGATCATCCACACGAAGGCGTTTCGCCGGCTGAAGCACAAGACGCAGGTGTTTATCGCACCGCAGCTTGATCATTATGTCACTCGTCTCACGCACACTATCGAGGTGGCGCAGATTGCCCGCACCATCGCTCGCGCCCTCAATCTGAACGAAGACCTCGCCGAGGCCGCCGCGCTCGGCCACGACATCGGCCACGGCCCTTTCGGGCACGCTGGCGAAGAAGCGCTGGCCGAATGCCTGCCAGAAGGCTTCCGTCACAACTACCAATCGGTGCGCGTCCTCGACGTGCTCGAACGGGACGGACAGGGCCTGAACCTCACGACCGACGTCCTTGACGCCGTTGAAAAGTCGAGCAAAGTGCGTGAGGACATCTTCGCCGAGGGCTGGGGCATCCCGCGCACGCTCGAAGGCCAGGTCGTGCGCGTCGCCGACGCCGTCGCGTACGTGAACCACGACATCCTCGATGCGATCCGCGCCGCGATCATCACCGAGGCCGACCTCCCGGACGCGGCGCGCCGGACCCTTGGCGGGTCGCACAGCGAGCGCCTCAACGCGCTCGTTTGCGACATTGTCGAAGCGAGTTGGGCCGCCACCGGCGAAGGCGCAGGGCCGGCCGCCATCCGGTTCAGCGCAGCAGTCGGGCCTGTGGCCAACGAGCTGCGCGAGTTCATGTTTCAGCGTGTCTATCTCCTCGACCAGACCCGCGAGGAAGCCGAGCGCGGCAAAGCGATCGTCACGTTCCTCTTCGACCACTTCGCGGGCCACCCAAGCGCAATCGACTCGAGTTTCTGCATCGCGAGCGACCCTCCGAGCCGAAGGGCGGCAGACTTCGTCAGCGGGATGACTGACCGGTACGCCATCCGGTTGGCCCGCGACCTCGGATGTGCGGCGGCGCAGGATTGGCGCGTCTGAGCACTGCTCCGCCCTGGAACCTCACCCGGCGTTGACCGGCGGCTTGCGGGAGCTGAAACGCCCGGCCGATAATCGAAACTGGGTGGACCCGGACGTGATTGATGAGTAGCCGCTTTCCGCTCCCAGAAGCGGACGACGAAGGCCCAGTAATTGGCCTCGATTACCAGGAAGAAGACGAAGACGACCCGGCTGCATTTCTTGATGATGCGAGCGACGAAGAGAGCTATGACTCTGGGGTGTACCATGCTGCCCCGCCCAACACCCGCCGGAGCTTTAGCTACGACGAACGGACTCACGCGAGCCACCCGGCGTTTTTCATCTTCGTCGGTCTCGCTGTAATCGTCGGCGCCGGCGCCATCTTCACGCTCTACTCGTTCATCCGGAACACAGACGAGGACTCCGGGCCAACGCCGACCCCTGTCGTTGTCACGACCGGGCTACGCGCTGCCATCCTCTCGCCGCGGACTGGGACCCGCGTGGAGGCAGGCAAGGTCCAGGACTTTGCGATCGAGGTCGTTTCGCCCCAGCACGCCGTCACGCGCTACGCGCTCTTCGTCAACAACGAGGTCGCGGCCATCATCGAGGAAGTCCCGCCGCCGACTGGAGACACTTATGTCGCACAGATGCGGTACGAATTCCTGCAACGCGGCGAGTATTCGGTCTTCGTGCGCGTCTCGACAGCGGACGGGACGTTCCATGATTCGCCCCCGATCACGGTGATCGGCCAGGAGGCGCCGGGGGAGTCCGCGCGCGGCCTGGCTGGCAGAGTCGTTGCCCGGGCGAACGTCGTGGCTGGGCCTGGCCCGCAATTCGCGGTCCTCGGCACGGCCAACCCCGACGACGCCATCCGCATCTTTGGGCGCTCGCGTGACGGTGAATGGCTCCTGATCGACGACCAGGCCGACCGCTGGGTCAGGCGCGCCGCCGTCCAGGAGTCGGACTCGCTCACGCTCGTGCCAGTGCGCGAGCCGCGCGCCACGGTGACCGCCAGCCGGTCGACGACGCCAACGCCGTCCCCATCCGCCACCGTCTCGGCGACGCCGTCGGTCGACGGCCCGGACCTGGTGCCGACGGACGCCCGTTTCGTCATCGAAGGCAGCCGGCGGCTGCTCCGCATCATCATCGCCAACGAGGGGAAGCCGTACGCCGGACCACTCGTCATCGGCATTGCCACGACGCCCGGTGGTCTGGCCGCCGGGCAGAATGTCGTCGATGCGGTGGTCGGGACGAACGAGACGATCACCCTCGACCTGGAGCTCACCGGGACGCCGCCTGAGCGGACCGACATCGTGGTCCGGGCCGACCCGCAGAACTTGATCCCGGAGCGGTCGGAAGACAACAACACGGTGACCTTCAAGAGCGTCCCCCGACCCGCCGACCCGCCGACCGTCTCCATAGGGGCCGTCACCCCGCAGGGCAACCTCGTGACGGTCGTCGTCCGGAACACCGGTGGTAACCTCGACCGGTCGAAGGTCGTCGTCACCATCAAGGGTGCGACCACGACGACGACCAGCGAGCAGAATGTAGCCATCGCCAAGAACGAGTCCGTCACCTTCCAGGTGCCGAGCCCCGGCCCTGGCCAGGCCACAGTCGTCGTCACGGTGAACGACGTGGCCGTCGCCTCGGGCGCGGTCGAGATCAGCTAACACTCCTCACTCCTCACCAGCGACAGCGGACTTACGTCGTGCGCGACGCCGGATGTCGCACACACACCCTACGCTGGTCCCGTGGACGTGGTGGAAGAGATCAAACGGCGGCTCGACCCGGTCGATTACATCGGCCGTCAGGTGAAGCTCACGCGCGCCGGCAGGAACTTTCGGGGCCTCTGCCCGTTTCACTCCGAAAAGACGCCTTCGTTCTACGTGTTCGCCGACCGGGGCACCTGGCGCTGCTTCGGGAGTTGTGGAGTCGGCGGCGACCTCTTCACGTTCGTCGCCAAGCGCGACGGCGTCGACTTCAAGGCAGCGCTGACGCAGCTCGCCGCCGAGGCTGGCGTGCAACTTGTCCACGAGTCGCCCGAACGGCGAAGCCGCATCGACCGCCTCGGAGCCGTCCTTTCCGCGGGCGTGGACTTCTACCAGCGTGCGCTGGAGGCGCCGGACGGGGCGGCCGCGCGCGAGTATCTCGCCGCAACACGCGGGCTGCGGGCCGATGCGATCGCCGACTTCAACCTCGGCTGGGCGCCGGACGACTGGCGTGCCCTCCGGGACGCGCTCACGGCACGTGGCTACGACGAGCGAGACCTAGTGGCCGCTGGGCTGCTCGTGGAGCCGGAATCGGGCGCACAGGCGCCCTACGACCGCTTTCGCGGGCGGGTCATCGTGCCGATCGCCGACGAGCGTGGCGTGTTCGTCGCGATGGGCGGTCGCGGCCTCGCTGGCGAACAACCGAAGTACCTCAACTCGCCCCAGACCGAGCTCTTCGACAAGGGCCGCACGCTCTTCGCGTACCACCTCGCGGCGCCGCAGATCCGCGCCTCGGGCACGGCGGTGATCGTCGAAGGCTACATGGACGTCATCGGCCCCTGGCAAGCGGGGTTCCGCAACGTCGTCGCTACGATGGGCACCTCCCTGACCGAGCACCATGTGGCGCTGCTCAAACGCAGCGCGCGCCGGGTCGTCCTCGCGATGGACCCGGATAGCGCCGGACTCGCCGCTGCCGAGCGCGCAGGAGGGCTCTTCCTCTCGCCCGCCTCTCCCGAAACGGCGGCAGAGTCGGTGCGCTCGGCCGAGGCGCTGCTGGGTGGCACAGCGATCGACCTTTGCGTCGCGACCCTCCCTCCCGGCCAAGACCCCGACGAGGTGGCGCGACACTCGCCCGACACGTGGCGAGCGGCGATCGATGGCGCCATCCCGTTCGTCGAATTCCTGATCGGCCGCCTGATCCCAGCGGGCAGCATCACCAGCCCGAACGAAGCCCGGCAATTGGTGGACAAGGTGCGCCCGCTGATGCTCTCTGTCTCGGACCCGGTGGAGCGCGGGCGCTATGTGTCGCGGATTGCCCAGCGCTTGCGCGTGCCAGAGCCGTTCGTCTTCGAGCGCATCCGTCCGAGTGGCCGGCCCGGCGCCCGCCCGGCGCCGCCCGTCCGAAGCGGCAAGCCGTCGGGCCCTGAGGGGCTCCTGCTTGCGATCCTCGTGCGTCACCCGGCGCTCCGCGACCAATTCGCCCATCTTCCAGGAGACGAGCTGTTCACGGATTCCGTTGACCGTCAGGTTTTCCTGAGTTGGCGCGACGGGCCCGGGCCGGATGGCCCGGCTGATGCGATCGCGGCGCGGCGCGAATCGCTGCAGCGCGTCCTCTTGCCGCCCCTCAGCGAGCAGATGGCGGGAGCGCGGGCGTTGGACCTCGTCCGGGCGATCGGACGCCAACGGCTCGAAATGCACCACGTTGCGGTCACCGAACAGCTCGCGCGCGCGGAGGAGGAGCTCGGCGCCGACGCCGTCGCGCAGGTCTCCCACCTTGCCTGGCGAGGCGTCCCTGCCCCGGCCGGTGACCAGGGGTTGGCCGAGACGGTCATCGAGGATTTGCAGCTCGGACTGAGCATCCATCGCCAGGAAGCGGCCGCCTCGGGTTGACACCCAGCCACGCCCGATCCACCGCCCGTCTACGCGAATACTGGTGTTGACACCATCCGTCCACCTGGAGTACTCTCGCGCGCAGCCAAGTAGTTACTGCTACGTGGACATCGGGAGGTTCTAAATGCGCACGATCCTTGCCCTCACCGCTCTCGCCGCCTTCACCACCGTTGCTGCTGTCGTCCCGACGCTCAGCATCACCTGGTAGAACCCTAGACAACTAGGGCGCGTGAAAGCACAAATAGAGAGGCGGGCCTGGTGGCCCGCCTCTCCATTTGTGCGCGAGGTTCGGGAGGTTAGCCCGCCGCTTGCGAGCGCGACAGCGGGTCGCTCCGCTGCCGGAGGGTCGGCAGATACAGCGGAGGCCGCGTGTTGTGGCTGTCCTCGAGCTTCCACTCGGGGAAGAGCGCCTCGAACGCCTCCACGACCTTCGGGTCGAACTGGCTCCCAGAGCAGCGCAGGATCTCTTCAAATGCGGCCATCGGCGTCCGGCCTTTGCGATACGGGCGGTCACTGATAATGGCGTCGTAGGTGTCCGCGAGCGCGAAAATCCGGGCGCCGAGCGGGATGTCATGACTCTTCAAGCGCCGCGGGTAGCCGCCACCATCCCAGCGCTCGTGGTGCGCCAAGACGATGCGCGCTGTCGGCCGGAGATAGGGGACCTGTGCGAGGATCTTGTAGCCCATCGCCGAGTGGCGCTTCATGAACACCCATTCCTCGTCGGTCAGCGCTCCTGGCTTGAGGAGGATGTTGTCCGGGACGCCGATCTTGCCGACATCGTGCATGAGGGCGCCACGGTAGATGGTCATCATCTCCTCCGGCTCGTTGATCCCGAGCAGCTTCGCCATCTCGGCTGAGTGCCGCGCCACCCGCTGGGAGTGGCCGCGCGTCTCCTGGTCGCGCACATCAAGGGCGGCCACCAGCGACTCAAGCGTGCCCGTGTAGGCCGAGTCCAGTTCATCTGAGATCTTGCGGATCTCGACGTAGGCTCCCTGGAGTTGCTGGTTGGATTTTTCTAGGCGAAGCACGTTGTCCCGCGTCTTCTCGAGGACTTGTTTCAGCGAGTACCGCGACAAGACGAGCGGGAGTGCCACGACCATGGCTGGCGCGAGCCCGAGGCGGTCATATGCTACGGCGAGGCCGCCACCCACTGCGCCAAATGCGGCGTAGTGTGGGATGAGCCAAATGAAGTTCGCCCCATAGGTTTCTCTGAAGCTTCGTTGCGTGGCGAGGCTCAGCGCCAGGGATACCGCGCCGCTCGAGACCGCGAACATCGCGAGGCTGGCGGCGAGCCCGGCGACGAGCGAACTGACTGAGTCGTCTGGCTGCGGAATCGCGTTGACGCCCTCGGCCGTGACGGCCCCGACTGCCGCCGCGACCGTCAACTGCCCCCAATTGAATGCCAACTTGGGCAGATCGTGCCGAGAATACACGGCCCAGCTAGTCACGCTAACCGCTAAAGCGGTGATCACTGCGCCAAGTGGGCCGAGCATGACGGCGGCCACGACCACACCGACAACCGAGATCGAGACGCGCCCCTCGTGGTGAAGCCGCACGGCGAACGACTCGCTCAGTGCTGAGAGGCCCACGATCACCGCCAGCGCAAGCCGTTGGTCAGCCTGGTCGAACACGGCAGCCAATCCCGCGGCCGCGATCCCCGCAGCGCACACACTTGCGATCAAGATCTGCAAGGGGCCCAAGCCGAGACGATTCGGTGATAGCATTCACTCCCACATTCGACCGTGCATCCGCCGTACTACAGGCCCGGTTGAAGAATTCGGCATGCACGGCGCTGCCCTTAAAGCTAGACTCTCGGCTCATGGCACTTCCACTCGACGGCGTCCGCATCCTCGATTTCTCCCGCTATCAGCAAGGACCCTATGCCACCGTGATGCTCGGCGACCTTGGCGCCGAGGTCTGGAAGGTCGAAGACCCGGGCGCCGGCGACTTTGGCCGCCGCATGTGGCGCGAAAAGAACGGGTACAGCGGCTTCTGGGAGTCCCTCAACCGCGGCAAGCGCTCCATCTGCCTCGACCTGCGCCGCCCCGAAGGTGTGTCGGCGGCACTCGACCTCAGCGCAAGCTGCGACATCGTGGTCGAGAACTTCCGGCCGGGCGTGATGGCGGGCTGGGGTCTCGACTATGAGGCCTTCCGGACTCGCAACCCGCGGATCATCTACGCCCAGGCGACCGGATGGGGCACCGAGGGCCCGATGGCGACGGAGCCATCGTTCGACCAGATCGCCCAGGCCCACAGCGGTTTTGCGCTTCACTCCGGCGGCGGACCGGGGCATCGGCCCGAGATACCGTTTCCCGGCGTCGCCGACCAGACCGGCGCGATGAACCTCGCCTTTGCGATGATGACCGCACTCTACGTACGCGAGCGCACGGGGATTGCCCAACGCGTCGAGGTTTCCCTGTATGGGACACAGCTGGCGCTGCAGGCCACGGAGCTCCAGCACGCCCTCTATTTCGGCGAGGAACGGCCCCGCGAGCTGCGGGCGTCGCCCACCGTCGGCCAGTATCAATGCAGCGATGGCAAGTGGATCATGATCGTCGGCATCGACCAGAAGTTCTGGCCTCGACTTTGCAGCGCGCTGGGCCTCTCGCCGGAGATCGAAGCTCACGAGCGGTACGCTCGCGGCTTCGGACGTTGGTCGAACCGCGCTGAGCTTGAGCCGATCATCGAAGACGCCTTCGCCCGGCAGCCCAGCGACCACTGGATGGCGCGGCTTCGCGACGCCGACCACCCCGCGACCGTCGTCCGTGAATACGCCGAGGTCGCGGAAGACCCACAAGCGCTGGCGAACGGCTATATCGTCGAGCAGGACCACCCGAAGTTCGGCCGGAGCAAGGTGCTCGGCCTCCATATCAAGTTGGATGAGACGCCGGGGCGCGTGGGCGCGGCCGCGCCAGAACTCGGGGCCGACACGGTTGCCGTGCTCCAACTTGCGGGGTTGAGCGAGGCGCGGATCCAGGCGCTGCTCGATTCCGGTGTCGCTGCTCAGAGTTAGGGCGCGAAGTCACCATTTGCCGGTCCGCGCGCGCCGGCGAAGGCAAAGCCAAGGATGCCCAGCGCCTGGCGCACCGCCGCCGCGGAGCCCGTCTCGGCGACACCGGCGGCCACCCGCGCGGCCGCCGCGTCGAGCCCTTCGAGCGCCTGAGGCGCGTTGAAGTCGTCGTCCATCGCCTCGTGGAATGCGCGGAGGACCGGGTGCGTGCGTGCGACCTCCTCGCCGGGGCCTTGTGCCGCAACGGCCTGGAAGCGCCCGAAGCGCTCGGCGAGCGCTTCGACTGCGCCCACTTGGTAGTCCCCGTTGGCCCTGATCTGCATCCCGAGGAGGTACATCCGGAGCTGGTCGGGCGGCAGGACGGCCATCACATCCCGGGCGAAGGCGAGCGTTTCCGGCTTCGACTTCGCCATTTTCTCGCCCTGCTTCATTAGCATCCCGTTGTGCACCCAGTAGCCCGTGAACGGACTCTTTCCAGTCACGCTCTCCGCTTGGGCGATTTCGTTCGTGTGGTGCGGATAAATGAGGTCGCTGCCCCCACCGTGGATGTCGATCTGTTCGCCAAGCGTGGCCATCGACATCGCCGTGCATTCGATGTGCCATCCGGGCCGGCCCACGCCCCACGGGCTCTCCCACCCCGGCGCTTGCCCGGCGACCATCTCGGCGCCGGCGTCCCCCTCGCGGATGGGCTGCCAGAGGTGAAAGTCGAGCGGGTCGTCGCGCTTCTCAGCGTCCACGACCTCCGGGTTTTCGAGCTTCCCGAGTTGCGCGGGGCCGAGCGCCTTGAGGTCGCCATAGTGAGGGAAGCTGCGGGCGCGAAAGAAGACGTTTGTCCCGCGTGCGTACGCCTGGCCGGATGCCACGAGCGCCGCCGTCGCCGCCTGCATCTCGGCGATGTACTCGGTCGCGAACGGATAGGCCGTGGGCCGCAGCACGTTGAGACGGTCGAGGTCGTAGCGCAGTGACGCGATGTTCTCGTCGCGGACTTCGGCGATGGGACGTCCGGTCTGCTTGGAGACGCGGATCATGTCGTCGTCGATGTCCGTGACGTTCTGGACGTACTTGACGCGATACCCGGATGCCTCCAAGTAGCGCCGAAGCGTGTCGAACTGGACGTAGGAGAAGGCGTGGCCGAGATGCGTAACGAAGTACGGCGTTACGCCGCAGACGTACATCCGCACTTCTCCGGGGACCACGGTGCGGAACTCCCGTACCTCATGGCCCAACGTTGAATAAAGCTTGAGCGGCACCCGTCCCCTCCTTCGTCTGGTCGAGCCTAACAGAGCACCCGGTTGGGGGTCAGGTCAGGACGCCCTCCGCCATCAGGCCCGCGATGGCCTCGTCGTCGAGGCCCATCACGTCCGCGAGGACCTCGAATGTATCCGCCCCGGCTTGGTGCGCCGCCCGGTAGGTGGAGGGGCGCTCGCCGTCGATCAACGCCGGGAATTGGTCCACCGGGTGGCCCGTCGAACCGCCCGAGTCGACCGCTTGGCCGAAGAAGCGTCGCTCCCGAAGGGCTGCGTCGCGGGCGGTGAGGTCCGACGCGTCTTGGACCGGGCCCGAGGCGATCCCGGCTGACTGGAGCGCTGTCGCGGCGGCGTAGCGTGCTTGTCTGGCGGCCCAGGCGGCGATCGCCGCATCCAACGCAACGGCATTGGCGGCCCGGCCTGCGTGGTCGCGGAACCGGGCGTCCGTTGCGAGCCCCGGCTGGGCCATGGTCGCGGCCAGGCGCGCGAATTCGTCGTCACCGCGGACGGCGAGCGCCAGCCAGCCGTCGGAGGTGGCGTAGATGCCGTGTGGCGCCCATGCCGCGAACGGGTGTGCGTTGCCCGTGGGCTGCGGCACGACGCCGTTGTTCAGGTAGTCGATAAAGGCCGGCGCCATGATCCCAAGGCCAACTTCGTACTGCGAGAGGTCGACGGCCATCCCTTGGCCGGTGCGCCGGGCACGCTCGACGCCTTCAAGGATGGCGATCGCACCCGCGAGGCCGCTCAGGTGGTCAGTGAGCGAAAAGCCGTAGCCGGCGAGATGCTCGCCGGGTTGGTTCGTCAGGTCCGTGAGCCCGCAGAGGGCGTGGATCGTCGGCGCGAAGGTAACGAAGTCGCGCCAAGGCCCCGTCTGGCCCATCCCGCCCATCGAGACGACGGTGACCTTTGGGTTTATCTCCTTCAGCCCTTCGCGGTCGAGGCCCCAGCGCGTGAGCACGCCCGCGCTGAAGTTCTCGATGACAGCGTCGCAGCTGCCGGCGAGCTGGCGGGCGAGTGCGCGGCCTTCCGCTCGGCCCATGTCAATTTGGATGGACCGCTTGTTCCGGTTCCACGACCGGAAGTAAGGATGCGCGGCGCTGTTCGCGCCGCCTGACCGCGAAGCGGAACTGACCTTAAGCACGTCGGCGCCCAGGTCCGCGAGCACGCGCGTCCCAAACGGCCCGGCGAGGACGTGGGTGAAATCGAGGATTCGCACGCCCTCCAGGGGGCGGGCGAGTTTCGGCGAGCGGGGGAGCCCCGGCCGGCGGCTCCAAGCGACGGAGGTCGCTGTAGCCGCGACCGGCGCGGCTGGCCGCTCAGCATCCACATCCGTCTGGAACAGCCGCCCGGGAAGCTGGACCACGCCGGCACCAGGCACTGGCTCGGGCTGGAAGTACGCGCGCGCGGCGAGCTGGGGGCTCGCGGCCACCGTCGGGACGTCGAACACGGGGCCCCACGGCAGGCGCTTCCGTTGCGCCTTCGCGAACGCGTCGCCCGCGTCGAGCGTGGCGACCCACGCCTTCATCGTCGCCATCACGTGCGGCATGACCTTCACGAGCGAGATGAGGTCCGGGTAGGCGGCGCTATCGGCGAGGTCGCCGGCGCCGCCGGTCTCGGTCATCCACGGGAGGACCTCATCGAGGAAGCGCAGCGCCGAGGTCACGTGAAGCCCCTGGCCGTGCTTGTCTGGGTAGACCGCGTACGCCCCGCTCCAGTGCAGGTTGCCTTGGCGGTTCGCAATCCGCGGCCAGGCGCCCTCGAAAAACCACTGCATGAGCACCTGCTCGGTGCAAGAAACCAACGCCTCGTGCTCGGAAAGGTCGATGTGTGTGCCTTGGCCGGTGCGCCGCAAAGCAAAGAGGCCCGCGAGCGCAACGATCGTGCCATACATGCCGACCGTGTGGTGGCTCTGGTTGCCGTATCCGGTCAGAGGCGGGGCGCCGAGGTCACCGGTGACCGAAGCGGACCCGGACATCGCATTGGCGACGAGGTCGTTCGTCCGGAGCGGCGCCCCTGTCCGGCCGGTTGGCGTGATCGTCACGCGGACGAGCCCAGCGTTCGCCCCGGCGACGACGACATCGGCGATCGGCGCTGTTTCGGGCCGCCAGTCGTCGAACAAGATGTCGGCCCCCGCCACCAGCGACGCGAAGGCCGAACGGCCATCGGCAGTGGCAAAGTCGATTTCGACCACGCGCTTGCCGAGGTTGTACCAGGTGGCCTGGATCGAGACGCCGCCTCCGTCGAAGAACGGCGGCTCAGCGGCGAGAGGGTCGCCGGAGGGCGGCACCACGCGGACGACATCGGCGCCAGCTTCGGCCAGCAGCTTGCCGGCATACGCGCCGGACCATCCGCAGCACTCGATCACACGGACACCAGAAAGGGGCGAAGTTTCAGCCATAGCGGCGCATCTTACCCGGTCACATCGTTCCAGGCGGCCCAGCAGGGTGCTACGGTGAGCGCCGTGGACGCGACGATGAGACATCTCGTCCTGATCGGGGGGCCGCCTGCGGCGGGTAAGTCGACCGTCGCCCGGGTCCTCGCCCGGCGTCACGGCCTCCGGCTCTACAGCGCCGACACGATGACCTGGGTGCACCGTGACCGAGCGATCGCGGCACGGGTTGAGGCTGCCATCGGCTGGGAGCGGTTGTCGCCGGCTGAGCGGTGGGCCCAGCCCATCGAACGGCTGGTCGCGATGGCGCTGCACCAGGAGCGCGGCCCGATGGTCCTCGACGACCTCGCCGCGTTGACCGGCGGCCTTCTCATCGCGGAAGGGACCACCCTTCCAGCAAGCGCATGGCGCGACGCAGCCGCGGCGGTCTGGATCATGCCCGAACCCACGCGCCAGGAAGCGGTGTTCGCCGAACGCGGGCTCGCGGCTGGCCCGCGTGAGCTCTATCGCGCGCTCAGCCTTCGAATCGCTTCCGAAGCCGCCGAGAGCGCCGTGCCCGTCATCTTCAACCAGGCCGGCACGGCACTCGACCAGCTGATCTCGGCGGTCGAGCGTGCGCTCGCGCCCGTCCTCGCCCGCCATCGGGCGCCACCTAGCGAAGAGCGCCGCAACCTCATCCGGGAGGCGAACCGCGGGATCGCGGACCAAGGGCGCCACTACCTGGCGCGGCCCTGGTCTAAGGGCTCGCCTCAATCGATGGCGCGGGATCTGATCTGTGAATGCTCCGACGTGGAGTGCCGGAGTCTCGTGCAGCTCACGCTGGCCGAGTTCGATGCCCAGGCGGGGCCGATCCTCGCCGAGGGGCACGCACGTTAGCT
>JBJXFX010000137.1:0-2813 GCA_046152925.1 Dehalococcoidia bacterium
CTCAAGGCTGCCGGCTGTCACTTCCGCGGCGAGGTCGTTCGAGGCTTCGGCGGCTCACAAGCGATCGTCGACGACCCGTCCGGCAACCCCGTGGAGCTCTGGCAAGCGAGCTGAGCGGACGAACTGGCTGTGGGCGAACTGGGCGGGCCGCGTCCCAGCGGCCCCCCGTCAACGTCCTTGGGTGGACCTCTAGAAGACGATAACGCTCCGGTTGACCTCGCCAGCCTTGAGCGCGTCGTACGCCTCGTTGATCTGGTCGAGCGAGTAGCGGCGGCTGATCAACTCGTCGATCTTGAGCCGCTTCTGGCGGTAAAGCTCCATCAGCCAAGGCATGTCGTAGGTCTGGCGCGTCGAGCCGTAATACGAGCCGATGATCCCCTTCTCGCCGAGGAAGCCGATTCCCGCTTGCGGGAGCGTGAGCTCCTCCGTGAGCGGGAGCATGCCGACGACGACGGCGGTCCCGCCGCGCCTGACCATGCCCCAGCACTGCTGCGCCGTCTTCATCAGGCCGATTGCCTCGAAGGCGAAGTCGACGCCGCCGCCGGTCAGCGCCTGGACCGCCTGGACGCTATCGCCCGAGGATGCGTCGACGACGTCCGTCGCGCCGAACTGCTTCGCCGCAGCCAGCTTCGACTCCATCAGGTCGACCGCGATGATCCGCGAGGCGCCGGCGAGGGCCGCCCCCTGGATCACGTTGAGCCCGACGCCGCCGCAGCCGACGACCGCCACGGTCGAGCCCACCGGCAGCTTCACGGTGTTCGTGACCGCGCCAACGCCCGTCATGACGCTGCACCCGACGAGCGCTGCGACTTCCATCGGGACGCCGTCCGGCACCTTCACGCAGGCCGCCGACGAGACGAGCTGCTGTTCAGCGAACGCCGACATCCCGGCGAACTGGAGCATCGGGGCGCCGTTGAGCTTGATCCGGCCCATGCGGTTAAGCGATTGCGAGTTCGAGCATAGGTTCGGGCGGCCGGTGATGCAGCGGTCGCACGCCCCACACGACTGCACGAACGCGACCACAACGCGGTCTCCGGGCTTCACGTTGCTCACGCCTGGCCCCACGGCCTCGACGACGCCCGCCGATTCATGGCCAAGGACGACGGGCATCGGGTACATCCACTTGCCCTCCATGAAATGGAGGTCGGAATGGCACACGCCGGTCGCGCTCGTCTTGATGAGGACCTCGCCCGCCTGGGGCGTGTCGACTTCGACATCTTCGATCCGCAAGGGCTGGCCCACGCCGTAGAGCACTGCAGCTTTCATGGTTCGGTTCCTCCTTCGATCCGTCCCGCGATTCTCGTGATCGCGGCTCGCTTCCACAAGCGACCGTGAGGGTCCGCTCGGCGGCCATGGGTCGAACAGAGCCCGGAACGACAGTGACGGGGCCGTCGCGTCGGTGGATCGCAGCCGCACGATCCGATGTCGCTCGCCGGCCACGGGTCGAACAGAGCCCGGAACGGCAGTGACGGGGCCGTGGCACAAGTGGACTGCGGCCGTGCGATTCGATGTCGCTCGGCGACCATGGGGTCGAACAGAGCCCGGAACGACAGTGACGGGGCCGTCGCGTCGGTGGATCGCGGCCGCACGATCCGATGTCGCTCGCCGGCCACGGGTCGAACAGAGCCCGGAACGACAGTGACGGGGCCGTAGCGCCGGTGGATCACACGGCCGTGCGATCCGGCGTCGCTCGCCGGCCAGCACCCTGGCGCGGGCACGTACCCGTCGCTCGGTCGCTCCGGGCTCTGATTGATCCGTCCAGGTCCGAGGCCCCCAAATGCGGGCCACTGCCTGTTCGAACGGACGCGCTAGGATCCTCGCATGAAAGCGGAAATCATCGCCATCGGCACCGAGATCCTGCTCGGCGAAATCATCGACACCAACAGCGCCCACATCGCCCAGCAACTCCCCGAGCTCGGCATCGACCTCTTCTACAAGTCGGTCGTCGGCGACAACATGGGCCGCATCGGCGAGACCTTCCGCCGCGCTTGGGAGCGGAGCGACCTCATCATCTGCACCGGCGGCCTTGGCCCTACCGACGACGACATGACCCGTGAAGGGATCTGCGCGCTCGTCGGCGAGACACCAACTGTCGTCCCCGAGCTTGAGGTGCGGCTGCGGGCCTTTTTCGCGAACCGCGGCGCCCCGATGCCGGAGCGCAATGTGAAACAGGCTTGGCTCATCCCCAGCGCCCGCGCGCTCGATAACCCGCGCGGCACGGCCCCCGGCTGGTGGGTCGAAAAGGACGGCCGCGTCCTCGTCTGCATGCCCGGTGTCCCCAACGAGATGGAGCGCATGTGGGCGAACGAGGTGAAGCCCGAGCTCGAACGCCGCGCCGGCCGCGGCGTGCTCGTCACCCGCACCATCAAGACAGTGGGCATCGGCGAGGGCACCGTCGACGAGATGGCCTCGCCGCTCTATGGCACGCCCGACGTCGGGATCGGCACCTACGCGCGCGCCGACGGCGTCCACCTCCGGATCGGCTCGAAGGGCGCCACGCCGGAAGAAGCCTGGTCGCGGATCCTTCCCGTCGAAGCCGAGATGGACCGGATCTTCGGCCCTTCCATCTGGGGCAAGGACGAAGACACGTTCGAAGGCAAGCTCGCCGATGCGTTCATGGAGCGCCGGCAAACCCTCGGCGTGATGGAGTCCTGCACCGGCGGGCTCCTCGCTTCGGTGCTGACCGACGTGCCGGGCGCGAGCGGCTACTTCCTCGGCGGCCTGGTGACCTACGCCACGGAGCAGAAGCTGGCCCACGGCGTGCCGTCCAGCGTGATCGAGGAGTTCGGCGTCGTCTCCGCCCAGACAGCCAC
>JBJXFX010000142.1:0-10691 GCA_046152925.1 Dehalococcoidia bacterium
GAGGAGGCCGTCGTGCCGTCGGCGATGTCGCCAGGGAGATTGTCGATGTCCGGGTAGTCCGGCCCGGCTTCGAGCAAGAGTACCGAGCGGGCCGGGTCTTCGCTGAGGCGCGCGGCCAATGCGGCGCCGGCCGAACCGGCGCCCACGATGATCACGTCGTACGCGTCGCCCATACCTGTCCCTCCGTGTGAAGCGGGAAGCCTACCAGAGCCGCCGGATTGACAAGTACCGGCGCGGCTGACAGGGTAAAGCGCCATTCGTCCCGCCCTGGCTGGGCGGCCAACTTCTGCACGGAGGACCCACTTGGGACAGGCATCCAACGACCACGAAACCGTCTCGGTCTACCCGCTGAGCGACGAACAGCGCGAAGATCTGCTCACCCGCGCGTCCGAGTGCGTCGTCAACTGGGCGACGAAGGACAACCACCCGATCGGCGTCATGCACAGCTTCGTCTGGAAGGACGGGCGCGTCTGGGTGACGTTCGGCGCGCATCGCCATCGCACGGCGGCGATCCGGCGGAATCCGCGCGTGTCGATCGTCGTTTCGAGCGCCTCCATCCCCGGCCAGGGCCCCGGCCGGACGCTGACGATCAAGGGTCGCGGCATCCTCCACGAGGACGCGGAGACCAAGGCCTGGTTCTACCCAGCCCTCGCCTACAAGGGCCTCACCGGCGAAGCCGCCGAGGCCTTCGTCAAGCGGCTCGATTCGCCGATCCGCACGATCCTCGAGGTCGTGCCCGAGAAGTGGATCACCTTTGATGGCGCAAAGATGGGCCTCGACACCGCTGGCAAACTCCCGGACGACCAACGGGGTCCGATGCTCGAATCGGACCGCGTGCGCATGCAGAAGGAGTTCGAGCGCCGCGGGCTCGCCTGAAGCAACATTGGGCCGGTTGGGGCATCGACGACCTTCGATGCCCCAACCGGCTCGAAGGGCCCGGTGCGGCGGTTGCAATCCTCCGCGCCGGTGTTAGGTTGGATGCATGGCCGTCGACCCAGACAAACTGCCGAAGTTGGATTTCGGCCACCTGGATCGGATCGTTGACGAGGATCGCCGGGCCGAGCGGCGGCGCGGCCGGAACGTCCGCTTCACGCGCGCCGATTGGATGGCGGGCGGCTGCATCGCGGTCGTTGCCGTGGCGGCCGTCGTCTGGCTCGCCCAGGGCTGAGCGGCCCAAGGAGGCAGGCGATGTTTGGCTTCGACCCGAGACAAGGCTGGATCCACGACCCCGATCAGCTGCGCGTCGACGGCGATCAACGCCGCCGGCGGATTGGGGGAGGCTTCACCCGGCTCGATTCGCGCTTGGCGATCCTCGGCGCGGCCATCGTCACCTTCATCGTCGTGCTGAACGTCGCCGTAAGGGGCTTCTGATGAGCAATTGGTTTCACAACAGCAGCTACCACCGGCTGCGCGAGGCCGAGGAGAAGCTTCGCGGCAAGGCGGCGGAGTTCGAGCGCCTCGGGAACGAGGACCCCGAGGGCCTTCGACGGGTCGCGTACATCTCGCCGCGTGAGAGCCGTTTCTGGGTGGCGATCGGTATCGCGGTCGTCGCGGCGTTCGCTATCTGGAACGTGATCGTGAGGTTATGACATGTGGGGAGGCAACTTCCATTTCCACACGCGAATGGCGCGGCTGGAGGCTGAACAGCAGGCCAAGCTCCTCAAGCAGGAGCTCCGGGCGGTCGATTCGCACGAGCAACGCTGGCGCATCGGTAGCGGGCGGCTCCGAATCCAGGACCGCCGCGGGTCGTTGATTGCCATAGGCGTTGGCACGTTCGGGATGACCGTGGGCGCGGCCTTGGCGTTCGCGTTCGGTTGGCGATGAGCCTGCACGACTCCTGGCGGCACCTCGCGACGGAGCTGAAACTCCGCGCCGACATCCACGAACTGGAGCGGGTGCAGCGCGATGCCGAAACCCCCGAGTCGCGAGCCAAGGGCCTGCTACGCCCGCTATCTTGGCGGAGCTGGCAAGGCCTCCTCGCGGCCGTGATCGTCCTCGCCATCCTCGCCTGGGTCGTCGCGGTAGTCACCTGATGGACGGCTATCGCGACCGGGCGGACGGCGTCACGGAGACCTATCTCGCGAAAGCGGCGGAGGTAGAACGACGCCCTCGCCTCGGCGACCGAGGACCGGGGCGCGGCTGGGCAATCGTGCTCGGTGTGGGTGTCCTCGCCATCATCGCCGTGGACGTTGCGATTCGCTGGTAGCCCGCCCGCGGGTCCCTCGCTTGACGCGGCTCGCGCCTCGCGTATCGTTCCCGTCACAAACCCGCGTCGCCGGACTCAGATCTGGCGTGCGGCCGAGGAAACGCGATGACCGCTCCCGTTGCCGACAAGACAGTCACGAAGCGCCCCGAGTCCCTCGCCGAGGTTGACCTTTTTTCGCCAGGCGCCCAGGAGTACTGGTTCGACTCCTACCAGATCCTCCACGCGGAAGCGCCGATCCACCGCATCCCAGGTGAGGGCGCCGCGCCGGGGACCGACGCCTTCATCCTCGTCAAATACGACGACATCGCGCTGGTCGTCCGCGACCCAGATCTCTTTCCCTTCTACAACCCCGGTGAAGAGACGCAGGCTGAAGAGATCTTCGACAAGGAAGGCTTCGGCGCGGTCAATTCGACCACCAATACGATGCGGCCGGACATCGAGCAGCATAAGCAGCATCGCATCCAGATCACCGACCCGTGGGTGGGCTCGACCGGCTCGCCGCGCCACACGGACATGATCAAACGGCACACGAACACGCTCATCGATCGCTGGATCGGCAAGGGCGAGGTGGAGTTCGTCAAGGAGTTTGCCGCTCCGCTGCCACAAATGGTGATCGAGACGATCCTCGGCTTCCCGCTGGACGACATCCCGCAGCTGCGCGAATGGGAAGAGGCTCAGGTCCGCCGCTTCGTTTTCGGCAAGACGCACAAGAACCTGATGACCGACGAGGAAGAGGTCGAAAACGCGAAGACGCTCGTCGCGTTTCAGCAGTACATGAAAGAGAAGCTGGACGAGAAGCGTTCGAACCCGCAGGACGACATGGTCTCTTGGCTCGCCCAAGTCACGTACCACGACCGCAAGTTGACCGACGCCGAGGTGATCGGCGTCGCCTATGGGATGCACATCGGCGGGAACGAGACGACGCAGTACGCGCTGACGGCGGAGGCCTATGTCCTCGCACAGCGCCCGGACATCTGGGCCGAAATCAAAACCGACCGTTCGAAGGTCCGCTTCTTTGTCGAAGAGGCGCTCCGGATGTACGCCCCGACCCAGGGCCTTTCGACGCGCCGCGTCGCGCGCGACACCGAGCTCCGCGGTGTGAAGCTGGCGAAGGGCTCGCTGCTGCACCTGCGCTACGGCGCCGGCAACCGCGACCCGGAGGAGTTCCCCGATCCGCTCGACTTCCGGCTGGACCGTCCGCACGCGGGCCGGCACCTGACGTTTTCTCAGGGCCCGCGCTCTTGCCCGGGGTCGGGACTTTCGCGGCTGGAGCAGAACGTCGCGATTAACCTGCTCCTCGACAGGCTGGACGAGGTCCACTTTGTGCCCGGCAAGAACGACTTTAAGCACCAGCCGGGCATCATGCTCGGGATGTACCACTTGGACTTGGGGTTCACGGCCGCGAAGTAGCTGGTCTACGTCTGACGCGTGTAGTCGGTGTCGTCGCGGACCAGGTCATAGTCCGAACGTTGCAGCCAATGACACCAGAGGTTTCGACCGTCCAAACTCAGCCTGTGACGGTGGCCCTTGCTTCGCCACGCTGCGACTTCGACCGATCTCCCGGTTCGGTTGAGGACATCCTCAATGGCAGGAGCGAGGTCTGAGTCGACAGTGCACAGGATCGCGGTGTCATACAGGCCTTCCTGCGCCATCCGTGTGAGGTCAACTGCCAGCGCGACATCTATTCCCTTTTCCTCTGGCCGCCTCCCGCCTGCGTTCGGCCAGCCGACTGGGTAACGCAGCGGGCGATGAACCACCGACGAACCCGCGGACTCCCAGGCAGCCGACTGGCGGACGCTTGCCCGGTGCGCGACTGGCTGAAGATATGCGTCCGGCCGCCCCGTGTAGAGACGCACGGCGGTAAGTTCCCGGCCAGCATCGCGCTGCGCGAGCAGTTCGCCCAACGCCATTGGGTTGAACTGCCCTTCAACCGACGGCCCGTGGGCGTCGTCGAAGAAGGCGCGGCGTGCGCCGCGGTAGAAGTTCTGAGCGTCGATGAACACCGTGACGCGGAGCATCGGGCTTCGAATCCAAAACAAAACCCCGCCAGCCCCAGAAAGGGGCGGCGGGGAGGATTGCGCTTATCATCGGCCGCCCTGTCTGAGATGTCAATCGGCACGCCAATGCCCATCATTTCGGTCAGGGCTGGTCACTGACCACCGCGCATCAACTCCTCCAGCGACGACGTCCGGTGCGAGACCACCGTCTCGTAGTAACCCCAGAAGTCGAGCGCGACCGGGCCGCCCGGCTCGCTCGCGGCAGCCGTCGCCGCGCGTCCGCCGCCGCCGGCCCGCATCCACGCCACGATCTCGGCGTTGATCGCGTCCGCCGTCTCGCCCTTCGCCCCCACCAGCTCGTGGACAGTCAAGTAGGCGGGCGGCGCCTGCTGGCGGACGCCCAGGTCGGGCATCCCGGTCGAGGGCCCGCCGGCGATGAGCGCGAGCTTGTACAACGTCGAGCCCCGCACCCGCGGGCATTCCGCCATGTCGGCGAGGAAATCACGGTGCCACGCTTCGACGGCCTTCGTCGCAAAGATGCTGTAGGGATGGGCAAAGGTAACCAACGCGCCCCAGCCGGGCGCCTCCGGAGTTGGGGCGCCTGTTTCGGCCAGCTTGCGGTAGTAGGCCCACCAATCCACGACAAGCGGGCTTCCCGAAGGCTTCCGCCAGGCACAGGGGTTCATGAGCTGCCGCGCGAAGTCCTCTTGCGCTGCCTCGACGTCGCCGTTCTCGACCTGGTACAGCGCCAAGTACGGCGCGAGGCTCCCGACGACGGCCTTCGTCTGGCGATAGCGGGTCGCGCTCGGGAAGTTCGGCGTGAGCAGGACATCCTGGATGTGGTTGAACGAGTACCACTCGTTGTATTCGTCTTCCTGCAACGGATGACGCGGATGCGTAAGGACGGCCATCACGGCGCGCGCGGTGCCCATTTCACCCTCCATGTCCCCGCGCGGCCGCGGGTCGCGTGCGTAGGAGATGGGCCATCGTAGGAACGGCCGATCGACAGGTCAACGGCGGTAGAATGCGCTGCGATGCGCTCGACGGTCACCTCAGGACGCACCGCATCGGTGCTGACCCCCGCGAGCGGCTTCATTCGCGCGTACAAGTTCACGCTGAACCCCTACAGCGGCTGCGGCTTCGCCTGCGACTACTGCTACGCGCGGTTCTTCGCGCCCTCGGACGACCTCCGCGATAGCTGGGGCGAGTGGGTGCGCGTCAAGGAAAACGCGGCCGAAACGATCGGCGCCGCGGCGCGGACGAAGGATCCGCGCAAGCGCCTGGAGCCGGGCGACTCGATCTTTATGTCCAGCGTCACCGACCCCTACCAGCCCGTCGAGCAGAAGCTCGGGCTCACGCGCCGGGTGCTCGAAGCGCTGCTCCCGTTCCAGCCACGGCTGACCGTGCAAACCCGGAGCCCGATCGCCCGGCGTGACATCGACCTCTTCCAGCAATTCCGGGCGATCCGCGTCAACTTCAGCGTGCCGACCGATTCCGAGGCCGTCCGGCTCCGCTACGAACCGCACGCACCGTCCATCAAAGCGCGCCTCGGGACGGCCGAGGCCATCCGCGCCAGCGGTGTGCCGATCGGCATCTGCGTCAGCCCGATGCTGCCGATGGTGGATGCGGCGGCGTTTGGCCAGCGGTTCTCCGCGCTCGAGGCCGCCGAGTACGTCGCCACAGGGTTCCATCGCCCGGGCCGCCAGTTCGGCGCCCAGACGCGCGTGGAGACGCTGGAAAAGCTGCGCGACGACGGCTGGACGCGTTCGAAGTATGAACGCGCCCGCGAAGCGATCCGCGACACCCTTGGTCCCCGCCGGCAACTCTCGGACGGGAGACAAGGCTTTGCTCCAGCAGAGGAGCGGCGTGATCTCTGCCGCCGAGGCATCACGAAAGCGTTCTAAGCCATCAGCTTCTCGCTGCTGCCGATGCGGGTTCGCCGCCGGGCGTCGACTCCTACATGTGCAGCCGGTAGCGGGCATCGAGATTCAGCCACAGTTCAGCCGATGTGCCGAATGCTCTTCCGAGGCCCGTCGCCAATTGGGCCGTGATACTCCTGTGCCCGTCCAAGACATCGGCGAGAGCCGCCGGCGAAAGACCGAGGGCCGTACCCAGGTCAGCCTCGGTCCAACCGCGCGCGTCGATCTCGTCGCGAATGTGGTCGCCGGGAGGGAAGACTTCGGCGGGGCGACGGTGCAGCATTGTAGAAGTCCTCCGTTGGACCCGAGCCCGTTCCGGAGCTTACCCCGCGCCGAGTTGTTGCAAACGCCGCCAGTGATGCACCGTCTGGATCTTTCGCACCGTCCCGGAGCGGCTTCGCATCACCAGCGACTCGCTGACGGCGCCGCTGGACGTGTACTCGACGCCCCTCAGGAGCTCGCCCGTGGTCACGCCGCTGGCGGCGAAGAAGACGTCGTCGCTCTTCGCGAGGTCGTCGATCGTCAGCACCTTCGTGAGGTCGAGGCCGCGTTCGGCCGCGAGCTTGCGGTCATCGTCGTGGCGGGGCCAGAGACGGCCCTGAAAGTCGCCCTCCAGGCACTTCAGCGCGCAGGCTGCGACCACGCCCTCCGGGGAGCCGCCGATCCCGAGCATCATGTCGACGCCCGTGCCTGGCATGCCCGCGGAGACGGCGGCCGGCGCGTCGCCATCGGTAATGAACTTGATCCGGGCGCCGGCCGCGCGCACCTCGTCAACGATGTGCGTGTTCCGGTCGCGGTCGAGGATGATGACCGTCACTTCTTCGACTTCGATGCCCTTCGCCTTCGCGACCTGTTCGATGTTCCAGCGCACCGGCGCCGCGAGGTCGACCTTGCCCTTCGCTTCGGGGCCCACGGCGATCTTCTCCATGTAGAAGATGTCGTGCGGGTTGTAGAGCGTGCCCCGCGGGGCGCAGGCGATGACACTGACCGCGCCGGGCCGGCCGAGCGCGGTGAGGCGCGTCCCCTCCAGCGGGTCGACGGCGACGTCGAGCTTCGGGCCGCGCCCGTTGCCGACCCGCTCGCCGTTGAACAGCATCGGCGCCTCGTCCTTTTCGCCCTCGCCGATCACGATCAGGCCGTCCATGTCGACGGTATCGAGCATCAGGCGCATGGCGTTGACAGCGGCGCCGTCGGCGCTGTTCTTGTCGCCCCGGCCGACCCAGCGAGCGGCGGCGAGGGCCGCGGCCTCGGTGGTGCGCACGAGCTCCATGGCGATGTTCCGGTCGGGGACTTGCTCTTCTCTCATGGGTTCACTCCGAGTTGGTGGGCGACAGGCTGGAGCGCCTGGGCAATGAAGCGGATGTGCTCATCGAGCTCGACGCCAAGATCCTTGGCGCCCTTGACCAAGTCGTCGCGGTTCACGCCCCGTGCGAACGCCTTGTCCTTCATCTTCTTGCGGACGGAAGCGGGCTCGACGGCAGCGAGCGACTTATCCGGCTTTACCAGGGCGCACGCGGTGACGAAGCCCGAGATCTCGTCGCAGGCGAAGATCGCGCGGTCCATTTGGCTCGTGTACGCGAGCCCGAGGAACGGCGCGTGGCAGAGGATGGCGTAGCGGATGTCCTCGGGGACGCCGCGAGCCGCGAGGATCTCGCTCCCCTTTTTCGGGTGGAGGTCCTCCGTGGGATGGATCTCCCAGTCGAAATCGTGGAGGAGGCCGACGATGCCCCACTTTTCGACGTCTTCATGGAGGAGCTTCGCATAGGCCTGCATGGATGCTTCTACGGCGATGCCGTGGCGAAGCGTGCGCTCCTCACGGGCGTGCTCTTGGAGGATCTTCCAGGCGTCGTCACGGTGCATGGGGCGCAGCTTCCTGTGCCCGCCATCCTAACAGAGGAAGTGTATACAGACTGGCTGTCCGCCCCCCATCAAGCTGTGACGACCTCGCCCCCTTCCATCATCACATGCGGGCGCATCCCGGCTTTGCCATCGAGGTAGCGCCGCAGCCCAAGAGCCGCGGCGGCGCCTTCGCCGGCCGCGGAGGCGGCCTGCTTTGTGCTGCCACTGCGGACGTCGCCGGCCGCGAAGAAGCCCGGCGCGCTCGTCTGAAGGTCAGCCCCCGTGGCGATGAAGCCGTAGGCGTCGAGTTCGACCAGACCGTTCACGAGCTTCGTGTTCGGCTGCAGACCAATGAAAATGAACGCGCCCGCCGGCTGGATTGTCCGCTGCGCGCCGGTCTCGTTGTCCCGCAGGGTGATGCCCGCGAGCTTGCCATCGCCGGTGAACTCGACGGGCGTGACGTTCGTAATCACTTCGATTTGAGGATGCGCCTCGACCTTTTCGACGACGACCTTGCTCGCGCACAGCTTGGGGTCGCGCGTCACGATCGTGACCTTGCGGGCGAACTTCGTGAGGAAGAGGCTCTCTTCGCCAGCGCTGTTGCCGCCGCCGATGACGGCGACGTCGCGCCCGCGGTAGAAGGGTCCGTCGCAGGTCGCGCAGAAATGCACGCCCGCCCCGATGAAGTCAGCCTCGCCGGGGATGTCGAGACGACGGTAGGTGGAGCCGAGCGCGAGGAGCACCGCCCACGAGCGGTACTCGCTGCCATCGGCCGTCCGCACGATGCGATAGTCACCGTCGACGCCGAAACCTGTTACCTCCTGAGCCGAAAGGATTTCGACGCCGAAGCGCTCCGCCTGGGCACGTAGCCGGTCGGCGAACTCGGCCCCCGTGACGCCTTCAGGAAAGCCAGGGAAGTTGTCGAGCCGTTCCGTGACCCCCGCCTGGCCGCCAACGCCACCGCGCTCGATGACGAGCGTCTCGATCCCCTCGCGCGCTGCATAGAGGCCGGCCGTCAGCCCCGCCGGCCCGCTCCCGACGATGATGAGGTCGTAGAAGCGCTCCTTGGCGGCGGTCTGGAGGCCGAGCTTGGCCGCGAGTTCGGCGTTCGAGGGCTCGATCAGGTGGCTGCCGTCCTCGAAGAGGATGACGGGGATGACGTGCTTGCCGTTGTTCTTCTCCTCAACGATCCGCATGCCCTCGGCATCGTCATCGATGTTGACGAAGTCGTAATGGACACGCTGTTCGCCGAAGAACTTCTTGGTGCGCTTGCAGTCGCCGCACCAGTTGGTGCCGTAGACGGTGATGTTGGTGTGGGCCATGGGAGTCACTTCCCTCGCGAGATACTGCTCGGTGCGAACCATCGGCAGGTTGTTACACCCGGGTCGCGGATGGGGCTCGCCTGGACCGACGGGTTGCCCGGTGCACGAGCCGTGGCAAGGTACGCGGATGGACGGCCACGACGCCCCACGCCGGACGACGGCGGCCGAGGACGAGCTCATCTCGCGCCTTAAGGCCGGCGACGAGGCGGCCTTCGCCGCGCTCATCGACCTCCATCACGGCGCACTCGTTCGGCTCGCGCGGTCGTTCGTCCCCACGCGTGAGGCCGCCGAGGACGCGGCCCAAGAGACGTGGATGGCCGTCCTCACCGGACTCGACCGCTTCGAGGGCCGGTCGACGCTGAAAGCCTGGATCTTTGGCATCCTCGCGAACCAAGCGCGCGTGCGGCTCCGGAAGGATGCGCGAACGGTTCCCTTCTCCTCGTTTACCTCGGAGGTGGACGGCGACGAGCCCGCCGTTGGGCCCGAACGCTTCTTGGCCGGCGGGCCATGGGCAGGACACTGGGTCTCCGCGCCCGAGTCGTGGGATGAGCAGCCCGAGACGCGCGTGCTCTCGGCAGAGACGATGGCCGTTGTCGGGGCGGCGATTGAGGCGCTCCCACCCGCGCAGCGCGCGGCGATCCTGATGCGCGATGTGCACGGCCTCGACGCTGAGGCCGTGTGTAACGTGCTCGGCGTCAGCGACACCAATCAACGCGTGCTGCTCCACCGCGCCCGGTCGAAGGTCCGGCAAGCCGTCGAGCGGCACCTGGAGGGGGGCTAATGGTGGATGAGTTGAGCTGCCAAGAGCTGGTGGAACTCGTGACCGCCTACCTCGACGACGCACTCGATTCGGGTGAGCGCGCACGGTTCGAAGCGCACCTGGACGACTGCAGCGGGTGCGAAGCCTATCTCGACCAGATGCGCACGGCCATCCGGTTGACCGGCGCCCTCCGGGAAGAGGCGATCGGGGCGGACGCGCGCGGACGGCTGCTCGCCGCCTTTCGCGGCTGGAAGGCCCAGACGGGCGGGTAGGTCGAAGCGAGACCCGGCGTCGATGGGTCGCCAATCGCCCGGCTGGTATGCTTCCGGGCCACCACCCCTCGGAGTATTTTCCCATGGTCATGGCCCTCGACGGCATCAAGGTGCTCGACCTCTCACGGCTCGCGCCCGGCCCGTATTGCTCGATGCTCCTGGCCGATTTCGGTGCGGATGTCCTGCTCGTTGAGGCCGTCCCCGGGGCCAACGCCAAGCTCGGCGCGGCCCGGAACGCCGACCAACGCGCGGCCGCCTACAACGCGCTTAGCCGCGGCAAGCGCTCCATCGCGCTCAACCTGAAGGATCCCGCCGCACGCGACATCTTCTATGACCTCGTGAAGACCGCCGATGTCGTGATCGAAGGCTTCCGGCC
>JBJXFX010000148.1:0-7743 GCA_046152925.1 Dehalococcoidia bacterium
TTGGCGGGAGTGCATGGGAGTCGAACCCACCCCCCGCCGCGCTTGCGACAGGGCAACCGTTTTGAAGACGGCGAGGACCACCGGATCCCCTCCACTCCCCCGCCGCCAAGCGTGCCCGAGCTGAGCCCCGGCCGCAACCTTTGCCACCGCTACCCCTGGCCCCAGCCCGTATGCGAGACTGGCCGCTCCGACGCCATTCCCACTTCTGGAGGCCCCGCATGACCGACATCTCGAAGCTCTTCGACCTCACCGGCAAGGTCGCACTTGTCACCGGCGGCAGCCGGGGCCTCGGCAAGGAGATGGTGCTCGCCTTCGCCCAAGCCGGCGCCGATGTCGTCATCGCCAGCCGCAAGATGGATTCGTGCGAAGAGCTCGCAAGGGAGGTCCGCGAGACGACGGGCCGCCGCGCCCTGCCGTACGCCTGCCATGTCGGTGATTGGGGCCAGGTCGAAGAGCTCGGCGAGGCGGCCTACGCCGAGTTCGGCAAGGTCGACGTGCTTGTCAACAACGCCGGCATGTCGCCGCTTTACCCGCATGTCTCGCAAGTGAGCGAAGCGCTCTACGACAAGGTCCTCGACGTCAACCTCAAGGGGCCCTTCCGCCTCACGGCGATGATCGGCACGCGGATGGTCGAGCAGGGTGGCGGTTCGATCATCATGGTCTCGAGCAACGGCTCAATGAACCCGCGCGCCGACATCATCCCCTACGCCGCCGCGAAGGCCGGCCTGAACGCGATGACTGTCGGCTTCGCGCACGCGTTCGGCCCAAAGGTCCGGGTCAACTGCATCATGCCCGGGCCCTTCCTCACGGATATTTCGAAGGCCTGGGACATGGAGGGGTTCAACAAGCGCGCGGCGACGAACATTTTCCTGCGTCGCGGGGGCGAACCCAACGAGGTTGTCGGCGCGGCGCTCTACTTCGCCTCCGACGCCTCCAGCTACACCACTGGGGCGGTGTTGCCGATCACCGGCGGGGGCTAGCCGCTGGCGTCACTTGGCATCGAGGCAGGCGTGAGCGATGCGCGGCCAGCGTTCGACCGTGTTATCGCGGCTATCGAGGATGAGCACCGCCTCGCCACGGTCGTCGGGGCGGATCCAGAGTTCGCGGTCACCCTTGTGGTAGCGCGTCTTTACGACGCCGGGGTCCACGCGGGCCTTGAGTTCGTATGGTCCCGCGAGCGCGTCGCCCGCCTCGTCCAGCGGGTCTGAGGCGAAGGTGATGACGCCGGTGGCGTCGCCCTGCTTCGTCACCGCCGCGACCACAAGGGCCGGCACCGTGAGCAGCTGGACGCGCTCCCAGCCACAGCCCTTGGGTGCTTTCTCTTCCCGCACGTCGTAACGGTTGCCGGTGGCGTCTTCCACGGTTGGCCCGGCCCAGCGGTCGGTGCACCCCGAGAGGAGCGCGCCGGTCGCACCAACGGCGAGCACTGGAAGCATCAACAACCAAACCATGGGGGCAGTATCCCACGTCTGGGCGGGGAGCTACTGCTTGGTGACGAGGATCTTGTCGACACGGCGGCCGTCCATGTCGAGCACCTCGATCTTCAGGCCCTCGTATTCGAAGGTCGCCGACGCCTCGGGCACGCGCCCCAGCTCCGCAAAGACGAGGCCGCCCACGGTCTGGAAATCCCGCTCCTCCTCGGGCTCGGGCAGCGCGAACCGCTCCGCAAAGTCCTCGAAGGGCAGCATGCCGTCGACGAGGAAGCTGCCGTCGTCGCGCTCGAGGATCGCCGGACGGTCCTCTTCGTCGCTCGACGAGAGCTCGCCGACGACCTCCTCGATCACGTCGGCGTGGGTCACCATGCCCTGCGTGCCGCCGAATTCGTCGACAACCAGTGCGACGCTCACGGCGGCTCGGCGCATTTCGGCGAGCGCGTCGAGCGCTGACATCGATTCGGGCAAGAAGTGGGCCGGCCGGACCAATCGTTCGAGGTTGGGGACTTCGCCTTTGAGCGATGCCGACCAGAGGTCGCGGACCGAGACGAAGCCGAGGACTTCGTCGAGGTTTTCGCGGCACACCGGGAAGCGCGAATGCGACGAGTCCGCGGCCTTGTGCAGCGTCTCTTCGATTGGGTCGGCCAGGTCGAGCCAGTCGATCCGGACGCGGGGCGTCATGATCTCGGAGAGCTTGCGTTCGTCGAGCTCGAAGACGTCCATCACCATCTCGTGCTCGACCTGGGAGACGACGCCGGCCTCTTTCGCCTCCGCCATCGTGACGCGGATCTCCTCGTGGCTCATTTCGGCGTCGTTTTTCGAGCGGCCGCCAAGGAGCCGTAGCAGAAGGTCGGTCGAGATGCTCAGCAGCCAGACTACCGGCGCCGAGACGCGCGCGAGGATTTGCATCGGTCGCGCGACTGTCGAGGCGATCGCCTCGGGGTGCCGCAACGCGAGCCGTTTGGGGACGAGCTCGCCGGCGACGAGCGAGAGGTAGGTGATGATCGCGACCACGATCGCGACTGCCAGAATGCTGGCCCACGATTCCGAGACCACGGACTCAAGGCTGTTGGCGACGGGGTCGGAGAGTGTTGCCCCACCAAACGCGCCGGCCAAGATCCCGACGAGCGTGATCCCGATTTGGGCGGTGGAGAGGAAGCGGTTGGGTTCGTCGGCGAGGGAGAGGGCCGCCCGCGCACCGCTCGACCCGCGCTCCGCGCGGCTCTGGAGGCGGGCCCGCTTCGAGGCTAGGACGGCCAACTCGGCCATGGAGAGGAAGCCGTTCAACACGATCAGCGCGAGGACGATGAGCGCGTTCGTGATCATGGACGGTGCGCCGCCCGTTGGGCGTGGGATAACACGCCCGCTAGGGTAGCACGCCGCAAGCAGCGGCCGTCATCGGCCACTTGGGCTTTGGTTTGGGGGACAAACGGGAAGGGGGGCCAGGGTGCGTTGACGCCCCAGCCCCCCTTGGAGAGGGAAACCCTCGGATTTGCGGCGCGCTTAGGCGGCGCCGGCCGCCGCGAGCGCTTCCGCGACGTGCTGCTGTTCGTGGGCGACCGTCAGGAGACTCACGACGTCCGCGATCGTCATCTCCGTGCCCGCGAACGGCACCTTCTTCTCCAGGTCCACGGGTTGGAGCTTTTGCATCGCCATCCAGCAGATGCCGTGGGCGGTGTTGAGCTCGACCTCGATGAAGCGAGGGGTGAGCTGGGAGAATTTCTTCACGCCTTCGGCGTTGCCCGCGTGGATCTGGTCCCAGGTCAGGTTCATGGCCTGGCCCTTGACCAAGCCATCGACGAGGCCTGAGAAGCGGTACGCCGAGTCGATCATGTGCCGGAAGGTGTCGCCCGCCGACCACGTGCCGGCCCCGGCTTTGGCGAAGTTGCCGGTGGCGACGGCCCTTTTGACGGCAGCCTCGCTAGCGGCCCACTGGGCCTTCGCGTTGGTGATTAGGTCGGCGCGGCTTGTGAGTGTCGCTGTTGCCAAAGTCCCCTCCTTACCGGTCTGGGCCGGCGAGGTAATCGTCGATCGTCTTGTGCATGTGGCGGATCCGGCGCTCTTTGTAGTTGATCCAGAGCCCCGGGAACCCGCGGCTGTTCATGCCCTTCTGCACCATCGGCAGGTTGTAGGCGTCCTGGTCGAGCACCAAGCCGAGCGAGATGTCGCCGTGCTTGTAGTCCTCGTGCTCGGGCCGGACCGGCGCTCCGGCCCCCGCCGGGACGCGCACGAAGTTCTGCAGGTCGAAGAGCATCTTGTTCGGGTCGCCCGAGGGATGCGGCCGCTGGCGGAAGAGCATGAAGCCCGCGTGGTGAATGTTGAGCGTGATGTTCGGGAAGATGTAGTAGTGGTAGTCGTCCGTCATCTGGTCGTCGTTGAGTTCAGCGACGTCCAAGCCCATCTGCTCGGCGTGCTTGCGCGCCGCGATTTGGAGCGCCGGCCGCACGTCCGCCATCGTCCCGGCGAACGTGTCCGGGTCGATCCCTTCCCGCTTCATCATCATCCGCAGCGGGACAGTGATTTCGTCCTGGTCGGGGTAGCGCGGGCTGACAAGGCCGAACGGCACGAGGTACCGGTTGTGGCGCTCGTAGAGGTCGATGTGGACGTTGATGTCGTCCAGCGACTGGAGCAGCTGCGGGTGGATGCCCTGGACGTGGTAGACCTCGTTGAAGGCGTCGACCGAGGCCTTCCAGTTGCAGTCCCACTCGATCGTCTTGTCGTTGACGATGTACTGCTGCTCGAAGTGGTATGGCCCAAGGTGCTCGGGCACGATCCCGAGGAACTCCTCGAGCGGCTCAGCGTCGGGGTTCAGGTTGAAGAAGATGAACCCACCCCAGGTGTCGCAGCGGGCTTCGCGGAGCGAGAACTCGCTCATCGGCACATCCTGGGCGAACGTCTCGATGTCGGGGACGGTGGCGAGCGAGCCATCGATGTTCCACTCGAAGAAGTGGTAGATGCACTGGAAGCTGTTCGCGTGGCCGCCACCCTGGCGGTGGATGAGCCGGTTGCCGCGGTGGAGGCAGAGGTTGTAGTAGGCGCGGATGCCGTCGTCGCCCTCTTTTTCGCGGACGATGATCAGCGACTCGTTGCCAAGCTCCGCCATGAAGTAGTCGCCAACGTTGGGGACATCTTGAAGGCGGCCGGCCATGTTCCAGACCTTCGTCCACATCATGTCCCATTCGCGCTTGGCGAAGTCCCAGGAGATGTATCGTTCGGGAGCGAGCAGGGCGGAGCCGAGGTCGGGCTCCGGCGCCTTTTCAGTTGGGGTGCGCAGAACCGTGCGCGTGGCCTCCAAGACCATATGCCTACCCTCGGCGCGAAAAGTGTCCGGGTGTCTCCCGGCGGCGCACACGCTACGCAGATCCGAGGGTGAATCAGAGGGCCGTTTGGTCCTGGGCGACGCCCCAAGGGGCCCTGAGGCTCAGGATTGAGATGGCGCGGCAGGCGTTGACCCGGACGGGCTCAAGGGCGAGCGCTTCGTCGTCCACCCAGTCACCTTGGCAGCATCGAGGTAATCATCGTGACGGACCGCCGTATCGTGTCCTTCATCGCCGCTCCCGAGGAGTAATGCCTGTAATTCAGCGACATAAAAACCCCTCTCCCGCGAAGTCGGGAGAGGGGCCGGGGGTGAGGGCGGCTGCGTCGCCGCTCCGCTTCTACTTCTTCGCCGCCGCCCTGGTCGCCGCTTCCACATCGAGGCCCGGCATCATCGCGCCTTGGGCCTGCACGTCGAACGGGCTCTTCAGGTCGAGCGATTTACCCATCTCCCGGACGGCGGGGATGACTTCCTCGCCGAACAGACGGAGCGAGCGCATCGCGTCTTCGTGGTCCATCGCGCCGTCCCCGTCCCAGAAGAAGATGCTGCCAGGTCGCAGGTACTCAAGGACGTGGCGCACCTTCGGGATGACCGTCTTGGGCGTCCCCCAGATGATGCTCATCTTGTCGCTCTGCTGCTCGAAGGTGCCGTTGTAGTCGGCTGCCTGCCGCTTCTGCTCGTCCGTGGCCTGCTGATTGAACTGCTCGACGCGGCCTCGCGATTGGGCGGCTGCGAAGCTCGTCACGGTCGGCAAGAGCTGCGTCCGGCTCGTGAGGCCCGGAAGGTTCTGGAGGTACGGCCGCACGTTGCCCTGGTTCCCTTCGAGGAACGGGTTGCTCGGGCCTTGGACGTACTTGCGGGCCGCCGCCTCCGCCAGCTCTTCGGTCTCGTCGACGTGGACTTTGAAGAGGTAGCCGCGGTGTTCGGTGCCCGACTCGTAGCCGTATTCCTTGGCCCGCTCCGAGTAGTAGTTGTACGACTGGAGCGTCGGTTCGAGCTCGGTCGCGAGCATGACGTAGGGGTAGCGGTGCTTGGCCGACCAGTCGACGGTGTTCTTCGACATGATCCCGGGGATCCAGATCGGCGGGTGCGGGTCCTGGTAGGGCCGCGACCAGGGGTTCACGTAGCGGTACTGGTAGTGGTCGCCTTCCCAGCGGAAGGGGCCCGGCTGCGTCCAGGTCTTCACGACGAAGTCGTGGGCTTCCTGAAAGCGTTCCCAGTTGTAGGGCGCCTGGCCATTGTGGGCGACGCTTTCGCGGCCAGTGCCGCGCACCCAGCCCGTGACGAGCCGGCCACGCGAGATCATGTCGATCTCGGCGAGCTCTTCCGCGAGCCAGAGCGGGTCGTCCCAAATCGGGAGGACGTTGCCGAGGAGGACGATCTTCGCCTTCTTGGTGATCCGGGCGAGGATCGCGGCTTCGACGTTCATCACCTGGCCCATGCAGAACGGCGTGCTGTGGTGCTCGTTCAGCATCAGGCCATCGAAGCCCATCTCTTCCGCGTAGACCTTCTCGTCGAGGTAGCGGTTATAGAGTTCGGCCCCGAGCTTCGGGTCATACTCGGCGTTCGAGATGCCGAGGTCGGTGATGTCGCGACCTGTAGCTCCGAAATAGCCGGAGCGCTGGTCCTGGTATGGCCGCTCTGTGAAATAGCCAACGAACATGCGTTGCCCCCGCAGGCAGCAGAGAGGACGAGCGTCCGCCAGCCGCCGGATGTTGGCGCGGAGTATACGCGCGCGCCCTTTCAATAGGTAGCATCGGGCTAACCTTTACAGGGCGAGGCGGAGGGGATGCGATCAGCATCGCCCGCCACGGTTCGGCGCCCGCACCTCGACGAGCTCCGTGTTGCTGGTGAAGCTCACCGGCCCGTTCACGCCGTTCACGGTTGCCGTCGCCGTGAGCAGGTAGGATCCGGAGACACTGGCGCAGACGCGCCAGCGCACATCTTCGTGACGGCGAGGGCGAATCTGAGGGACCGTCGCCGGGTTTGTGCCGTCCGTAATCCGGAAAGCGGGGACGAGGGCAAGCTCGACAGCGACCGGCCCAACGCTGGCAGGCCCTTCGTTACGCACGCGCGCCCGGAGCTGCGTCTGCTGCCCCGCCCGAATTTGGTTGGGGCGTGCATCAAGGTCGACGGTGAGCTGGGCGGCCGCGACGGTCACGGTCGCCGTGACCGTCCCGGAGTCGCCCGCGGCGGCGCTGCCCCACGCTGCCAGCCCGAAGACCGCGAGCACAGCCACCAACACCACCTGAGGTACGCGCCTGACAAGCAGGGTCGAGTCCATGGCCTTCTCCTTCTTCGACTACGCCCTGCGGCGATTACGCCTTGCGGCCGACCGAGATGGTGAGGTTGCGGCGCAGGAACCACGCGAGGGCGGCCACAGTGGCTGCGCCCGCGCCAATGAAGCTCCACGGCGATGAGGCCGCGACCGCGTCGCCAGCGGCGAAGCGCCACTCCTCGAGCGTGTTGGTCGACTTGACCTCGAAGGTGACCGGCGCGGCCGCCGCTGCGCCGACGGACGTGCCGGACCCTTCGCTCGCGATCTCCGCGCGGAGATACGCCTTGTATTTGCCCGGCCTGGCCGACCCGGGGACGACGAGCTTCACGGCGACCGGCTGCGAGGCCCCCGGCGCGACCGTGACCGTCTCGGTCTCGAAGGCGAACCAGGCGTCGGGTGCAAGGGTCTCGCCGGAGACGTGCATGAGGCCCAAGCGGTAGTTCGTGAGCTCGGTGCCGGGGTTCTTCACGCCGAAGCCGGCGAGCGTGTATTCGCGGCCCTTGGTCAGCTTCTGGTCGATTTGGAATCGTCCGATGGTGAGCGAAACGCCGCGGTCGGCGGCGGCGGGGCCAGCGGTGACCGCAAGGCCGCCAAAGGTGGCAACGACTGCGAACAGCACCGTCGCAACGCGGGACCAGAGGGAAGTGCACATCGAAGTCGCTCCTGGGAGAACTAATCGGTGGTGAAACATCCTGGTGACTCCCCGCGGCCGCCGG
>JBJXFX010000149.1:0-33619 GCA_046152925.1 Dehalococcoidia bacterium
CTTGGGTACCGGCAGCGGCCTATTTTCCCACTGGGTTGCCCCGGTAGTATCGTGAGCGCTGAAGCGTTTCACTTCCGTGTTCGGGATGGGAACGGGTGGGACCACCTCGCTCTAGCCACCAGTGAGACTGAGTATGTGAGCGGCCTGGCCCCCTGTCAAATCGAGGTGACCCAGCGGGCGCAAGGGGGTTCGCGATGATCAGCAGCCTGAAAGCCCGCCTGGATCGCTCGTTCGCTCTGACCAATGACCTCTTCGCCCACCTCGACGAGGCGGCCCTCCTCCTGGACATTGCGGGCCTCCCTTCGAACCGGATCGCGGCCCAAGTCTGGTGCATCGCCGGCGCACGCGAGAGTTACACCACGGCCATCGAGTCTGGGGCCTGGGCCGGGTTCTCGTGTTCCCTGACGACGCCCCGAAGTAAGCAGCCCGTCTTGGCGGCCCTCTCCGCCACTCGCTCGCGCCTGGCGCAGGTGGACTTCGAGGTCCTTACGGCCGCCCAGGTCGACCTTGCATTCGACCTCCTTGAGCACGAAGTACAGCATCACGGACAACTGATCCGGTTCATCTATGCCAACGGCCTCTCGTTCCCCTTGAGCTGGAACCAGCGTTACACGGTCTAACGGCGTCCCGGGGGCAGCGCTGGCGCGCGTCGCAAGCTGGGTAGGTCGCTACTCCACCGAAGTCCCGAGCGCCTTGCCAACGCCGAACGTGATCGCCGCCGCCGCCATGCCCAGGCCTAGCATCCGGGCGCCCGAGTACCAGGCGTTCCGGCCAGTGGCGAGCGTGATCGAGGCGCCCGCCGCGAAGAGTCCGAGGCCCGCAAGCCCCGCGCTCGCGACCATCGCCGAGGTGCCCCCTCCGAATGCCCACGGCGCCAGCGGCACAACTGCGCCGAGGATGAAGAGGAGGAACGAGGTGCCCGCCGCCACCCACGGCGAACCCACCTCGCCCGCCGCAATCCCCAATTCCTCGCGCGCCAGCGTGTCCAACGCCCGCGCGGGGTCGCCCACAATGCGCGTGGCGGTCTCGCGTGCGACCTCGGGCGGAAGGCCCTTCGCCTGATAGATGAGGGTCAGTTCCTCGATCTCTTCCTCGGGCATTTGGCTGAGTTCGGCTTCCTCGACGGCGAGTTGGCGTTCGAACGCCTCCGCGCTGGACCGGACGCTGATCCACTCACCCAACGCCATCGAGAAGGCGCCCGCGAGGAGGCCGCCAACGCCCGCGAGCAAAACCACGTCGCGGCCGGGCGCCGCCCCGGCGACGCCCGCGATAAGGCTGAAGTTCGAGACCAACCCGTCGTTGAACCCGAGGATGCCGGCCCGCAGCGCGTTCCCAGATGCGGCCCGGTGGCGGCCCTCGATCTGCGCGATGTACTCGCTCGCCGAACCGCCGCGCTTGCGGCCGATTTCGCGGAAGAGGCGCGCGTGGGAGCGCTCGTCGCCCGGGAGGCCCGCCGCCACGGCTTCGGGCTGGTGGTCGTACATGGTGCTCGCCGCCATCTCCATGCGGGTGACGATTGGCGTAACAGCGCCCGTCCCAAAGCGGCGGGCGGCCCAGCCCAGCACCTTCACGCGGCTCGATGGCTCGCGCGGAGGGGGTTCGACGCCGGCCTCGCGAAGCTTTCGCTCCCATAACGCGAGGTGACGGGCCTCGCTCTCGGCCATCTTTTCGAACACGTCGCGAAGCGTCGGCGTCCGCTCAGCGGCCGCCAACAGTCGGTACAGCGCCTCCCCATCGACCTCGTCCCGATAGTTCTGCAGCAGGCGCCGTATCTCGGACTTAGCCAACGGCCGCGGCGGTCGCTGTTTCGAAGACATCCCCGTCAGTGTACGGCGCGGCCGTTGCCGGACGCCCTACGCCTCGCGGGTCGCCACCACAAGTGCGCAGCGCACACCGTCCGCAACTGTCCCCGGGTTGCCACCAGCCCTCGCCTCGGCGAAGGGTTGGCGCCGCCGAACTTCAAGGTGCAGGCGAGCCCAGGGCGCGGGTGGACCTGCAGAAGGGGCGACCATCGGCATGCGGCGCGTGTTCCTCGCAGCGGCGGCCGCCGCAGTCCTCGGCCTGATGATGGTGGCCGCCGGCCCGGAGGCTTCAGCTGCCGGTTCCTGCGAAGGCGGCCAGCCCGTCCTAGACGAGCAGGAGCAGGCGTTCCTGGTCCGGATCAACCAGTACCGTGCCCAGAACGGTCTCCCGCCGCTCGCGCTCGCGCCGTCCCTCAACCGCGCCGCCGCCTGGCTGGCGGCCGATATGGCCGACAAAGGCTACTTCGCCCACGGCGACTCCAACGGCCGCGATCCTTCAAAGCGCGCGAAGGACTGCGGGTTCCCCGGCGACGCTGCCGAGAACATCGCCGCCGGCACCTTCTGGTCCGGCGCGGACTCCGCCTTCGAAGCCTGGCGGAACTCGCCGGGCCACAACGCCAACATGCTCAACAGCACTTACGTCGCGATCGGCATCGGGCGCGCGTACAACGCAGGCTCGCCCTACGGCTGGTACTGGGTCACAGACTTCGGCATGGTCCAGGAAACGGCGCCCAAGCCCGCGCCGCCTCCGGCCCAGCTCTCCCCGACGCCGCCGCGAACGACCGAGGTCGTGGTCTATGCCGGCGCCAACCTGGTTACCTGGATCGGGACAACGATGCCCGCAGGGTCGGGCCTGCAAGGTGCGGGCGGGATCACGGTCATCTACGCCTTCGACGCTGCCAGCGGCCGTTGGTCGCGGTTCGGGCCCGGGCTCCCGTCGTACGTCAACTCGATCCACGCCCTCGAACGCGGCCAGGCCTACTGGATGATCGCCTCGAAGGACTCCGTCATCCACATCCAGCCCTAATCGCCCGAAACGGTCATCTCCGCGATGCGCACCGTCGGCACCGCCACCGACCCGAACCACGTGAGGTCGTCCCCGATCGCGTCGACCCCGGCAAGCATCTCCCCGAAGTGCGCCGAGATGTTCACTTCGGTGACAGGGAAGGCGATTTCGCCGCGCTCGATCCAGAACCCGGCCGCCCCACGCGAGTAGTCCCCAGTGGTCGGGTTGAAGCCGTTGCCCATGAGCCCGTTCACGTACAGGCCCCGGTCGATCCCGCGGATGATCGCGTCGACCGGCCCACCGGGCCCTTCCCAGATGAGGTTCGAAGCGCCCGGCATCGGCAACGAGCTGACACCGCGGCTGGCGCTGCCGGTCGTCTTGGCCGCTGACCGGCGTGCGGAATAGCAATCGAACAGGAACGCCTGGAAGACGCCCTCGTGCATGAGTCCTGTCCGCCGCGAGGCAACACCCTCGCCGTCAAACGGCCGCGCACCTGGCCGCCCGGCGAGATGCGGGTCGTCCACGATCGTGACCAGCGGCGACCCGATGCGCGTCCCTTCCTTCCCTTTGAGAAAGGTGGCGCCCCGGTATAGCGCTGACCCCGACGCGCAGCCAGCCACCGCACCCGCGAGCGACGCCGCCATCATGGGCTCGAAGACGACCGGGACGCGCGTGGTCGGCACTTTGCGCGCCCCGAGTTGTTCCACCGCCCGCCGCGCCGCAATCCGGCCGATCTCCTCCGGCGCCTGCATCCGGTGCAACGCCCGTTCCGAGGAGTACCAGTAGGCGTTGCGTTTCTTGCCGCCCTCGTCGTCGGCCATCACCTCGACCATGAGCGAGACCGAGGTCACCGGGTAGCCGCCCGAGAACCCCAGCGAGTTCGCAAGGGCGAGGTCGCCCGCCCGAGTCTCCATGCGGGCGCCGTCGCTATTCGTAATCCGCTTGTCCATGCCCAGCGCGGCCGACTCGCACGCCCGCGCCATCACGAGCTTCTCGTCGGTGGTGAGCGACGCGATCGCTTCGTCGTAGGTCTGCAACTCGGCGGCCGAACGGTCGCGGGCGAGGTCTCCCGCCTCCGGAAGGCCCGCATGCTCGTCCGGCGCCGAGATCGCCGCCAATTCGACCGCGTCCGCGGCCAACTGGCGCAAGGCGGCGTCGGAGAGGTCAGCTGTCGAGCACACGGCGGTCCGCCCGCCCGTGATCACGCGCAGGCCAACCGAGCGCGAGCCCGCCTCGAAGAGCCGCTCGATCTCCCCCATGCGGACCGTGACCTCGGACTCGACGAAGGCCGCGGCGAAAGCGTCGGCCTGGCCCGCACCGGCCTTCATCGCCAGTTCGACCGCGATCTGTGCCGCCTCCAGCGGCGTCCGTTCGTTAGCCAACCTTGGTACCGCCGACCGTGATGCCGGAGACCAGGACCGTCGGCATCCCCACGCCGACCGGCACCGACTGTCCGTCTTTGCCGCACATCCAGCGCCCGTCCGAGAGCTTGAAGTCGTGCCCCGCCATCGTCACCTTGGTCATCACATCCGGGCCGTTGCCAATCAGGGTCGCGTTCTTCACAGGCGACGTGACCTTGCCGCCTTCGATCAGATAGGCCTCGGTGACGGAGAAGACGAAGTCCCCGTTCGAGATGTTCACCTGGCCACCGCTGTACGAGACGCAATACAGGCCTCGGTCGACGGAGCGGATGATGTCCTCGGGAGCATCCTGGCCTGGGAGCATGAAGGTGTTCGTCATGCGCGGCATGATGTAGTGCTTGAACGATTGGCGCCGCGCGGAGCCACTCGGGGCGACGCCAAAGTGGCGGGCGCTCATCTGATCCTGCAGGTAACTCCGGAGCGTGCCGCCTTCAATGAGGACGTTGCGCCCGGTCGGGTTGCCCTCGTCATCGACGTTGAGCGATCCGCGCGAGTCGCGGATCGTCCCGTCGTCGACCACCGTCACCAGCGGGCTCGCCACCTGGTCTCCGATGCGGCCCGAGTAATTGCTGGTGCCCTTGCGATTGAAGTCGGCCTCGAGGCCGTGGCCCACAGCCTCGTGCAGGAGCACGCCGCTATCCCCCGCCGCGAGCACCACCGGCAGGGTGCCCGCGGGCGCTTCGACGGCGTCGAGTTGCAGCACCGCCTGACGGGCGGCCTCAAGAGCGAGGGTCTCGGGCGTCGTCTGGAGGAAATAGCCGGTGCCGAGCCGGCCACCCCCGCCGGTACCCGCCGACTGACGCCGCCCATCCTTCTCGGCCAGCACCTGCACCCGGAACTGGATGAGCGGCTGAATATCGCCGACGTAACGCCCGTCGGAGCGCGCAATCAGCACATGCTTGAGTTCGTCGCTGACCGAGCAATCGACCCGGCTGACGGCCGAGTGGTAGCCCCGCGCGGCCCGGTCCGCGCGGACCAAGTAGTCGACCTTCTCGGCCGAAGGCGCCGCGATCATGGGCGCGTCGAAGGCGTACAGGTCGTGGGCGCTCATTCCCGGCGTGGCGTCCACCGGGAGCGGCGCGAGCTCGCCGGTGCCGACGCGGGCGGCGGTCTCGGCTGCCCTCCGCATCGCAGTCACATCGAGCGATTCGGTGTAGGCGTAGCCCACGGTGTCGCCCCGGACCACGCGGATGCCAACACCTTGCACGGAATGGCGCGCGGCCGACTTCACCTGCTGGTCCTCGAAGGCGATCGAGCTATTCGCCCGGTGTTCGAAGAACAACTCGGCGAAATCGCCCCCTTTGCTCAGCGCGGTGCCCAGGAGCGAGGACATGGTCGCCGGGTCCAGCGAATAGCGGTCGTTGAAGAAGCGGAGGGCTGCGGACGTGGTGTCGGACAAGCGAAAGCCTCGCAGGTGGTTATGCTCCGATCGTAGCCGATTCTCCTGACTGCAGCGGGTCTCTCTCTCGTGGCCAGCACGAGCACGACCGCAGGCGGTGGCGCCTGCGAGGCGGGCGATTCACCATCTCTCCATGGACCTCGCGGCATTCCTCCAGCCTGGGCTCCGGCGCCTCGAAGCCGACGGTCGGCTCACAAGCGACGTCCCCAGCGTCGAAGCCCTCGAAGGCGTGCTGCACCTCGTCGTCTTCGACCTCGAAATGAGCGGCTCGAACGCGGCCGTCCACGAGATCCTCGACATCGGCGCGATTAAGGTCGCGATCGCGGAGGGATTCCCGGAACAGGCGTCCGTCTCGGCGAAGGTCCGCCCCAAGCGGATCGGCAACGCCGAGCCGGGCGCGCTCAAGGTCGTCGGCTATAGCTCGAAGCTCTGGAAAGACGCGCCCGAACTGCCGCGCTCGTTCGGCGAAATGGTGGGCCTGGCCAGCGGCGAAATCCTCGCTGGCTGGGGCATCAGCCAGGACATCGCCTTCCTCGTGGAGACCTGCAAGCAGCTCGGCATGCCGTGGCCGTTTGCCCCCGTCGCCCTCGACATCCAGCCCATCGCCCGGATTCTCCTGAAAAGCACCGGCCAAGTCGACCGCTTCAACCTCGGTCACGTCGCCGACCGCCTCGGGATCGGGCGCATGGGCGAGCACTCGGCCCTCGCGGACGCGTATGCGGCCTTCGATGTGCTCGTCAAGCTCGCCGAGCGGCCCCCCGCCTGACTCAGACCTCTCCTGGCCGGGGCTCATGGCAGCCCCTCGCCCCGCGCACGGGGAGAGGCCGGGTGAGGGGCCGTCCGCGCAAGCGATGTCAACCAACCCCTGATACTCCGACACCTCAGCCTGACCCAGATGCCTCCTGGCCGGGGCTCATACCAGCCCCTCGCCCCGCGCACGGGGAGAGGCCGGGTGAGGGGGCCGCGCGCGCAAGCGATGTCAACCAACCCCTTGATACTCCGACACCTCAGCCTGACCGCGGCCGTCCGGAGCGTTCGGCGCTCAGCGACCGGCGCGTGACCCACTCCTGCGTCGTCCGGATCACGAAGAGCCCGCCCACGACCGCGAACCAGCCCCAAGCGAGGAAGATCCCGAACAACAGCGTCAAAAGGGCCGCCACAAGGCTCCCGTTCCGCCGCCGCCCCATCAGGTCCGTGCCGAGCGATGTCACTTCCACGTCGTCAGTATCGCACCGCCGTCAAGGACCTTCGGGACGGACCGGGCGTGCCGTTATGTCCGGACGAAGACGAGCAGGCACCAGTCGTTCTCGAAGGTCGCCTGCACGCGCCCCAGGCCAGACTCCGCCAGTGCCTCGGCCACGCGCACCGCGTCCGTCGCGAGGATGCCGCTCAGGATGAGGGTGCCGCCCGGCGCAACGACCCGCCCGAAGAGGTCGCGCAGCCCGAGGTTCGCCGCCGTGCTGATGTTCGAGACGACCAGGCCGTAGACGCCCGAGTGGTCGTCTTCGAGCCTGCCCGCGGCCACCGTCACCGCGCCGGCCACGCCGTTCGCCGCCAGGTTCTCGCGCGCAACCTCGGCCGCGACAGGGTCGATATCGATCGCGAACACCGACGACGCTCCGAGCTTGACCGCGGCGATGGCCAGGATCCCGGAGCCCGTCCCCACATCCAGGACCGCCACGCCGGGCCTCACGTACTCCTCCAAGGCGGCGATGCAGAGCCGCGTCGTCTCGTGGTGGCCGGTGCCGAACGCCTGCCCGGGGTCCAGCGAGATCGCGATCTGGCCCGGGAGCGGCTCGTGCTCGACCCACGTCGGGACCACCACGACCCGGCCGCCGGAGTCGACCACGCCGAAGAACTCACGCCAAGCGACGGCCCAATCCTGCTCATAGAGCGGCTTCGCGACGAGTTCGACTGCCGGGAACGCCTCGTGCATCGTCACCCGCAGCCGTTCCGTCAGGATGGCCCCGAGTTCACTGCTGGGGACGTAGGCGCGGACCGTCACTGGCTCAGCTGCGCGGACGCGGAAGCCCATCTCCGGCCCGAGGAGGTCGACCGGCTCATCGACGCTGACGCCGCCCGGCGCGACCTCGCGCATGATCTCGGCCACGGCCTCGACATCCTCGCGCCGCACGGTCGCGCCTATCTCAAACCACAGCATTCGCCTCGATTGTCGTCGGGCTCACGTCGCCGGTCGAACCGGAGCGTTGGCAGGCCCATCAGCACCGGTCGCGGTACCGAGCGTCCGTGTCCCATCACCACCGCGAGCGGTAGCGAGCGTCCGTGCCCCCGCCAGCGACGCCCTGTCCGCCTATCAAAGCTGGGCGGGGCCGGAAGTCATGCTTAGTTTCCGGCCAGTCCGTGCCGCCAAAATCCGTCAGGAACCGGCTGATTGGGATACGGAGGCCACGCCCCCTTGGGCGTCGCCCGTCCCGTAGCTGTAGACCCAGAAGTAGTACGTCTTGCCGGGCACGAGGTTCCGCACGGTGAAGGCTTGGTTAGGCCCAGCGTTGAAGACACCGCTCTCAGTCGTCGGGTTGTATGGCGTCGAGGGCTCCGCACCGATGATGGCGCCGAGGTCGCTATCTTCCCTGAAGTACACGTAATAGCCCTGGACGCAGCCGCCCGGGCTTTGCCAGCTCAGCGTGACTTCGCCGGTCCCACTCGCAACCGCGGCGAGGCCCGTCGGCGCCGTCGGGAAGCACTGCGGTTGCGGCGTGTCCAACGCGACGACATCGTTGGCGCTGACGCAGCCAAGCACATTGCAGACGGTCAGCGTCAACGTGACGGTTGGGCCGTTGAGGCTGGTGAAGTACGGCGCCGGCGAGGCCGACTGCATAGGGGCCGTGGCGCCGCCACTCGGCATTGCGTAGGTCCAGAGGAAGGTCTGGGTGCCCGATCCCGTCACCACCGGTGTGCATTGATATGGTGTGCCATCGGGGATTGGGCCAGCTGGGCAGCCGACATCGGCAACCGCCGGCGGCGCGGCGAACTCGCCGCCCTGCGCCGCGTAGGAGACGCAGTCGCCCACGTTGGCAAAGGGCGTACCATCGGCGCGGTGGAGGCTGAGATAGCCACCCTTCTGGCATGCCTTGGCGGCGCCGGAGTTGCCGCCGCCAGCTGAGGCCTGGACCGATTGGCCCGCGAGCGGGATTGCAAGCAGCGCCAACAACAGAAGGAACCGTTTCATAGGAACCTCGGCCCACAGTGGGGGCGGCCGAAGCCTGAGGGCCGCCCGACGTGATCGCGATAGCGGCGCCCTTATGAACCGCTGACAGGGGCTTCCGTCGGCCCCGGCGGTCGCTATACTCCGCCGCATTCGAGCCGGAGCGCCTCGCGTCATGCCGTTCCTCATCGTCAAGGAGCTTGCCTCGGGCGCGCGGGTTTTCCGGCTCGGCGCCGCTGACGTGGTCATCGGGCGGGACGCCTACGCTTCCGTGCCACTCGAGGGGGTCTTTGCGTCGCGGGCTCACGCTGCGATCCGGCCCACCGGTTGCGGCTTCGTCCTTGAAGATTGCCGCTCGAAGAACGGCACCTGGCTCAATGGAGCGCGATTGACGTCCGCAGTCCGGCTTTCACACGGCGACGAGATCGTGATCGGCGGCGCAAGCCTCGTCTTTATGGATGACGATGCCGATTTGCGGACCTGGACCGGACCGCTCATCGCGGCCACTGGCGTCGAGGTCGACGCGGGGCGCCGCGTGGTGCGCCTCGATGGCCGCCCCATCGAAGCAAGCTTTTCGCCGCAAGAATTCGAACTGCTCGCGTTGCTCTGGGCAAACGGCGGCCGAGTCTGTAGCCGCCAGGCGATCGGCGACAGAGTTTGGGGACCCGCTGCCGGATCGTGCCCGCCATTCGACGTCAATATGGTCCACCAGCTCGTCCACCGGCTCCGCAATCGACTCGCCGCCGCGGGCATTGATCACTACCTCCCGATCGTGACGGTTGCCGGTGTGGGATATCGCCTGGACGCGCCAACTCAAGGAGCCCGAGCGTGACCGAACGAGGCCCGGCAAGCATCTTCCCGGGCGCGCTCGGGCGGTATCGACTGGGTGCGCCCCTCGGGAGCGGCAGTTCCGGCTGGGTCTTCCGCGCCGCCGACCTCGACTCTGGGGCGGATGTCGCGCTCAAGCTCTTTCACCCGCACATCACCGCTCAGCCAGGCTTCGCACGCCGCCTCAGTGCCGAGGTTCACCTTGGCCAGCGCGTGACGTCCCCGCACGTGTTGGCCATCGTCGATTCAGGCGTCGTCGACGGCCAAGCCTTCATCGCGACGCCCTTCATCGACGGGCTGAGTCTCGCCGCGGTGCTCCAGCGCGATGGCGCCTTGCCGATCGAGCGTGCCGTCCCCATCGTGGCCGCCGTCTCTCAGGCGCTGACCGCACTCCACGCGGCCGGCATCGTCCATCGGGACGTAAAGCCAGGAAACATCCTCCTGGACCAGGCGGGCAGCGTCCTGCTCGCGGATCTTGGGATAGCGCGCGACCTCGCCGACCCGACCACCCTGAGCACGGATTTCGCCGGCACGCTTGCGTACGCTGCGCCTGAACAGGGCCAGGGCACGGCTGGGCCGCCCGCCGACATCTTCGGTCTCGGCGCCACCCTTCGCCACGCACTCCTCGGCACGCCCGGGGCGCCGACCGTGCTTACGCCGCCCGGCGAGCGGGAGGCGGAACTCCGGCGGGCGCTCGCCCCAATCCCGGGCGAGATAGCGAAGTTCGTCGAAGCGTGCATGGCGACTGACCCACTCGGTCGGCCCACCGCAGCGGAGGCCGAAGCCGCACTCGGTCGCCTCAGGGCCGGAGGCCACGCCGGGAGAGTGCGCCACCGCCGGCCGCCGGCGATCCCGCGACGGCTTCGCAACCCGCTCAGTGCGGGAGTCCTCGCAGCGGGGGCAGCAGCGCTGGCGCTCGGCGCTGGAGTCCTCCTCGCCGGTGGCGGGACGTCGCCGGCAGCGGCCTGCACGATCGCACCTCCAGCCGAGCCTTTGGTCGCGCCCGGCGGCGACTCGCAAGTCCGGCTCGAGTGGCCAATCGATCCTGGTTGCCGTCCAGCGGGCTACCGGCTTTCGTTTTCCGAACGCAATGACATCGCCTCCGTCCCCATCGACCAGATTCGCGACCATCGGCCCGAACCCGGCGCCAATTCTATGAGGGTTCACGCAGTCGTCCCGAAAGCTGGCACGCTCTATTACTTCTGGATTGAGGCGTACTCCTTCGACAACCAAAGCCAGCGCGTGGGACAGTTCGAAGGCATCGCTGGCGAAGGCTGCAAGAACGCACCTCCACCGGCGAACCTCCGCCTTGCCTCCGCCACGAGTTCGTCACTCAGCGTGGAGTGGGACTCTGGTGGCGGCTGCACGGCAGGGTTCGTCGTGTACTACTCCATGAGCCCCGACATTAAGTCGGTCGGTGCGGGTCGGCGCGCCACCGACGGACTCATCGACCTCGGCGACAAGTCCACGACGAGCGCCGAGGTCAGCCTCCTCTCCCCAGCGACCGAGTACCACCTGTGGGTCTTCTCCTACGGCCCAGGGGATTCGCAGTCGCTCACCGCCGCGGGCCCCCTTGCCGCCCGGACCACCGCACGCTGACTCGCGGTTCCGCGTTGCCCATCGCCCCCCTACCGTAGCTCCACCTTCTCCCGGAGCCTCCAGATGCCCACCTACAACCAGCTCACGGTCGGCGATAGCGCCTCCTTCTCCAAGACCGTGAGCGAGACCGATGTTTACCTCTTCGCCGGGATCACCGGGGACATGAACCCCGCCCACGTCAACGCCGTCGCGGCCAGCGAGAACATGTTCAAGCAGCGCATCGCCCACGGCATGCTCACCGGGTCGTTCATCTCCACCGTCCTGGCAATGCACATGCCCGGCCCGGGGACTATCTACCTCGGGCAGGAGCTGCAGTTCCGCGCCCCCGTCTTCATCGGCGACACCGTGACGGCGCGCGTCGAACTCGTCGAGAAGCTCGAACCGCGTAAGTGGACCAAGTTCAAGACCCAGGTCCACAACCAGGATGGCAAGCTCGTCGTCGACGGCTTCGCGACAGTGATCCCGCCGAGCGCGTGAACGCTGGCATAGCCCGAGCGCGGGCGCCCGGCGAACATAGCCTGGTGGCCGAATCACCAGCACGCGTCCGCAAGCGGATCTCGCACGAACTGCCTGTGGAGGAGCGATCCTCCCGGCGGACGGCGTGGTGGATCGGCGGCCTGCTCGGCGTCCTCGTGGGCGCGGTCGTCGCCTTCTTCGTCGTACCGCCGCTGATGAACCAGTATTTCGGCACCGCCGATGTCGGCCTCGGCACTGCACACAGCGCCGATGGCGGGCGCTACACCCTGACGGCGTTCGACGAGGAGCCGGGCCTAGATGGGACTCGCACCCTGGTCGCGACCTTCGAAGTGGCGTCCCGCAGTGGCGCCGAGTTCGGCTTGGCCGCCGCGAGGCTGCGCCTCGAGGGCGGAGCCATCCTGCCGCCCGCGCGCCCCAGCGGCTCCGCGGTCCCGGACCCCCTCGTCCTCGAGGCGGGCGCGAGCCGGACGGTGGAACTGCGCTTCAGCGTCCCCGCCGGCCTCGGCAGCAAAGCCGAGTACATCGAGTTCAGCCAGCCACGCGTGCGCTTCCACGTCGAGCCCGGAGAGCCCGAATGAACGACCCAAGGCTAGCGACCACCCTGCCGCACTACCTGAGGCCGGGCCTTCGCCTCGTCTTTGTCGGATACAACCCAGGGATCGAATCCGCCCGTCTCGGCCACTACTACGCCTTTCGGGGCAACGTCTTCTGGCGCCATCTCAACCAAAGCGGCCTCGTGCCCGAAACCGTCGGCTTCGAGGACGATGCCCGCCTCATGGACGTCGCAGGCATCGGCTTCACCGACCTCTGCCCGCGCCCGACCACGCGGGCCGACGAGCTGACCGCCCAGGAAGTGGCGGAAGGCGCCCTTCGCCTCCACCGCGAACTGGCGGAGGCGGCGCCCCGGTTCGCCGTCTTCAGTGGCAAGGGCATCTGGGGCCACCTCGGCAACCACGTCCTCGGCTTCGACCGCACCCGCCTCGCCGCGGTCGCCTTCGGCGAACAGCCCGAGCGCCTCGGCGAGACGCGCGTGTGGCTCATCCCCAGTTCCAGCGGCCTGGCCAGCAAGTTTCACCGCCTCCGGCTGGACCTCCTCCGCGAGATCGCCGCCGCCCTCGACGCGGACTGAGCGGCGCCCTTCCCCGCCCTGCCGCGGCGATCCACAATCCGCAGCCGGAGGAAGCCATGGATCACCCGCTCGCCGGCGTACGCGTGCTCGAAGTCGGCGGAGGCATCGCGGCTGCCTTCGCGACCCGCTGGCTGGCCGGCTTCGGCGCCGACGTTGTCCGCAGTGAAGGGCCGTCCGGGCTCCTCACCGCCGACGAAGAGGTCTACCTCCTCGCCGGAAAGCGCCGCGTCTTCGCTGGCGCGGGCCTCTTCGACCTCGCCCTGAACGCGGATATCGTCGTCGAAGACGGCCCTCCGGGAGTGCTAGCCGCCATCGGGCTCGACCCGGCCCGTCTCCGGCGCGAACGACCGCAGCTCGTTGGCCTCTCGATCACGCCATTCGGACAGAGCGGCCCCTACCGCGAGTTCAGCCACACCAACCTCGTCACCCACGCGATGGGCGGCATCCTCGGGCTCACCGGCACTCCCGACCGGCCGCCCCTCGTCAACGGCGGCAGCCAGGCGTACTACCTCGGCGGACTCAACGGCTTCGCAGCCGTCGTCGCTGCGTACTTCGGCGCCCTCGTCCATGGCGAAGGCGATTGGGTCGACATTTCGATGCAGGAGTGCGCCGCAGCCATGCTGGAGCTGTACGGCCCCCGCACCGAAGCGTCGACGGGTGTCGCAGCGGTGCGCCTCGGCAACCACACGTCGGCCGTGTGGGGCATCTACCCCGTTCTCGATGGCTACGGCGGCGTCTGCTGCCTCGCGCGCCAAATCCCGGCCTTCTTCTCCGTCGTCGGCGACCCCGACCTCCTGGACGAACGCTTTCGCGACCCCACGCAGCGGCTCGCGAACAACGACGAGTTGAGCGCGAAGCTCTACGCCTGGTTCGCGACCAAGACGAAGCAGGAACTGCTCGAGCTCGGGCCTGTCCACAAGGTGCCTTTCGGCGCCGTGGTCACCCCGCGGGAGCTGCTCGAGAACGCCAGCCTGCGCGAACGGCGCTTCTTCGACACCGTCGAAACGCCGGAGGGCGCGGCCCAGATCCCGGGCCGGCCGTTTCTCGGGCTGCCTTGGGAGGGCGGCACGCTTTCGAAGGCCGGGGCCGACACCGCTGCCGTCCTCCGCGATTGGGGAGTGGCCCAATGAAGAAGCTGCCGTTCGAGGGCGTCCGCGTCCTGGACCTGACGATGATGTGGGCGGGCCCGTTCGCGACGAAACTCCTCGCCGAGATGGGCGCGGAAGTCCTCAAGATCGAGTCGCCACGGGCGTGGGACAACATCCGGACCCTCATCCCGCAGCCGGGCATCGCCGACCCCTGGAACTCCTCCTACTACTTCAACGAGTACAACCGGAACAAGAAGTCGGTCACGCTGGACCTCGCGCAGCCGCGTGGCGTCGACGTATTCCTCGACCTCGTGGCCCAGTCAGATGTGGTGATCGAGAACTACCGCGCCGACGTGCTTGAAAAGCTCGGACTCGGGTACGAAGCGCTCCGGCGGATGAACCCCGCGATCATCCTCATCAGCATGGCCGGCTTCGGCAAGACCGGACCCGAGCGGGACAGCGTCGGCTTCGGGCCGATCATTGAGCAACTCGGCGGTCTCGTTTCGATGACCGGCTACGGCGACGGCGGCCCGATGAAGACCGGCATCTCGTACGGCGACCCCGTGGGCGGGATCTCGGCGGCGGGCGCGGTCGGCCTGGCGCTGATCCAGCGGCAGCGTACCGGCAAGGGCTGCGCCATCGACCTCGCCCAGCGCGAGACGATGGCCGCGATGATCGGCGAGGCCTACGTCGCCGCCTCTCTGCGCGGCGAGGACCCCGTGCACTATGGCAACCGTTCGCCGCGCTGGGCGCCGCAGGGCGTCTACCGGGCTGCCGGCGACGAGCAGTGGATCGCCATTTCCTGCACGAGCGACGGCGAGTGGGCCGCCCTCGCGGCTGCGATCGGGCGCAACGACCTCGCTGGACTCTCGCTCGACGAGCGCCGCGACCGGCACGACGATCTGGACACCGCGATCCAGGCGTGGACCACGCAACAGGACCCGCAAGCGGCGATGCTGCTCCTCCAGGACGCAGGGGTGCCCGCGGGCCGCGTCCTCGACACCCAGGCGATTCACGACGACCCGCACCTCGCGGCGCGCGGCTTCTGGGTCCGCCTCCCGCACCCGAGGACCGCCGCGTATCGGCAATCCGGGGTCGTGTGGCGCCTGGCCGAAGCGAACCCGCAGCTCGTGCGGCACGCCCCGCTCTTCGGCGAGCACACGCGGGAAGTCCTCGGCGACTTGCTCGGCTTCGGCGAGGCCGATTTCGCGGAGCTCGAAGCCGCGGGCATCATCGCGGACGCGCCGGTGAACCCGGGGGTGGGGTAAGGGCGCACCGGAAGGTCCGGTGATCATGTACTCTGAGGGCACCATGACCCCCACAGCGTCCGCCGACGCGGCGACACGTGCCGACCACGCGGGTGGTGCCGAGATTGGGATGGACCACCACTTCTCCCTCATGTCCATGTACCTGGACCGGCTCCGGCTCCTTGACCACGGCTGGCAGGCTGACCTCGATACTCCGCCGACGACCGAGGCGGTCCGCTGGCGCGCCGCGTACCTTCTGGCCAGCCTGCGGCGGCGAGGGCAGCCCACCGGCGAGGCCGTGATCGTCCCGATCTATGACGGCGAACTTGAGTTGGAGTGGCTCGAACCCGACAAGGACCGAGACCTTGTGGTCGAAATTCGCAACGACGGGCGCTTCCGGGTACTGCTCCACTCCTCCGGCTCCTTCCAAACCTCGGAGTCGACATCCATTGAACAGGCCCAGGCCCTGATTGAATCCTGGTTCCTCTCTGCACAAGCAGCATGAAGCTGACTGACGATGACACCTTCCTGCGCCGTCTGATCGCCGAGAGCCACCTGGCTCGCGCGAGGGGACAGACCGGCTGGGAGCGAACACGCGGCGTGTTCAAGATCCGGTCGGCCGCGCTCCCCGACGGCCGGCGGCGGGCCTCCGTCGGCGTCGTCCGTCCCGGGCACGGGCCAGCCGAGCTCTACGCACGCGACTGTGGTGACGATGGCCGTTGCGGGGTTGGATCGATTTCGCATGCGTCGATCTCGGGCGCCGGGGGCTCCGTGTCGCATGATCCGGAAGGCGGCAACGAGTACCACTGCTCACTCGAATTCCCGGACGACCTCGTCACGGCGTTTCGCTTGGCGCAGGCTTGCCGGGTAGAGGTCTGGCCCACCACCATCCCACCTGAAACACGACTCCTCCTGCCACGACCATCCCCTGCACCAACGGAGACCACATGACCTCGCCGCAGCCGATTGAGATACCGCCGCCGTCGCTCGATGACGTCCTCTACGACAAGCGGGACGGTTACGCCGTCATCACGCTGAACCGTCCCGTCGTCCTCAACGCCGTGAACTGGTCCATCCTGCGGCGGCTTGAGTGGGCCCTCGACCAGGCCGAGGGCGACGACACCGTCCGCGTCGTGATCCTCACGGGCGCCGGCCGCGCCTTCTCCGCTGGCGGCGACATCCAGTCGACGCCGCCGGATGACGGCCTTCCGGTACCCTCAGGCTTCGACCTCAACCTTCGCATCTGGCGGATGCCGAAGCCGGTGATTGCCGCCGTCAATGGCTACGCCGTCGGCCAGGGCCACGAACTCGCGGGCATGTGCGACTTCACGGTCGCGAGCGAAGACGCGGTTTTCGGCGAGCTCCAGATCCGCCACGGCTTCGGCCCGCCCGTGTTGATCACGCCCTTCTTAGTCGGGCCGAAGCAGGCGAAAGAGATCCTGCTGCTCGGGGAGCGGATTACGGCGCAGGAGGCGTTGCGGCTCGGACTCGTCAACCGGGTGGTCCCCGCGGACCAGCTCATGGCGGCGGCGGAAGAGATGGCCCGCAAGTTGATCGCGCTGCCGATGGCCACCGTCCGTGCGAACAAGTTCCTGGTGAACCATGTTCACGAACTCGCGGGCTTCAACGAAGCGCTACGGTACCGCGAGGACCCCGTGCTCGGCCCGATGGCCGCCCTCCGGGGCGACGCCCGGGACCCACACCTCAAAGTCCTTCGTGAGCAGGGTTGGGAAGCCTTCCGCCAGTCACGCGACGCCAACTACCGGGCCGAAGAGCGCTAAGCCGGGATTCGGAAACGCCTCAGTCTTCGTCGTCCGCGTCGAGCCGGAACCGGCTGGGGCGGACACGAAGAGAACCGGCCAGCGCCCGGTAGAGCCCTTCGTTCACCTCGCCGCGGTCGAGGGCGTCCTTAAGGAAGGCGGCGAGGCCGGGCGTGCCGCGTCGATCGCCGAGGGCTCGCCCACGAATGCGGTGAGAAACTCGCTGTTGTAGGCGACCAGCCGGTCGAGCAGCTCGCGCGTGAACTGGCGGTTCGCCTTCAACTCCGGGCAGGCGCGGTAGAGAAACTGCCGCCAACCGTCCCGGACGTAGCGCACCTCGGCCTTCGAGAACTCCATGCCGGGAGAATCGGCGGCGCCGCCGGCCGGCGTTAGCCGCCCGCGACCGCCGGGACGATGCTGATCTCGTCGCCGTCCTTGAGCGCGGAGCCGAGGCCGTCCATGAAACGGACGTCTTCGCCGTTGATGTAGAGGTTGACGAAACGCCGGATCTGGCCGGTGTCATCGAGCAGCCGTTCGAGCATGCCGGGGTAACTGGTGTTCAGGTCGGCGATGCACTCGGCGAGGGTGCCGCCGGTGCTCTTCACCGTCGAAAGGTTGCCTGTCAGCCCCCGGAGCGGCTGCGGGATGCGTACGTTGATGGCCAAGACCGAACTCCTTCGTTGCGGGCGCGCCAGGTGTCCCGCTCCACTCGTGATCTGCTGCGTGACGCGGGGCCGGTGCGCTGGAGCGTAGCCGGCCCTGCGGGACTACCCCTCGACCACGTCGCCCGAGACCGGGTCGACGCGGACGCCGCGCTCCTGGGCCCAGACGAGGCTCCGCTCGATCTCCGCCTGGTCGCCCTCGAGTTCGAGGATGACCCAGCCGGTGCGGTCATCGACATCCGCCATGCGGACGTTGGTGATGACCTCGAATTCGTGGCCGAGCAGGTAGATCACCGGCTCTTTGATGAGGTCTTCAGGAAAGGTGAAGCGGACGCGCCGGACTGCCATCAGGGGGTAGCCTCCGTGGATCGGTAGGAATCGTACGCCGCCTGGAAGCTCTCCACGTTCGGGTCGACCTCCAGCGCTGGGTCGAGCGCTTCGGCCACGGCCTCAATGGTCTTGAAGCCAGCCCCCGTGAGGAAGGCGACGACCAGTTCGTCCGGGTCGATTGTACCGCGTTCGGCGAGCTGCTTGAGCGAGGCGACGGTCACGCCGCCAGCGGTCTCGGCGAAGATGCCCTCGGTCTCGGCGAGCAGCTTCATCGCGGAGACGATCTCGGGGTCGCTGACGTTGCCACAACCACCGTTGGTGTCTCGCAGCTGGACGAGGGCGTAGTAGCCGTCGGCCGGGTTCCCGATGGCGAGCGACTTCGCGATCGTCTTCGGGCGTTGGGGCCGGAAGTTGAGCGAACCCTCTTGCCAGGCGACGGCGACGGGCGAACAGCCTGTCGCCTGGGCGCCGCTCATACGCGTCCGCGGCGCCTCGATCAGGCCACACTTCGCCAACTCTTCGAAGCCTTTGCGTATCTTGACGTAGAGCGAACCGCTGGCGATGGGGACGACGCAGTGGTCTGGCGCCCGCCAGCCAAGCTGCTCCGCCACCTCGAACCCGAGCGTCTTCGAGCCTTCCGAGTAGTAGGGCCGGATGTTGACGTTGACGAACGCCCACTCTTCGTGGACCGAGACGAGTTCGGCGCAAAGCCGGTTGACCGCGTCGTAGTTGCCGCGGACCTTCACGAGCGTCGGGCCGTAGATGCTCGACCCGACGACTTTGCCCGACTCCAAGTCGTCCGGGATGAAGACGACCGCCTCCATGCCCGCCGCGGCGGCGTGGGCCGAGACGCTGTTGGCGAGGTTGCCGGTGCTCGCGCAGGCGAGCTTGGTGAAGCCCATCTCGCGCGCCTTGCTGCTGGCGACGGCCACGACGCGGTCCTTGAACGACCAGGTCGGGTTCATCGTGTCGTTCTTCAGGTAGAGGTTGTTCAGGCCGAGCGCCTTACCGAGGTTCTTCGCCCGGATCAACGGCGTAAAGCCGGCGCCGATGTCGACGGCGGTGTCAGCCTCGCAAGGCAGGAAGTCGCGGTACCGGAACAGGCTGTTGGGGCCACGCTCGATACTATCGCGTGTGACGTGCTTTTTAATCGCGTCGTAGTCGTAGGTGACTTCGACCGGTCCAAAGCAGAACTCACAGACGTGGAACGGGCCGAGGGCATATTCGCGGCCGCATTCCCGGCAGCGAAGGGCGGTGGCAAAGCTCATGTCAAACTCCCGACGATGAGACGCAGCGCACGCGAGGGCGTACCTGCGGTGTGGCGGCAACGATCCGGGGAGGCCCCTTCGGCGAGGGGCTAGCGCATTGCCATACGGCCCAGCGAGGAACTCATCCCATTCTCCTCAATCCGCGTGGGCCGTCGAACCGTCGAGCGTAGTCGCTCTCATCTCTCCTTCCCGAAGGAAGGGCCGGAATTGGCACCTTAACCGCCAGTGGCGGGCAGGTTGCCCGGGGCATCAGCGGGCCGGAAACCCTTCGCCCCATCTCGATAAGCGCGGCCACGTGCGCGGGAATGTGCGGACATGGTAAGCCGCCGGGGCGCGCTAGCGCCACTCACCGCGCGGTGGGCAGGCCACCGCTGACCTTCCGCCACGCTGCGGTGACGATTTCGGCTTCGGCCAACGCCATCATCTCGTGGCCGGCCTCGTTGCGATGCATACGGTCGCCGCCGAGTTGGCCCGGGTCCGCGGTCCAGAGCAGATGCGGCGGCAAGTCGACCCACTCGGCACGGTGCTGGCGGGCGATGGCGCGAAGCCCGGTCACGAACTGGGCGAGGCGAACTTCACCGCGGCGCGCTCCGGCCTTATCGCCGGCGCTGTTCAGAGCCGCGCCCGGCCCGCGCAGGATGATCAGAGTCTCTTCGCGCGCGGCCAGCATCCGGCGGACGGTGCCATCCACGCCCGCCAGCGACTCCTCGACGGTGAAGGGTGTGGCGCCGCCGATCACGCGGACGGCGAGGTTGCGTGCCTTCCGGTAGGCTGCGTTCTCCGCCAACCACGAGATCCGGACGCTCCGTTGGCTCCAGTCGCCCAGCTTGCCCCCGGCCTTGCCAAAGCGGCGGCGCAGCATCAGCGGCACTGACTCCCACGTGTTCCAGTACTCCGAGATGCCGATGAGGACGACGTCGGGCTCGAACTCGCGGACCCATCTCTCCGCGAACTCCGGGGCCCGTGCGTTCGGCCAATAGAGCCGGGACTGCACCTCGCAAGGCTCACCGAGACGGGCTTCGAGCAGCCCGCCGACCAGGGCGCCAGTCCGGCGCTCGGGCGCGATGCCAGCGTTCATGTCGTTGCTATTGGTGAGGCGCAGCACCCGCATGACCACGAAGCGTAGTGGGCCACGCACAAGATCGCCAGGCGGGGCTGAGGGCGCCCGGCGCTTGGGGTCAGGCCGCTGAGACGAGGTCGCCTGGGTCGATGACGAACACTTCGACGTTACGCTCGGCGGCCATGGCGGGCACAGTTGCAAAGAACTCGGGGCCAGCCACCGCTGGAATCACCTCGTAGCCGAGCCGCCTAAGGACCTCCGCGCGCGCCAGTGCGCGCTCGACATCGTCCGGCCGCACCACCCAGGCCAACTCGACGGCGAGATAGGCGTCGTGCGCCTCGCTCCTCGCGCCTGCCCGGCCCCTAAGGATCAGGTCCAGCTTCCGCACAGCCAGCGACTCAGCGTCGGTGACAGCGCCGCTCTCCTCGGCGTCCACGAACAGGTCCAGGTCGTCGGCGATGACGACGCGCATCTTGCGAAGCTTCGTGTGGAAGATGCCGTGCGGGTTGAGGCGCACGTGCGTCGCCAGCGAGAGTGCCTTAAGCCAGGCGAAGTCCTTGTCGGCGCGGGCAATCCAGGCGTCGAGGCTGGCGAGCCGCCGGTCGACCGAATCGAACCGTTGATCGACGGTGATCATGTTGTCGGAGACAGCCTTTTCCAGGCGAGCAATCGCGTTCGAGTTCTCGGCCACAGTCACTTGGAGGCCCGAGACCGCCTGCACCAAGCGCGTAATCGCCGCTGAATTCTCTGCCACGGTCACTTGGAGGCTCGAGACCGCCTGCTCCAGCCGCGTGATCGCCTCCGAGTTTTGCCGGACCAACTCCGGCGTGGAGATAAGCTCCTCTCCGAGCAGCTCCGCGCGCAGCGACGCCCTCCAATCCGGGTGCTCCCTGAGGAGGCGCATCAGGTCGACAAGGTCGGAGATCTCGAGGGCCATTACGGCATCCTACAAGATTCGAGCGCCCTTGCCCGGCAGTCCGGGTGATACGCCAGGCATCGCGTCGTCGCTTCGCTCGCCGCTGCGGGCTTGCGTGGCCGGACCCGTCGCTCGGTGCGCTCCGGGCTCTGGCCGGTCGTAGGCCCTTACGGGACGAGCACCGGCGATCCCTCGAGTCGCCGAGCCACATCCAGCGAGATTTGCGTGCCTACCCTAGGACGAGTGCGACGTCGACCGAAAGCTCCGGCACCGCCTTCGGAGACAGCCTTTCGCCGGCGAAGTAGCTGCGGGTGACTTCATACGAGTTCCCCAGCGGCTGCCGATAGACCTCGATTGCAGCCGGTGCGCACGTCACGAGCCAGACCTCTTGGATGCCAGCCGCGGCGTACATCGGGAGTTTTTCTCTGCGATCCCTCGCCACTGTCGTATCGCTCACTTCGACTGACAAGAGGACATCACCCGCTTCCGGCCACTCCGTCCGATAGTGATCGGACTTGAAGCGAATGAGCGCCAGGTCTGGCATCGGCTGGCCGACGGGCGGAAGCCGGACGGGGCTCTGGACCCAGACAATCGGGGCATCGGAAGCAACCCCTTGGAACAGCCGGCCCAACAACCCGACGACTGGAGTGCCATGGCCCCGGTGGCGGCATCTCATACAACTCCCCATCGATGAGTTCGATCCGGTCGTCCTCATCGAAGATGCCGACTTCACACATCCGTTGGAAGTCGTCGACGGTCAACTTCACCCGCCGGACGGGTGCGTCAGGTTCGAGTAGGGCCCCAAGTGGCAATGGTGCAGCCTCCGAAATCGAGTATATGGCGTTCGGCACCGCCTAGGGGACGAGCACCGGCAGGCCCTTCGGGTCGCCGCGGTCCGGGTCCCACTCCGCGTAGACCGTCATCAGGGTGCTCGCGACCAGCGGAGGACGCCGCTGCATCAGCGCGCGGCCCGGGTCGTCCGCATACAGCCGGGTGAACTCATCCCGCATCTCGTCCTCGCCCGGATGCACGGTCAACCACACGCCGAGGCTCTCGCCGGAGGCGCCGGTCGCGGCATACGGCCCGCCGGCCCGGACGACGCCACGCGCATCCCAGAGCGCGAGGACTTCGCGGCTCCAGGCCCAGTAGGGGGCCTCCTGGCCCTCAGCGATGGTGACGGTGACAACGCGCAACAGCATGGCCGCGTTTTACGGCCGGGGTGCGCCCAGGTCAACCGCCGTTCCATAGCTGACACGTAGACATCCATCGACGACAGTATGCGATCCTGCTAGCATAGTTCCTTGATCGCTGGAAGGGCTGGCAATCGCCGCCCGGCGAACTTGGACGAGCGCTGGCGACTTCCGGCGCGCTGGTAGAATCCCCCGCATGGAAACCCTGTACGTTGTCCTCGGCGTCGTCATCGGCGTGCCGCTGGTCGTCTTCTTGCTGCTGCTGCTGACGGGTGCGCTCGTCAACATTGGCGGCCAAGAGGTCGGCCTTTTGGAGCGCCGCTATATCGGAAAGGGCTTGCCGGAAGGCCGCGTCATCGCCCTCACAGGCGAAGTCGGCATCCAGGCGCGCGTGCTGCCGCCTGGCTTGCACATCCTTGTCCCGTTCCTCTTCAAGGTCCGAAAGACGCCAATGGTCGTCATCAACGAAGACGAAGTCGGCATCGTCGAGTCAATCGACGGCCATGCGCTAGAGCCGGGCCGCATTTTCGCCCGCCGCGTCGCCAGCCACGACACCTTCCAAGACGGCGAGGCGTTCCTCCGCAACCGCGGCCAGAAGGGCACGCAGGTCGATGTCCTGCCGCCGGGCCAGTTCCGGATTAACACCTACCTGTTCCGGATCCGCGTCGAAAAGGCGTTAATCGTGGCCGCCCAGCAGGTCGGGATCGTGACCGCACGGGATGGCGGGCCGATGCAGTCTGGCCGCCTGCTCGCACGCAAGACGCCCGACCACTCCAGCTTCCAGGACGCTGAAGGTTTCCTGACCAACGACGGCCAGCGCGGCCCGCAAATCGAACTCGTGCTCCCGGGCCGGTACCGCCTTAACACCGACTTCTTCGCGGTCGAGTTGCGGCCGGCCGTCGTGGTCTCCGCGAACCAGGTCGGCCTCGTCACCGCGAAAGATGGCCAGCCTCTGCCCTCCGGCGAATTGGTCGCCTTCCACGTCGACGGCCATACCGACTACCAGGACGCTTCGGCCTTCATCATCGCGGGCGGCCAACGCGGGCCACAGTTCGACCTGCTGCGGCCGGGCACCTATTACATCAACCCGCTCATGTTCGATGTAAACCTCGACCAGGTCGCCGTCGTCGAACGCGGCGAGGTCGCCGTCCTCGTTTCGAACGTCGGCGCTGAGCCGCCGGTCGAATCAGAGGAAGATCGCTTGGGCCCCGCCAAAGAGCGTTACGTGGTCCCGGCGGGCTTCCGCGGCATCCAGCGAGATGTAGCAGGGCCTGGTGTCTACTACCTCAACCGCTGGGCGTACATCGCCTACGTCATCCCGACGACGAACCTGACCGTGGACTGGGCCGAAGAGGCTGTCCCCGAGGGCGTCGACTCGGACCCGAGCGTCGCCGCCAACAAGCGAGTCCAGCTCTTCAACCCACTCTCGGTGATTAGCCGGGACGGCTTCGAGATGAAGGTCAGCGTCAAAGTCATCATCCGCGTGCGTCCGGACCAAGCGCCGTTGATGGTGGCGAAGATCGGCTCCGTCCAGAACCTCGTCGACCACGTCATCCACCCGATGATCGACTCGTCCTTCCGCAACCAGGCCTCTTCGACAGAAGCGATGGCCTTTATGCAGGACCGCGCCGTGGAACAGGAGAAGGCGGAATCCCGCGCACGTGAGGAACTCGAGAAGTACCACGTGGAGCTCGTCCGCGTACTCATTTCGCAAATCCTCTTGCCGCAGGAGCTGATGTCGATCCATACACGCCGCGTCATCGCCGCCCAGCAGCAGGCGATGTTCATCGAGCAGCAGAAGTCGGAGCAGGAGCGCATCGCCACCGAGAACACGCGCGCCCAGGCCGATAAGCAGATCGAACTCGTGGCCGCGCAGATCGGCGTGCAGATCGCAGAACAGAACCGCCAGAAGACGGTCATCGAGGCCGAAGGCCAGGCCCGCGCCGTCGAACTCGCCGGTTCAGCCGAGGCGACCCGTATCCGCGCCGTCGGTGATGCCACTGCGGAGGCCTACGACAAGCAGCAGGAGGCCGTCGGCCAGAACAACCTCTTCGGGATCGAAGTCGCCAAGTCCATCGCGGCAGCCGGGCTCAAGATCACGCCGGATATTGTGGTCAGTGGCGGCGGTGGCGACGCAGGCGGCGGCATCTTCGCGGCCTTCCTCGCGCAGATGCTCTCGGGCCAGCGCCCGGCACCGGTGGCGAACGGCAATACCCCCCAGGGCGGCGCCGCCCAGTCCGCGACCCGGCTCTAAGCCAGGAGAGCACCAACAAGGGCGGCCGGCCATGTGGTCCGGCCGCCCTCGATCCTTGTCTGGCACGACAGGTGAGCGCACGCCGTCGCATACTTCGCCACACGATGGCCCGCCTTCGGACCCACCGCGTTGAGCCCGCGCCGCCGGGGTACCCCGAGGTGATCCGTGGCTACGGCCTCGAACTCCGCGCTTGGGATAGCGCGCTCGTGAAACAAATGGCCCGATGGGGGGAGCGGGGCTTTCCCTTCCACCCGTTCGACCTCGGCCACCTGCGCGACCGCGGGCGCGCCGAATCCGCCCTCGCCTGGGCGCGGACGCCCGGCGCCCACCGCCATCTCGTCGCGATCGAAGACGGCGCCGCTGTTGGCCGCGTCTCCGTGAATACACAGGACGCCGCAGGTTTGTACTTGTGGTCAGTCCACGTCCCGCCCGAGCACGAGGGCCGGGGCCTGGCGCGCCGGATGCTGGCGGCGCTCATGGAGTGGTGCGAAGCGAAGTACCCGGGCCGCGATTTCGTGCTCACGACGAACCTGTTCGCGACGCCGGCCCACCGCACGTACGCGGCCCTCGGGTTCGAGATCGCCGAGACCCTCTGGCACTTCGACGCCCAGCTCGGGGCGGCACTCTGGCGAGCCGACCCCGCCGAACGCCAGCCGATCGCCCCCTACACCCGTTTCGCCTCCGGCCGCTGGGAGGTGCTCACCTACCTGATGCGGCGCAAGGCTGGCGCGCCGATGTGGCTCGGGCGGGATGCACCTCCGTGGGCCTCGAATAGCGGTTGAACGGCGGAAGATGGCGGATTCGAGTGATGGCAGACCTGTCCCCGCGGCGTAGGTTCGTGTGTACCGGTCCACGGCTTCCGGGCCGGTGGCGGGCCCAGCGGGAGAGCGGGCCCCGCCGTCAAGCCAGGCAGCCCAGGTGTGCCGCAAAGAACATACGCGGTGCACCGAAGCCGTTACCGTCCGCACCAATTCGCAGGAGTAGGATGTGAGCACGACTAAGCCTGACCGGAGCGCCGTTACGACCCCTAAGCTCGACGCCGAGACCGTCAAGGACCTCGATGCCCCGGACCAGGACGCTGGCCACGCTCGCGGCGGCGGCCGCAGCCGCAGCGCCGGCCGCGACGCCGGCGGCAGCGTCGGGTAGTCGTGGAACGGCACGGCCCTCGGGAGATCGGGCTCGCCGTCGCGCTCGGCCGCCTTGGGATCTGGGACGCTGGCCTCTGTTTCCAGCCTGCGGCCGATGCGCGCCGTATCGCGGCCGCGCTCGATGACGCCGGCGTGACCGCGGCCTGGCTGCACTCCGGTGGCCACGACCCGTTCGCGTTCGCTCCGGTCCTCCTGCAGGCCTCTTCGCGGCTCGTTGTCGGGACCTCGATCGTCAGCATCTGGCGGCACGGCCCGGACCAGATGGCGAACGCGGCCCGGACCATCGGCGAGGCCTTCCCCGGCCGCTTCGTCCTCGGGATCGGGACCTCGCACCAGGGGGCCCGGTCGTGGGCCGGTCGTGGCTACGAGAAGCCGCTGCAAGACCTTTCCGACTACCTTGACGCCATGGACCAGGCGCCGTGGAACGGCCCGCGGCCCGAACCGCCTGTCCCGAGGATGATCGCGGCGCTTGGCCCGAAGATGCTGGACCTCACCCGGCGGCGGTCGAGGGGCGCCATTCCGTACCTCGTCCCCGTCGAGTACACGGCCTTCGCGCGCGAGCGACTCGGCCCTGAGCCGGTGCTTGCGATCCACCAAGCGGCCGTCATCGGAGAGTCCGAGGCCAAGTCCCGCGAACTCGCCCGCGAGCACGTTGCCGCGTATCTGCAAACCACCAACTACCCGAACAACCTGCGGCGGCTCGGCTGGAGCGAAGCCGACCTCGAAGCTGGCGGGAGCGACCGGCTGATCGATGCGCTCGTCGTCCGCGGCGACGCCGAAGTGGTCGCCGGGCGCGTGCGGGCTCACCTCGCCGCGGGTGCCGACCATGTCTGCGTCAACCCACTCAGCCCACGATTTCCCGAGGTCCCACTGCCTGACCTCGCCGATCTCTCGGCGCGGCTCACCGTGGATAGTGGGGTGACTCGCGAAAAATGATGGTTTCGAGTGATGGCGGGGCCTTCCGCCTCGCGTACGGTGATGGCATCGGAAGTGAGCGACTCGGAGGAAAGCGAAGTGAGCGAAGTACGCCGGAAGGCACATCAAGGCGAGGTGCCAAGCCTCGATGCCGAGACCGTCAAGGACCTGGAGCCGGCCGCCGCCAAGGACGTCCAGGGCGGCCGGAGCAGCAGCGGCAAGAGCATCGCCGGTAGTGTTGCCGGCAGCCACGTCACCTAGCACGCCACGGGAGGACACCATGAGTGAATCGAAGGGCCAGCCCTCGCGGCCCGAGCCGGCCCTCGACGCCGAGACGGTCAAGGACCTGGAGCCGGCGGCTGGCGCGAAGGACGTTCACGGTGGGCGGAGCGCCACCACGAACACATGCATCCCGACCAGAGTGAGCATCGCCGGCAGCAACGTCACCTAGGAGGTGGTCCATGAGCAGTCCGAAACCCAAGACGGAGGGGCCAATCGACCTCTCACTCGATTCCGAGACGGTCAAGGATTTGGAACCGCCGAAGCGCGCGACGGACGTGCGCGGTGGCCGCAGCAGCAGCAATGGCGGTCACATGGGCAGCGTCGCCGGAAGCATCGCGGGCTAAGCCAGAGGCGGCGCGACCGGCAGCGGGCAAGCCGGGCCATTATGTTGGTCAAGGTCCGCGATCCGCATGGCTTTCAGGTGCTACCCTCTTGCCCGCGGAAGAGGCACGCGTCCGGGAGGTGGCCGGAAGGCGTACTCTCTCCCGAAGATGCCGATTCGAGGGGGGTAAGGCGTGAAATTTGGGGCTTTTCGCGTCAACCTTGGCGGGCAGCGCTACGAACTGCCCTTAGACACGCCCGCGGTCACGGTCGGCAGCGAAGCCGGCTCCGGGATCGAACTCAGCGACGCCTCCGTCTCAGCCCGGCACGCCAAGATCGTCTTCGACTCTGGACACCTCACGGTCGAAGACCTCGGCTCCACCTCGGGCACGTACCTCGACGGCGTCCGCCTTGAACCTGGGACGATCCACGTGGTCAACGACGGCCAGTCGCTCCGCTTCGGCGTGGTCGACGCCGTCTATGCCGAACCAGGAGCCGCCGTCGCCGCCGTCGCCGAGCCGGTGGCTGGCGTCCAAGCCGCGCTCCTGAAGGTGGACCTCGAACCGCCAGCCGCGCCGATCGCGCCCGGCACCACGACCGTCGCGCATGTCTCCATCCAGAACCGCAGCCGGATCGTAGACCAAGTCACACTCAGCGTGCCGGACTTGCCGCAGGGTTGGGCCACGATCAACCCGCCGGTGATATCGCTGCTTCCCGACCAGTCGGCGCAGGTGCCGATCGTCATCACGATCCCAAAGGCGGCGGGGACTCCGGCCGGAGCGCTCGGCTTTTCAGTGATGGCCCAATCGCGGCAGGGCCACTCGGCGACCAGCTCGGCCAGCCTGAACGTCCTTCCGTTCGAAGCGTTCACGATCGCCTTGGAGCCGGCCGCATCGTCCGGGAAATTCCGGCTCGTCGCAAAGAACTCAGGGAACACGCCTCAGACGTTCGCGCTCGAAGGCATCGACGACGAACTCTCCTACGCCTACACATTTGACCCACCGGCTCTGGTGGTGCCACCGGGCGGCGAAGCCACCGTCCGGGTGAACGTATCTGCGGGTGGCCGGCCGCTCTCGGGCCAAGAGCAACGGCTCCCATTCAAGGTCAAGGCCACGCCAACCAACGGCGGTGCCTCGGAGTCATTTTCCGGAAGCCTGATCGTGAAGCCGCGCTTCAAGCGCGACCCCCGCAAGGTCGTCCCGGCCGTGCTCGGCCTCGCGGCGATTGCTGCAGCCGCTGCCTTCATCCCCTTCTGCCTCGGCGGCGATGACAAGGAAGTCGTGCCAGCAACGGCCACCGCTTCAGCGAGCACGACCCAACTCGCGCTCGGCGAAGAGCCGACGGTCCACCTGTGTGGCGACGCCACGCAGCCAGCGGGCGCCACAGCCGCAGCGACCCAGACGCCGATCACGCTCCGCCGCGGCACATCTGCGGCCGAGCCCGGGGGGCCGCTCTTTGCCCAAAATGATCAACGCTGGGGCGATGAAGAGTATGCCCGCGCCAAGGATCCGGACTTCGGTCCGGACTGGTGCGGCTCCACGATCGCCCAGTGCGGCTGCGCGATGGCGTCGGTCGCTACGATCCTGTCGTTGTATTCGGTCGCAGTAATCCCGGAAGGCACACCGCTAAGCCCGCAGACGCTGAACGCCTGGTTCAACGGCGACGCCGTGAAGACCTCGCGTGGCTGGGTCAGCCGCGGCTACGTTTTCGGCGACGTCATCTGGAGCGCCGGCGGGGCCCTTTCGACTCAGGTTGCGGCGCTCTTCCCCGGTTCGCCCACCGTGCGCTTCGTCCGCGCGGGCAGCGGCTCGGATAACGAAATCCGCGCCGAAATGGCTGCCGGCCGCCGCGTTGCCCTCCAAGTGCCGGGCCACTGGATCGCCGTGGTCGGCCTCGAAGGGAACCGGATCCTGATCAACGACCCGTACTATCCCGACCGCGTCTACCTCGACGCCGCCTACCCGAACAAAGTGATGTCCAGCATCATCTACGAGTCGAGCAGCGACCCGAGCGCTATGGTCGTCACGGTCACTTCCGACCAGCGGATCCGCATCGTCGACGCCAATGGCAAGGTAGCGGGCACACTCGCGCAAGGCACCCCGACGGAGGTCGCCCGCGGCGCGAAGGAAGATATTCCGGAATCGACCTACACCTTCCAGGAAGCCTGGCGCGACCCGAACTGCATCGAAAAGCCGCCGCCACCCGGGGCCGGCACCAACCAGATCGTGATCCCACGCCCGCGCGGCCGCTACCGGATCGAGACCGACGACCCCACCAACAAGCCCCTGGTCGTCGTCCACAGTATCGACAAAGATGGCAAGATCACGGTTGATGTCGTCGAAGACGACAGCTTCAACGTGGAGTTTCCGGGCATAGCCGCCACCGCCACCGCAACCACACCGGCGACTCCGGCCACGCCTACAACGCCTGCAACGAGCGCCACCTCCGTGACCCCGAGCACGCCCGCGACGACCACCGTCCCAGGCAGCGGGTCCGCCCCGACCGTCGGCATCGACTGCCGGACGCTGCCGGATGGCGGAGCGGTGACCCTGACCTGCCAAGGCACGGCTAGCGCCCCGGGGGCCATCTCGAGCAGCTACTGGACGGTCAACGGCGTCCGGTCATCGGTGACGGGGCCAACCTATTCCAACCGCTTCACCACGAGTCAGTCCGCCGTCGTCGCCTATACCGCCTGTACGGCGGGCGGTTGCACCACCGCCTCGACTGCCCTCGGCATCGAAGTGCAGCCTCCGACCCCGACACCGACGAATACGGCGACGGCCACTCCGACCAACACAGCCACACCTACAAACACCACCGTCGCCGGGCCGTCGAGCGGGAGCATCACGTGCACAGCGAAAGAGCTGCCCGACCGCTTTGAAGTGACATGCAAGGAGAGCGTGAACGGGCCGTACGACAACGTCGTCTGGACGGCGACCAACAGCAACCCCGCGAGCGCGACCACCAACCCAGGCGTTGCCTTCGTCACCTATCCGGGCAAGGGCAAGGGCACGATCGTCGCCAAGGCCTGCCTGGGGACGGCGAAGTGCGTCGAGACGAACACCTACACGGTGACCGTCCAGGAGTTCGGCGTCGCCGTCGCAATCGTCGACTTCAACTGCAGCGACGGCGCCGCGTGTGCGCGGATTCGTGTGACTCCGGCCAACGCCGTGGGCACGGTCACGCTCTGGGCTGCGACCGGCTCATCCACGGGCGGCCCGCCTGCCACCGGGTACACCGCGGTCTACTCGTGCAGCTATCCGTCCGGGTGCAGCATCAACAGCGGGGTGGTGTTTGCGTTCACGAGTATCACTGGCGCGCGTTGGTACTACGCGACCTTCACACCTGCTGGCATCTCGGTCTGGAGTTCGGCCAGATCTATGCCAACGATCTATTATGACTACTAGGCCACGCCGATGACCGCCCAGACCGGTGGCGCCGAACTCGCCGCCGTCGTCCCGCTGATCGCCGGCCTGCTTCGGTCCGAGGTCGACCGGATGCGCGCGGCCGGCGTCCCGGTCGGCCAGGACGACTACCGCGGCCTCTACATCTCCGACACCGAGGCCGACCGCCTCCTCGGCCTCGCGGAGAGCACCGGCGCCACCGTCGTCCTGCGGGACGAGGCCCAGGCCGTCGCCGACGCCGTCGCCGGGATGACCGGCCGCCTGCGCAAGCTCGTCGACCTCGCGGGGCTCGGCCCCTTCGAGACCGCTTGCCTGCTCCTCTGCCTCGCCTGTGAAACCGACCTCGGCATCGAGCGGCTGATCGCCTACGTCCAGGACGACGTCTCCAAGCGGCGGCCACGGGTGGACCTCGCGATCCGGCTCTTCGCCGCCGATGGCGCGCAAGGCGCGGCCATGGACGCACTGCATCCTCAGTCGCCCCTGCGCGCCTTCCAGTTGTTGCACCTGCACGACGAGCTCGGCCAGCCCGTCACCCCGCTCCTCGCGCAGACACTCGCCCTCGATGCGGGCCTCCAGGGCTACCTGCTCGGCGGTGAGCGCCTGAACCTCACGATCGCGCCATGGGCACACCGCCTCGAACGCGCGCCAGGGTTGCCGGTGCCCCCAGGAGTGGCCGCCCTCGCCGAAGGGCTCGGCTCTCTCGGTCAGCCGGTGGTGGCCTGCTCTGGTCCCGACCGTGCCCTCACCCGGGCCGCCGTGGCCGAGCTTGCCTCGCGCCTGGGACGGCCGGTGATGGCCGTCGAGATCGCGGGGCTCACGGCCCAGTTCGGGGTCGAGACGGCCCTCATCCTCGCCGAACGGGAGGCGGCCCTGCGCGACGCGGCCCTGCTCCTCGAACGCCTCGAAGACTTGCGGCCCGAGGACCTGGACGCGGTCGTGACGAGCCTCCAGCGCCGCACGCTGCCGGCGGTCGTGGCACTTGCCTCGACCGGCGTCATCCCCTGGCCCGGGGCAGCCATGGAGGTACCGGCGCTCCACCACGAGGACCGCGAACGCCTCTGGCGGGGCGCACTCGCTGGGCTCGAAGCACCAGTGGCGACGTCACTCGCCGGCCGCTTCCACCTCGGTGCGGACCAGATCACGCGCGCGGTCTCCGCGGCCCATGGGCGGGCCGCCCAGCGCCAAGGCGAGCACGCGGTCACGGCCGAAGATCTCTTCGCCTCCGCACGCGACCAATCCACGCCGATCCTCTCGTCACTCGCACGCAAAGTGACGCCGCACTACGGCTGGGGCGATATCGTCCTGCCGCCGGACGCCCTCTCCCAACTCCACGAGATGTGCGCACAGGTCGAGCACAGGCACCTCGTCTACGAGATCTGGGGCTTCGACCGGAAGCTCGCGATGGGCAAGGGCGTGATTTCGCTTTTCGCGGGCAATCCCGGCACCGGAAAAACCATGGCCGCCGAGATCATGGCCCGCGCCCTCGAACTCGACCTCTACAAGATCGACCTCTCCGGGATCGTGTCCAAGTACATCGGCGAAACCGAGAAGAACCTCTCCGCCGTCTTCGCCGAAGCCGAGACCGCAAACGCGATCCTCTTCTTCGATGAGGCGGACGCGCTCTTCGGCAAGCGGTCGGAGGTCAAGGACGCCCACGACCGCTACGCCAACATCGAGACGGCCTACCTCTTGCAGCGCCTGGAGGAGTACCCTGGCCTCGTCATCCTCGCGACCAACCTGAAGATGAACCTCGACGACGCCTTCCTTCGCCGCCTCCACTTCGTGGTGGATTTCCCAATGCCGGAAGAGCCAGAGCGGCTCCGCATCCTCCAAGGCTGCCTGCCGGACGCCGTGCCCCTGGGCGGCGACTTGGACCTGCCATTCGTCGCGCGCCAGTTCAAGATCTCCGGCGGCAACCTGCGCAACATCGTGCTCTCGGCGGCGTTCTTGGCGGCCACCGACCGCGGCGCACTCGGGATGTCCCACCTGATGCGGGCGACCCGCCGGGAGTACCAGAAGATGGGCCGCATGGTCACGCAGGCCGAATTCGGCGACTACCTCGCGCTCTTCCGCAGGGATTAGGGTCGCGCCGCCCCGAAATTTGTTCTCGATGAGCCAACCGGCGATCGGCAGGTATAGAATGCGAGGCCGGAGGACACGTCCATGCCGTACCGGCGCATCACGACGACCGAAGAACCCGCCAGCAAGCGCGCAGACCGCCGCGAAAGCCAAGACGCGAACCTTGCACCGCCGAGCCACCCGCTCGTCTCACTGCAGTCGCACGTGGGGAACCGCCAGGTGGCCCGGATGCTGGCGCAGCGGCAAGAAGGCATCGACGAAGAGGAGATGCAGGCCAAGCACGACCGTGCCCTCGCCCAGCGCCAGGAAGGCGAGATGGAAGACGAGGAGCTGCAGGCCAAGCACGACGCGGCGCTGCTTCAGCGCGCCGGCCCTGACGACGAGGAGATCGCACTCAAGCGTGACCCCGCCGTCGGCCTCGAAGGTGGCCCCGTTGGCGACGCGATGACGCGCACGATCGACGCCAGCCGCGGTTCCGGCTCCTCCTTGAGTCCCAGCATCCAGGGCAAAATGGAAGGCGCGATGGGCTCCGATTTCTCCGGGGTGAAGGTGCACCACGACGAGAGCGCCGATGCACTCACGCGCAACATGACCGCGAAGGCGTTCACCACCGGCTCCGACATCTTCTTAAGGCGAGACCAGAACCCGAACGACCAGAACCTGCTCGCACACGAACTCACGCACGTCGTCCAGCAGAGTTCCGGCCGGACGGCGGCGGGCGGAGGCGCCATGACCGTGGGCGCCGCCGACCACGCCGATGAGCACGAAGCCGACGCGGTCGCCGCGGCCGTCACCTCCGGCCAAACCGTCGACCGCAAGCTCGAAGAGTCCCGGGCCTAGGCCGCCGGATGTTCGACGACGCCGACGA
>JBJXFX010000151.1:0-6832 GCA_046152925.1 Dehalococcoidia bacterium
CGACAACGTGAAGATGGCGGTTGAGCTGATTCAGCCGGTGGCGATCGAAGAAGGCCTCCGGTTCGCCATCCGCGAAGGTGGCCGCACCGTCGGCGCCGGCGTCGTCACCAAAATCAACGCCTAGCACACTGTTATCGGACAGGAAGGGCGGCCAGCCGGCCGCCCTTCACATCTTCACAAACGAGCTGACGCCAAGATCGCCATCCGGGCCACGGGTGGCTACACTGGCGAAGCGAGGGAGACATCATGGCCAAGCCAAAGGGCGACCGGATCATCATCCAAATGCAGAGCACCGAAGGCCCAGTGTTCCGCTATACCACCGAGAAGAACCGCCGGAACGACCAGGGCCGCATCGAACTGAAGAAGTACCACCCACTGCTTCGCCGCCACGTCGTCTTCCGGGAGACACGGTAACCGCATGCCACGGACGGACCGCCGCCGCATGGAGGGCTCTTCCTCCGCCTCCACCAGCGAGGCGTCGCGGAGCGTCCGCGCCAACCTGCCTCGCCCGAGCGCCCCGGCGCCCCGCGCCGAGGGCCAGCTAGCCGGGCCCACCCGGGCAACCGCCCCGCGCAAGAGCCCGTTTGGCTTCTTCAAGAAGCTGACGCCGAGGTTCGCGGCCGACATCATCGCCGAACTCCGCAAAGTCACCTGGCCCACCTTCCAGGAGACGCGCTACCTGACCATCGTCGTCGCGGCCGTTTCGGTCGCTGTCGGCATCATCCTGGGACTCCTGGACTTGTTCTTCGGCTGGGCCGTCGAACAGCTCTTCTTCTAACAACTATGAGCACTGAGCCGAAGCCAATCACCGCCCTCTCCGGGATCTCGCCAGCGGCGCCGAAGAAGCCCTCGCGCCGGCGCTACAAGGACGAAGATTTCGCCGAGCAGGAACAGCTGACCGACGACGAGATCAAGTCGGCCGGCCGTAGCTGGTACTTCGTCCACACCTATTCCGGCCACGAAAACAAGGTCCGACACGCGATCAAAGCGACCGTCGACCAGATGGACGCAAAGGACAAGATCTTCCACGTCGTCGTCCCCACCGAGGACGAGATCGAGATCCGCGAAGGCCAACGCCGGACGGTGAAGCGAAAGCTCTACCCCGGCTACGTCTTGGTGCAGACCATCACGCTCAAAGAAGGCGATTCGCCCTCCGACCAAGCCTGGCACCTGATCCGGAACACCACCGGTGTGACCGGCTTCGTCTCGAGCGGGACGCGGCCAGTGCCGCTTTCGCAGGACGAAGTGAACCACATCCTCCGCGCGATGCGCCTCGAACAGCCCCGCATCCGTGTCGCCTTCATCACGGGCCAGAGTGTGCGCATCGTCACCGGCCCCTTCGAAGACTTCGTCGGCACCGTCGATGAAATCGACACGGAAAAGGGCAAGGTCAAGGTCCTCGTCAACATGTTCGGCCGCGAAACGCCCGTGCAGCTCGACTTCCTCGAGGTCGAGAAGCTCTAGAGCACGCGCGAACGCCAAATCCGAGCCCGGGGCGGCCGAGCGACGGGGCCGTGATAGAGGCAGCGTCGGGCGTGTGAGACGACCAGTGACCGTCTATCCAACGGAAGAAGGGCCCTCACTTGGAGGGCCCTTCTTCGTTCGCGTGCCAAACGGTGAGAGCGGGCTACGGCCCCGTCAGCACCGTCCAGTTCACTCCAGCTGGCCCGCGGACCGCCACCCAATAGGCGGCCCCCCGCGTGAGCGTCGTAAAGTCGTTCACGCCCGGCACGTTGGCCGACCCGACGAAGTAGCCGAGCCAGCGCTGTTGACCGCCGTCCCAGCGGAAGAGGACGAGCACATGCTGCGTGACATCGTTCGCCGCCGGGTTGACCGGTGCGTAGCGGCCGGCGAGCGCATCCGCGACCGGCATGCCATCTCGCCCTGCCCAGACGATGAGCGACCAGCGGAAGCTAAGTGAATACGTGGCGGTCGCTAAGGCCGTGTAGGTGAAGTCGTCGGCGGACGTCCCCTCGCTCCGGCCCGAGGGCGTCCGGACCCGCAAGTGGACGAGTCCTGGCTCGCGAGCGGGGCTGACAACCGTAATCTTCGTGTCCGTCACCGTCGCCGGGACGACGCTGGTGTTGCCAAAGTCGACGGCGAAGGCGCCCGTGAAGCCGAAGCCGCTGATCGTGATCAGCGTGCCGCCGGTCTCGGGGCCGGAGCGCGGGCTCACGTCGGTCACGGTGGGCACTGCGATGTAGGTGAAGTTGTCGTCGGCCGTGTCCGCGCTCACCCCCGCGGGTGTCGTCACCTTGAGGTGGACGACGCCCGGCGGGTTCGGCGGCGAAACGACCAGGATCGACGCGTCAGTCACAGATGTCGGCGCAACGGCCAGGTCGCCGAACGAAATGGTGGTCGCACCGGCAAAGCCGCGCCCGCTAATCGTGATCAGCGTGCCGCCTGCCGTCGATCCAGTCCGAGGGCTGACGCCCGAGACCACCGGCGCGTCTTCGTACGTGAAGTTGTCCGCCGCGGTCGAGGCGCTCGTCCCGCTCGGGCCTGTCACCCGGAGGTGGACCAAGCCGGCCGCATGCGGCGGGCTGGTCACGAGGATTCGCGAATCGCTCACCGAGTTGGGCACGACGGACGTGCCGCCGAAGTCGACTGACCAGGCGCCCGTAAAGCCGTGGCCCGAAATGGTCACCACCGTACCGCCTGCCGTCGACCCCGACTGCGGGGTGATCCCCAGCACCACCGGCGTCGACACATACGTGAAATCATCATTGACCGTCGCTGGACTCGTCCCGTACGGCGTCGTGACCCGCAAGTGGACAACGCCAGCGGGATGCGGAGGAGCGATCACGGTAAGCGCGGTCGGGCTCGTCTCCGTCGGGACGGCCGTCCGGTCGCCAAACGCGACCGAGGTCGCTCCCGTCAGGTTCGTCCCCTCGATAGTGACGGTGGCGCCGCCACCGGTGGACCCCGTCCTCGGTGAGATGCTCGTCACGGTCGGTCGGCCAATGTAGGTGTAATCGTCGCCCGGGACCTCAAGGCTCGTCCCCAACGCCGCAGTCACGCGGACGTGGACACGGCCAGCAGCATGCGCCGGCGCCCGCACCCGAACCTCCGTCGCAGACGACGACACGACCTCCGCCGGCGCCCCGTCGAACCGGACGTTGACCAGCCCGCCAAATCCTGCGCCGGTGATCGTGACGATCTCCCCGCCCTCGGTAGAACCGCTCACAGGTGAGATAAAATCGACCGTGGGCGCCGCAACGTAATTGAAGTGCGCAGCCACGGGTGTACCGCTGTCGTCGGCGCCTTCGACCACGACGACATGCACCTGGCCCGCCGATGCACGAGGCGGGGCGACGGCGACGATGGTCGTGTTGCTCCGGACTTCGAACGAACTCGCCGCCACGGCCCCAAATCGGACCGCCGTCGTGCCGTTGAAGCCCGACCCACGCACGGTGACGACCGTGCCTCCGGCGGTCGATCCAGTGCTCGGCGAAACGCCGGTCACGGTCGAGGCGGCCGCCTCTACGGTTGAAGTCATGATGAGCAGCAGGAGCAACACCCCTGCCAGACCCGCGAAGGTCGCTCTTGGACGTGCCATCTTCGCCTCCATCTCAATTGAGCTGGTTCGAACATGACACGGCTGGCCACGGATCGACAGGGCCACCCGGCCCTCGGATCGAAGGCGAAGAGATCCCGTCTACCCCGCGGCCGCCACCGCTTCGCCCTCAACCACCGTTTCGCCGTTCTGGTTCACCGTGACCACCTTGATCGTCGCCAGGCCGCCCTCGACCGCGACCACTTCGCCCTTCGCGGTCAAGCTATCGCCCGGCCAGACCTGCTTCGAAAAGCGCACGCCGTACCTCTTCAGCGCCAGCGGCCCCAGCCAGTCCGTCAGCATCTTGCCCGTCAGGCCCATCGAGAGCATCCCGTGGGCGAAAACCGATGGGTAGCCCGCGAGGTTCTGGGCGATGCCGTCGTCGTGATGGAGCGGGTTGAAGTCCCCGCTCGCCCCCGCGTACTTCACGACGTGCGAGCGATTCACGTTCTCAATCACGACCTGTTCGTTCGTGTCCCCAACCTTCAGTGCAACCATCCCAGCCTCCTCTACTGCTCGACCGCTTTTTCGGTCTGCACGCCGACGGAACGGGCGGTGACGCAGAGGACGCCGTCCTGGTTCCGGTATTCGGTGATCGATTCAGAGAAGAGGAGTTTGCCGCCTCGGCGGCCCTGCTTCTCCCAGCGCTCGCCCGGCCGGCTCGTCACGGTCAGGGTGTCGCCCTCGCGCACGGGATGGTGGTACTCGTAGTGCTGCTCGGCGTGGAGCCCCCGGCCAAGCCCGCCGCCACCGCCGCCACCACCGGACGCGCGCGCTGGCGCATCGGCGCTTCGTGGCCGCGTCAGGTCGAGGCCATAATTGGGCTCCCAGTGCGCGCTGCATTGGACGAAGGTCGGCGGTACGGTCATGCCGCCGATCGCCTGCGTCGCAGGATGACTCGGGTCCGAGTACTCGGGGCGGATGTCCCGCAACGACCGCGCGAACAGCATGATCTGCGTCCGGTCGACGGGGAATTCGTAGGGGTCGGCCATACGATGGCGCCTCCTGGTCAGTGTGGAAGCGCCATCGTCGGTCACCAAGCCCCTCGCGGCAAACGCGGACTACCGGCCGGCCAACGTGTGCGACTCGGTGCCTTCGCGCGCGCCGAACCACACCTCGAAGGCCACGCGGTCAGCGAGGTCGGACATCGCGTACCCAAGGCGCGCACCATCGCTGGACCGCTCACCGCCGTACACGCGCTGAGCGTCGTCGACCTCGCGCACGAGCACGACGGTGTTTGAATCGGGCCAGAAATAGCGTGCACTCATCGTCCCTTCGCGGGAACGCTGAAATCGGCAAAATTCCAACGCCGTGTTTCCAAGGGCGACGCGATCAGCACCTGGACGCAGTGACCACCGGCTGTAGACGATTGCAGACATCACAGGACCTCCTTCAGTTCTCGGCGATACTCTACCTCGTGCCCTGAAGCGTGTCTGTGAAGTGGTTCACATTACTGGTGTTAAGTCGGTCGGTTATTCTTCCAGCTTGAAGACCCGGACCGCATTGCCGCGCAAGAACGGCTCCCAAACGTGGTCCCGGAACGGCAGCTCCGCCATCTCGCGGAAGATCCGGTCAAGCCCGAGGCCGGGGTAATAGCCGGCGTACATCACCTTGTCGGCGCCGCGCGTGTTCGCGAACTGGATCACGTCCTTCGGGTAATGCTTCGGCGCGAAGGCGCTCGTCGAGTAGTACAAGTTCGGCCACTTGAGCATCAGCTTCACGCAGAGATCGGTCCACGGCTCCCCGCCGTGGCGCATCACTACCTTCAGCTCTGGGAAGAACCAGCAGACCTCATCCAGGTAGTACGGGTTCTGGCAGTCCATCGGCACGCGCGGGCCGGGGACGCCGACGTTCAGGTTGATCGGGATGTCGAGCTCGACGCACTTCGCGTAGAGCGGATAGAACTTCTTGTCGTTCAGCGGCACCTGGGGGTAAAGCAAACACGGCGTGCAGGCGGCCCCCTTCACGAGCTTGGGATACGCCTTCACCACCCGCTCAAGCGCTCGGACCGAGTCCATCCCCTTGTTCGGGTCGACACTGGCGGCAGCGAAGAAGCGCCCTGGAAAGCGCTCCATGAGCTCGATCGCGTGTTCGGGCGCCTCCGGGTTCAGGCCGATCTGCGCGCATTGGATGCCGTGCTCGTCCATCATCGCGACGACCTTCTCCGGGTCGCCCGCGTCGGCCATCCGCTCCGGGGCGTCCTTGAAGAGGTACTGGGCGGGATGGTGGCTGAACTCCTTGCTGCCACTGTCGCGCATCATCCGTTGGGCTTCGCGCATGCCGAGGCCCGGCCCTCCGGTCGGGATCTCCAAAAGCAGGTCCACCGCCTGAATGCCACGTAGCGCCGCCATGTCCCGCCTCCCGCTGTTCTCGGTCGCCGAGCCTAGCACAGAACGCAAGAGCCCGGCCGCTTTCGGGGCCGGGCTCATGTTCAAGGACGAAGGACGTCGCCCGTTACGGGATGTCGACGCCGGTCACGTTGCCGCCGCCCACCGACGATGCGGCAAGGACGATCGTCAGCGAGCCGCAGGCCGAGGAACCGCCGAGCGTCGGCGCGCCGCAGGCGACCACGTCACCAGCGGCCCCTGCGAGGGCCCCATTGAGGTCGAAAGCGCCGCCGAGCGAGAAGTAGATCGTGCCATCCGGCGCAATCGTGAACGCGTCGATGTTCTCGCTCGAGGTGCCCGAAAGGCCGATGTCATCGCCATCGAAGTAGAGCGAGAACGACGAACAGGCGCCGCCGGCCGCGAAGCCGTTGCAGCTAAAGATGTCGGAGCGCCCGCCCGAGAGCCCCGTCACCGTGAACGACCCGGAGGTCGAGAGGTAGAGCTTGGAGGTGGCGGCATCCCAATAGATGCCGTCGACGTCTTCCGACGAGGTAGTCAGGCCCGAGCCCGACCCGTCGAAGAACATCGTCAGCGTCCCCGAGGTCGACGAACCGAGCGTGCCCGTGAAAAGGAGGATGTCCGAGTCGTCGACCGTCCCGAGACCCGTCAGCGTCGCGGAGGACGAGAGCGAAATCAGCACCTGGGTCGCACTCAGCACCTGGAAGGCGTCGAGCCGGGCAGAGCTGAGGCCGACGTCGCTGCCATCGAAGAGGATGCTCACCGTGCCTGTCGCCGAGCGCTGGAAAATGTCCTCGTTTGCGACACTCACCCCGCCGACAGTCGTCGAGCTTGCGAGGCTCAGGTAGAGCGCCGAACCGGGCGGGGGTGGCGGGGGTGGCGGCGGCGGAGTGCTGCTGATCGTGAGCGTCAGGCCGCTCGACGTCCCGCC
>JBJXFX010000155.1:0-4262 GCA_046152925.1 Dehalococcoidia bacterium
CCACCCTTCGGCGACATCTCGCGGACGACGGGTCCGTACCAGAACGGCTGGAGCTCGTACTACTTCAGCGTCAATCGTGGCAAGAAGTCGATCTCCATCGACCTGCGCAAGCCGGAGGGGCGTGACCTCTTCCTCGGCTTGGTCGAAAAGGTCGACGTGGTGATGGAGAACTTCACGCCGGGGACGATGGAGCGGCTTGGCCTCGGCTGGGATGTGCTTTCGGCGCGCAACCCGCGGCTGATCTTCGCGCGGACCTCGGGCTTCGGGCAGACGGGGCCCTACAAAGACCGGCCGGCGCTCGACATCATCGTCCAGGCGATGGGCGGCGTGATGTCGATCACGGGGGAGCAGGGCGGGCGGCCGGTGCGGCCGGGCGTCTCGTACGGCGACGTGGTCGCGGGGCTGTACACAGCGATCGGGATCATGGCCTCGCTCCATGAGCGGGCGAAGAGCGGGTTGGGCCAGATGGTCGATATCTCCATGTTGGACTGCCAGATCAGCTGCCTGGAGAACGCGATTTCGCGCTACCACGTGAGCGGCGAGGTGCCCCAACCGATCGGGACGCGGCATCCAGTTTCGACGCCGTTCCAAGCGTTCCCGACGGCGGACGGGTACGTCGTCGTCGCGCTCGGCTTTGGGAGCGTGGACCAATGGGCGCTGCTTTGCAGCCTGATCGAAACGCCGGACCTGATCGACGACCCGCGTTTCAACACGGGGCCGAAGCGGACGCAGAACCACGGGATCTTGGAACCGCTCTTGGAGGAGGCGTTTCGCCGGCGGCCGACGCAGGAGTGGCTCGCCCTGTTTTTGGAGTACGAGATCCCGGCTGGGCCGATCCAGACAATCGACCAGGTCGTGAAGGACCCGCAGGTGGTGGCGCGCGGGATGATCCACGAAGTGACGCATCCCAAGGCCGGGATGATCCCGATCGCGAACACGCCCGTGCGGCTTTCGCGGAGCGAATCGGGGATCAAGGGTCCGCCGGCGGACCTGGGGCAACACACCGCGGAAGTGCTCGGCGCGATGTTGGGCTTGGACGAGGCGACGATCGCGGAGTTGGCTGGGCAAGGTGTTGTGGCGATGGGCGGGGGCCCGGACGTGGAATCGTTGTTGAAGTGAGGCGGCGTACGGCTTTCCGCGCCGCTAACCGCCGGGCGGGCACTCTCATCCCGCTCCCATCTTGGCGGCCTAGGTTCGTCGTATTGAACAGCGGAGAGTCCTCTATGCGCCTGCACCTCGACCCCGAACGCGACCTCAACGACCAGGGCCTCGCCATCGACCTACGGAACATCATGCGGCGTCGGCGGTTCCTGACGATGCTCGGCGGGGCCGCGGCCATCGGGATCGTTGGCTGCGGCGATGACGACCCGAAGCCGGCTGGGCAGGCGACCGATGTCCCATCGGGCCCCACTAACGCTTCGAGCGCCACGACCGCAGCTTCGACACAGGCCACCGCGGCCGCCGCGACGCGTACGCAAGTGACCCCCATCCCGACGCAGGCGACGCCGGCCTCGGCATGTGCGGGGCCGCTCCCACAGGAGACGCTCGGGCCCTTCCCCGCGAACGGCGCCAACGGGCCGAACGTCCTGACGCAGAGCGGGATTGTCCGGACCGATATCCGGTCGAGCATCGGGACGTCGAAGACGGTCGCGGGCGGCGTCCCGTTGACGCTGACCATGACCGTGGTCGACACGAAGGACGGCTGCAAGCCGCTGGCGGGCGCCGCCGTCTATGCCTGGCACTGTGACCGCGAGGGACGGTATTCGGTCTACGACGCGTCGATCCCGAACGAGAACTATCTTCGCGGCGTCCAGGCGGCGGGTGCGGACGGGGTCGTGACTTTCAAGACCATCTTTCCCGGTTGTTACGCGGGGCGGTGGCCGCACGTCCACTTCGAGGTCTACCCAACCCTGCAGGCGGCGAGCACGTCGCGGAATGCGCGCGCGACGTCGCAGCTGGCGTTGCCGAAAGACGCTTGCGAGGCTGCCTACGGGTCGGCTGGGTACGAACCCAGCGTCCGCAACCTCGCCCGCTTGTCGATCGAGCGTGACGGGGTGTTCGCCGACGGCTGGCAGCAGCAAATGGCCGCAGTGACCGGCTCCGCGGCGAGCGGCTACGTCGCGACCCTTGTGGTCGGCGTGTAGGCGGCGCGGCGACCGAGTACGATCGCGGCGTGCGATTCCTGGCCCGCTTCAAGCGCCGCACCCCGGTTCGGGTCGACCTCGAACCCGCGCAGGTCACCGCGGTGCTCTTTCTCTTGCGCTTTGGCCGGAGCACAGACGAGTCCGTCCTGCACGAAATGGAGGCGTCGCACAACTTGGACCGTGCCCGCTACGAGGTTGCGCTTTCGGAGCTTGCGACCAAGGGTGTGGTGGGGATCGCGTACGACGGCGAAGCGGGGCTCGATTGGGTCTGGCTGACGCCGCTGGGCAAGCGGCTGAAGGGGAAGCTGAAGCCGGGGCTGCGGGTCGGGCTCGCCGTGTATGTTTGACGAGAGGAAAGGCGAAAGTCCCAAGAGAAAAGCCCCTGGCGGGCCAAGGACGAGGGACGAGGGACTGACCATCAGGAGCGCGGTAGGCCGAGGCCGCGGTTGGCGATGATGTTGCGCTGTACCTCGCTCGTGCCGCCCGCGATCGTGCGCGAGACGGCGTTGAGGTAACCCTGGCGGACCTGTTGGGCGAGGGCTGCGCCGCCGGCGCCGCCTTCCATGCCGAAGACCTTGAGCGCGGCGGACATCATCCGTTGCGACCATTCGGTGCCGAAGACCTTCGCGCAGGAGGCCTCGGCGTTTGGGGTGCGCCCGACGGACTGCATCCAGGCGACGCGGTAGCAGAGGAGCCGCCCGACTTCGAGCTCAAGCGCGAGCTCGGCAAGGAGCTGCGAGATACCGGCGTCGGTGAGCTTTCGCGTGGAACGGTTGCGCCAGTGGGCAAGCGTTTCGCGGAAGAGCCACTGGAGATCTATCAACCGCTCGATGCCGGAGCGCTCGAAGTCGAGGTGCTCGGCGAGGATGTACCAGCCCGCGTTTTCATCGCCGACGCGGCGATCGACGGGGACGCGGACATCTTCGAAGAAGACTTCGTTGAAGTGGTGGCCACCCGTCATGTCATAGAGCGGCCGGATCGTGATGCCAGGGCTATCGAGGTCGACCATCAGACACGAGATGCCCTTGTGCTTCGGCACATTGGGGTCGGTACGGACGACGAGCCAGATGGCGTCGCTGAGGTGGGCGTTGGATGTCCAGATTTTCTGGCCGTTGACGATGTACTCGTCGCCGTCGCGGGTGGCGCGGGTGGCGGCGGCGGCGAGGTCGGAGCCGGCGCCGGGTTCGCTGAGGCCGAGGGCGAAGCTGACGTCGGCGTTCATGATCCTCGGGATCCACTCGCGCTTCTGGGCCTCCGTGCCGTGCCGGATGAGCGATGGGCCGACCTGGCGCTCGGCGACGAAGTGGTAGCCGCGCGGGGCGTTGGCGAGGATCATCTCCTCGTTGTAGATCATCTGCTCGACGGGGCCGAGGCCGCCGCCGCCGTATTCGATGGGCCAGGCGGTGCCGATCCAATGCCGCGCAGCGACGGCTTTGCTGAAATCACGGTCGATGCCGCGCTGGGCGCGGTCGGGGGTGACGGTCGCGGCGAGGAACGTCTGGAGTTCGGAGCGAAATGCCTGTTGGCTCGGGGTGAAGCGGAGGTCCATGCGACGCGACGCCTCCAGGGGTGAGGTGTAGGGGACGATACGGCACCGGGAGGGGGCCCGGAAGCGCGGTTAAGGCCGGTTCCCAGCGTTGGCCCGTGCGCGTAGGGTTCGCGGACAAAGACAGGATTGATGGAGGCCAACATGGGCAAGCTGGATGGCAAGGTGGCGCTGATTACGGGCGCAGCGTCGGGAATTGGCAAGGCGAGTGCACTGCGATTTCACAGCGATGGGGCCGCCGTGATGTGCGCGGACATGAACCTGGATGGCGCGAAGCAGACCGCGGCCGAGATCGCGGAGCGTGGCGGGAGCGCCGCCGCGATCGAGCTCGATGTCGCCGACCCAGAGGCGGTGCGTGAGTCGCTCGTTCGGACGGCGCGCGAACTCGGCGGGCTGCACATCATCTACAACAACGCGGGCATTTCGGGACTGAACGTGGCGGCCGACGGCACGATGAGCATGCACTCGTGGGAGAAGGTCATCGCTGTGAACCTCACGGGCGTCTACAACGGCCTCTTCTACGGGTGCCAGGCGCTGGCCGAACGGGGTGGGGGCGCGGTCGTGAGCACGGC
>JBJXFX010000158.1:0-38928 GCA_046152925.1 Dehalococcoidia bacterium
GAGCTTGGGGCAACGGCGCGCGGATCTGGAAGAGGCATGGGGCATCTGCGCGTCAGGCGGGCCAAGGTCAAGGCCGCGTGTCGGTTCGCCAACAACCGCGTAAGCTTCCCGCCAACGAGACCCAGTGGGGGGCACTACCGCGATGGCATACGAACAGATCCGCTACGAAACCAAAGGCAAGGCCGCGATCATCACGCTCAACCGGCCAGAAAAGCTCAACGCCTGGACCAGCCAGATGATGGTCGAGATGCGGGCCGCCATGGACGCCGCCTGCGCCGACCCCGCGGTCGCCGCCATCGTGGTCACCGGGGCCGGGCGCGCCTTCTGCGCCGGCGCCGACATCGCCAGCTTCGCCGCCACGCGCGAAGCGATGGACCGCGGCGAGCGCGCCCGCGACGGCGAAGCCGCGGGCGCCGACAACTGGGTCCAGTTCCTGCGCGGCCTGCCCAAGCCCACCATCGCCGCCGTCAATGGCACCGCGGTCGGCATCGGCGTCACGATGATCCTCCCGATGGACATCCGGATCGCCGCCGAGTCGGCCCGCTTCGGCATGTTCTTCGTCCGCATGGGCTTGGTCCCCGAGCTCGCCAGTTCCGCCATCCTCCCGCAGATGGTCGGCGCCGCCCGCGCGATCGAATGGTGCCTGACGGGCCGGCTGATCCCGGCCGCGGAAGCCTGCGCCGGCGGCCTCGCGAGCGAGGTCGTGGCCGACGCCGCGCTGCTCGACCGCGCGGTAGAGCTGGCTGGCGCGCTGTCGCGGAACCCCGGCCCGGCGATGGCGTCGATCCGCAAGCTGATCTACGACAACCAGCTGAACGGCGACATCTCCGCAGTGATGCGCTCGGAGGGCGTCGCGCTCGACGCGGCGCGTCGCACGCCGGAGCACAAGGAGGCGATCACGGCGTTCTTCGAGAAGCGGGAGCCGGACTTCTCGAGGCGGTAGACATCAAATCGCCCCAGGGGCCTCAAAGTGCCTACCGTTCGGCGGAGTCGGGCCGCAGGTCTCGTAGACAGTTAGGTGGTTCGTAGCGGGGAGAGACCGGAGGGGCGCGCCGTCAAGCCGGAATACTTCAAGCTCGCGCATAAACCCGTTCTCAACGAGGAGCACAACCTCCACCGGACCACCGTCGCTGTCCAGCCCGAGGGCGATCGCGGGCTCGGGTTCAAGATGCCTTGAAACGGGTTCCCCGGCTTGGGGATACAGCTGCAGGTACGTGTTGGAGGTCGAGCCGTCGCCGTCGAGCCGACCCTCTACTCTCAACTCGTGGAGCTGGGACTTCAGCGCCGGCTCCGCTTCTGGGCACGCCTCGGATAGGCGCATCAGAACGCTGAACTCGTACTCAGTCGGGGGTCGAGTTTCGACAGACGCGTCACCACCGCTCACGGAGGAAACACCGCTCGCCCGACGTTGATGTTGCCGGCCTTATCCAGATACGCCGTGTAACGGACCAGCCGGCCGTCAATTAGGACATCAAAGTTATTCCCTCCTTGTCCCAGTTCACCGCGAGCTATCCTTCTAGCCAGATCCTGACCAATTGCACGTTCAGCTGTGCCACGGGTGATTCCGGCGTCCTCGAGATGCCGAGACCAGTGAGGTCGGCCGGCTCGATCCAGGCCGCCACTGAACGTCACCGTTCCGATGACAGCTCCATACTCGTCTAAAAGCGCAAGCCTTGAGACGACACCCGCGCAAAACGAACAGCCGCCATAGTCCACGTCGGCTGGGTCGTACTGTTCGCAGGTTCCGTGAAAGAACGTGTTGGGATCATCCGAAAGGCAGGCCCACCACTGTCCATCGTGGTAGATGAAGCACCCATTCGCCCAGTAGTTACCATCTTCGTCATAGTGGCAACTCCCACGATCGACTCGTTCGCCTTCTTCGCAGTCCGTGGCGTCGCAGAACCGCGTCCCCGTTGGGTCCACCAGGCCAGCGGGGCTGGCCGCGGCGTACTGTGTGGGGTTACCCAGCCACCACGGCGCCATGGCGAGCGGCTCGCGCGACACGAATGTCCCCGTTTCGGGGTCCATGTAGCGCGCGCGCAGGTATTGCAGGCCCGTCGCGTCCGTCTCTTGGCCCGCGAAGTCGTAGCTGTTCGCGAGCGTGCCCGTCGCCGTGGGCTTGCCGTACACGTCGTAGGTGTAGGTTTTCGAAACCACGCCCGCCGCATCGACGATGGCCATCGTCGAGCCGAGGCCGTCCGCCAGGTAGTAGTAATCGTTGCCGCCGGCCCGCATCGCCTCCAGCCCGGCGCCGCCGTAGAGGTACAGGGCGCCATCGTCGAGCACGACGGGGAGGCCGCGCCGCGAGCTTGACGAGCGCGGTGATTGGCGGTCCCACGTGAACGTGGTGGCCCCGCTGATGCGCGAGTCGCACAGGCCATCTCCACGATAGGCAAACGTCGTCGTCACGCGGCCTACGGTAGCAGAGCTGAGGTGGTCTTCAACGTCGCACGCGAACGGGCCTTCCTCAGGCCCTCACGTCGCTCGTCCCCAAGCACGGCCGATCGTAGGATCACGGCCATGCCCGAACCCCGCTCCCTCGGCCCCGTCATCCACATCACCGCCGAGGCTATCGGACAGCCCGGCCAGCGCCGCTTCCGCATCAAGGCGATGCTCCCCGACGGCACGCCGCTCTCCCTCTGGCTCGAAAAGGAACAGCTCACCGCCCTCGGCGACGCCATCCAGACCGTCCTGAAAGAGGAAGGGTACGAACACCACACTATCCCGCTCGACGATGCTGAGCCGGACCCTGTGTACCCGCTGGACGCCGAAATCGACTTCCGGATTGGCCAGCTTTCGATGGGGATCGACCGCGACGCACGCCAGATCGTCCTGATCGCGGCTGAGGCGGCCGGCGACGGCGAGGCGACGGACGGCATCACTCTCAACTTCTCCTACCGGGGCGGTTTCGACCTCCGGATGACCATTAACAGCGTGGTGGCGGCAGGGCGCGCGCCGTGCCCGCTCTGCTCGGCCCCCATGGACCCGCAAGGCCACGTCTGCCCGCGGAAGAACGGCCACCACCCGCAGAGCTGACGGGATGACGCCGCACGGCAGGGGCGCGGCTCAAGATGTTGGACGCCAGTTAGGGAGTGCTGAGCAGCGCCTCAAGGTGGAAACGGTGCACGATGCGACGCGCGCTGCCCTCATCCCCGGCCCTTCTCCCGACTTCGCGGGAGAAGGGTGATCAAGTCCAGCGCGATCGCCGTAATTCACATGAGCCCGTCCGGCCGGCGCCAGCCGGGGTTCGATGCTCGCTAGTCCGCCGGCTGTGGGCTTCCAAGTCTGAGCCGGACCTACACGGCGGGGCTCAGGGCCGTCATCTGTTACCCTTCGTTCGTGCCAAACTATTCGGCCCAGGAGTATCGCCCCGCGGGCGGCGGGTGGCGGGCCGCGACCGCGTCGCTCCAGCATCGCGACTTCCGCTGGATTTTCACGAGCAACGCCGTCTATTTCCTCGGGATGAATGGCCAGTTCATCGTCCGGTCGTACCTCGCCTTCAAGCTCACCGATAGCGCGGCCGCACTCGGGATCATCAACCTGGTCGTCGCGCTGCCGATGCTGATCGTGTCGCCGTTTGGCGGCGTCGTCTCCGACCGGATGGACCGCAAGAAGCTGGTGCTCGCGGGGCAGGTGGCGCTGATCGCCGGGGAGTTTGTGATCTTCGGCCTGCTCGTCGCCGACGCGCTCGCGTTCTGGCACCTCTTAGCGATCGTCTCTCTCATCGGGGTCGTCATGCCCGTGATGATGCCGGCGCGCCAGGCGATCGTGGCCGATATTGTTGGCCGCGATGGCTTGCCGAACGCGATGGCACTCTCCATGGCAGGGATCAACGCCGCGCGGATCGCGGGCCCGGCGGTGGCTGGCTACGCCCTCTCCCTCTTCGCGGTCGAATGGGTGTACCTCGGGACGATCGCGCTCTACTTCGTCGCGATGGCGGCGATGACCCGCGTCAGCCCCGCCTTGGGCCAGGCGAAGGAAGCGCGCGAGGCCCGGACCGTGAAAGAGGACCTCGCAGAAGGCTTCCGCTACGTCTGGAACGACAAGCCGGTGCGGGCCTTGATGGTCTTCTCGATGTTGCCGATCCTCTTCGCCATGCCGTTCCAAATGCTCTTGGTCGTGTTCGCCGAAGACGTCTGGGACGTCGGCGCCGGCGGCCTCGGGCTGCTCAACGCGTTTGCCGGGGTCGGCGGGATTTTGGGCTCGGTGATCGTCGCCTGGCGTGGCGACACGAACGACCGCGTGCGGACGATGATCAGCACGCTGCTCGCCTTTGGCGGCCTCCTCTTCCTGTTCGCGGTCTCGCCTTGGTTTTACGCCGCGCTGTTCCTCGTGCTCGTCGCCGACATCGCTGCGAACATCTTCCAGACGACCAACAGCACGGTGATCCAGCTCCTCATCCCGGACCACGTCCGCGGGCGGGTGATGAGCATTATGTTCATGATGTTCGGCCTCACACCGCTCGGCACGGTGCCGGTTGGGATCGCGGCGGAAGTCTTCGGGGCGCCGGCCGCGGTGGCGGGGGCGAGCGTGATGATGGTCGTCGTCGGGCTGCTCTTCTTCTGGGCGAGCAGCGCACTTCGCTCGGTCGATGCAGTTTCGCGCGAGGCGGAGCGCGTCCGCCCGCGCGAAAGGACGACGCGCATTGGTGAAGCATCGCCAGCGGGCCGCCGGCCCGCGTAGAATCCCGCGCTATGGCTGAATACCTCGACATCCTGACCTTCAAGAAAGACCGCCACGCGATCATCCAGCTCAACCGGCCGGAGAAAATGAACGCGCTGAGCCACAACCTCCGCGCCGAGCTGTTCGACGCGCTGAAGACGCACGAGCTCGACCCGGAGGTCAAGGTGATCATCCTGCGCGGTTCTGGCCGCGGCTGGAGCGCGGGCTACGACCTCTCGGGCATCTCGAAGATCCCGGACGGCGTCTCGTACATCGATACCCGCAGCGGCCTGCCGAACGTCGGCCCAATCCATCCGGGGCAGGGGCAATGGCCGCAGCACCTGCTCAGCGGCTACTGGCAGATCTGGGAGTGCACCAAGCCGGTCATCGCCCAGGTGCACGGTTACTGCCTCGCCGGCGGCACGGAGTTGGCAACGATGTGCGACCTGATGTTCGTCGCCGAGGACGCGATCATCGGCTACCCGCCGGTCCGGGCGATGACGCCGGTGGACATCATCTACCACCCCTGGCACATGCACATGCGCAAGGTCCGCGAGCTGCTCTACACGGGCGACAGCGTCACCGGGAAACAGGCGGCCGAGCTCGGCTGGGCGAACCGGGCCGTGCCGATCGACCAGCTCGCCGAGGTCACCGAAGCGTTTGCGGAGCGCATCGCGAACGTCGACAGCCCGATGCTCCAGATGACGAAGCGCCAGGTGAACCGGGTCTACGAGATCATGGGCTTCCGGACCTCACTGCAAGTGGGCGGCGACATGCAGACGCTCGGCGCGATGCGGCCCGGCGGCGGCGAATTCGGCCGGATCGCGCGCGAAAAGGGCCTCAAGGCCGCGCTCGATTGGCGCGACAGCCCCTTCGGGGACTACGGCACCGCCCCCAAGGACTCGGTGAAGCCCTCCGGCGCGACGTGGTAGCTCCGGAGTCAGGGCCGTGGGCCCCGACGTTCGACGAGCGCAAGCGCTGGTTCGACACCTTCCCGCTCCACAAGACGATGGGCCTCGAGTTGATCGAGGCCCGTCCCGGGTTCGCGAAGTGCGTGATGCACACGTCGAGCTTCACGCTGGGCGGCGTCGGCGGGAGCGTGCACGGCGGCCTGTTGGCGGCGCTGGTCGACATCATCATGCTGGCGGCGCTCGGCGGGACGTTCGAAGGCGCCGAACAGCCGGCGGGGACGGCGGACCTGAACATCACTTACTTGCGGCCCGCCCTGGGGGCACAGATCTTCGCGGAGGCGAAGCTGCTGAAGAAGGGGCGTCAGATCGTCGTTTGCGAGGTCGAAATCAGCGACCTGCAGGGCCGGCTGTGTGCGAAGGGGCGCACGCTGTACGCCGTGCGGCAGGGGGCCGGCGGGGCATAGCCGGCGCAAGGACCCGACCGCATTACAAGAGGTGGCTCGACACCAAGCCCCTGGTCATCCCGGGCGGTCTCTGGGCCGTTTGCGTCGTCGCGGCCGCACGCGCCTGGACCAGCCTCGGTTCCTCGGCTACCCGTTCTCTATCGTGGCCCTAAGCGGCTGGCGGCTCTCATGCAAGGGCAAGGACTACCAACGGCGCACCCAGCAGTTGCCTGTTGTGAAGAAGCAGCCACGAAGACCACGTCCAACGACAACTATCCGATAACGGGACAAGCACTCGGGGCTTGAAAGAGTGAGCGATGCGAACATTGCGACTGATCCATTTGGTCTCGCCGCTAGAAGCCCTTAGCCTTGAAGTCCGGATTGAACGCATCGAGCGTCGCGGAAATCTCGACTTTGAGATTATGCACCGCTTCTGGAACCCAGCAATCGCCGTCGAATCCTATGTAAAAGGACACGATGCGCTGCACGTCTATATCCGCTAGTCGAACAGGGGTTTCGGCCTTGGACTTCGGCGGACTGAGAACGAACTGACGGGTGCTAAAAGGTTTCAAGATCGTGAGTCTCCGGTGTTTATCCGGGTTAGATAGGTTCCGCAGACGCGCAGTCCACTCGCATTCGCTGTAAGGCTGGAGTGCTTCGATTGCTTCCCGATGCGCAGAGCTCATGACTTCCACCGTCTTCCTGCTCATCTGATTCCAATTGTCCCGTGTATCCTCGATCGGGAACTGAGACCTCAGGAGATAGCAGCCGCTATCCAGGAAAGTCAGCTCGTGCGCGAGATAATCAAGAGCAGCCCGGAGGTTGTATATCGCCTCTCCGGCGATGATGCCGAAGATTGGCGGGATATCAGCAACGAGCTTCTCGCGCCTGTGCGGAGGGAGCGTGTCGAGTTGATGCAGATGCTTTTCGGCCATAGCTTTGCCGCCCCCGGTGTTACCCCAGGCCTCAGCGCGTTCGTCGAACTCAGCGATATGGGCGTCTACCCGTTCGACCCGGGCATACGCCCCATCCAAAAGCCCCATGCGCTGTCCTCCCATCATGGCTGGCGAATCGAAACAGAAGGCGCCCCAGGGCGCGGACGTCCAGGCCGCGCGGTGTTCCACTCATGCCCCTTAGGGTACCACAGGCCCCGCGAGGCCCCGTGTATGCTTGCCCCATGCGGGAATGGTACGAGTCACTGCCGAACTGGGGACAAAACCTGTTCTGGGTGGTGGTCCTTGTGGGCGGATTCATCTTTGTCGCGTGGGCCTTGCAGGGCTCGCGTCTTCTAGAATGGCTCGACTCGTCCTCGTGCTACTACGACGAGGACGAGCAAGAGGAGGTCTGCGAGGAACCCTACGAGCAGGACCGCTGAGACACTTGCCCTGAGGGGTTACCTTACCGGCTAGCCGTCCTCGTCCAGCTCGTCGAGCGGGTCTTCGACGCCGTCGTAGGCGTTTTCGACGCGGACGAACATCTTCCGGGCGAGGCGGACGGCTTGCGCGATGTCTTCCGTGCCGTCAAGACCGCTCTGGATGAGGCCGTGCACGATCCGGCCGGTGCGGAAGCAGATCACCGTGTCGACCGACTTGCCCAGGTCGTCGTCGACCTCGGTGACGAAGAAGCCGACGGCGCCATCACCGAGGTCGGGGACGCGGAAGTCGCGGCTATCGCCGTTCGGGTCGAGGAGCAGGCCGCAAAGCGCCCGGCCTTCCAGCGACTCTTGGGCCGCGTCTTCCGAGGCGTAGAGCGTCGACTGCGAGGTGATCGAGAGGACCCTGCCGAGATGCTGGATTGGGCCATCGGGCCAGGAGAAGAACGAGACGTGGGAGCGGACGCGTTCCTGGGCCTCGAGTTGGGCGAGCTTGCCTTCGGGGTCGTCGGGGCCGGTGAGTTCGGCCCAATCGGGGTTGTCGAAGCCGTTGCGTTGGACAAGGACCATGCCCTCGGGCAGGTCCTTGTTGCGGAGGACCATCGCTTCGAGGTCGTATTCGTCGTCGTCCAGCGCGAGCGGGTAGCTCGAACCGTCGTCGTCATCGCGGAGAAGGTAGTACCCGAGGCCGCCGACGACGCCGAGGAGCACCACGAACATCGCGGCAAGAACGGCGACCAGGCCGGCGCTCCCACCCTTGGCGGCGGGAGGCGGTGGGCTCGGAGGCGCCCCCGTTGGCTCGCTCCCGGGGCGGGCCCAGGATGGGTCGGAGGCGGCTGGGGCATCGCTCGCTGCGGGGTCATCCATGGCCGTCATCGTACGGGAAAGGTCGGCGGCCCGCTGCCCGGCCGGAGCACGAACATTGGCGCTCCGCCGCGTATCTTTTCCTCATCCTTCTCTTGGAGCTTTCCGTGGCCCTCTCCGTCGCCGACCAACTCGAGATCCAGCAGCTCTACGCCAACTACAACCACGCGATCGACTTCGGCAGGGGCGCGGAATGGGCCGCGACCTTCACCCCCGACGGCGTCTTCAACTCGGGCCAGGGCACCTTCACCGGGACGGAGCAGCTCCAGGGCTTCGTGGCCGGGTTCGCGGCGCAGTTGAAGGCGCGTCACTGGACGAACAACCTGGTCGTCGATGGCGATGGCGCCAAGGCTTCGGGAGCGTGCTACTTGCTGCTCTGGCGGCTTCAGGCTGGGGCAGCGCCGAGCGTGTTGGTGAGCGGCGTCTACCACGATGAGCTGGCCAAGACGGCCGATGGCTGGCGTTTCACGAGCCGGCGGGTGGCGCCCGATGCCGTCTAGCGGGGACGCCGCAGGCCGTCGGCCGTGAGGTCGCTCGTCGCTTTCGGGCTCATATTCGCGATCCTGGCGCTGCTGTTCGCCGCGGTCGTCCTGCGGGATGACCGCGCCCGCGGCGCGCTCCGGCTCATCCGAAACGCCATCTGGGTGTATGTCGCGGTGATCTTCGCGGTCGCCGCCTACCGCATCTGGCAGTCGGGCGGGCTTTGATGCGCGTCCTTATCGCGCCCCAGGAGTTCAAGGGCAGTCTCAGCGCGGCTGAGGCGGCCAAGGCGATCGCGGCTGGCCTGGCCGAGGCCCAACCCGGCTGGGAGCTGGACCTTGCCCCGATGGCAGATGGGGGCCCGGGGTTCCTCGATGGCTTGGTCACGGCGGCTGGGGGCGTCACCCACACAACGGCGGCTCAAGACGCCCTGGGCCGGACGCGGACCGCGCGCTTCGGGATCCTCAGCGGCGACCCGCGCGTCGCAGTTGTCGAGGCCGCGGAGGCGAACGGCCTTACCCTGATCCCTCCGGCGGAGCGTGACGCGCGGTTCGCCGACACCCAAGGGGTCGGGCAGCTGCTCCTCGCAGCGGCGGCCATGAAGCCATCGCGGATCCTCGTCGGGGTCGGGGGGAGCGCTACGACCGACGGCGGCGCCGGTATGGCCCGCGCGCTCGGTGCAAAGCTCTGGTCGGGAGACGGGAGGGAGCTGCCGCCCGGAGGAGCGCCGCTGGCCGAATTGGCCCGGGTCGATTGGGTGCGTCCGCGAGCGTTCGACGGCATCGAGATCGTGGTCGCCTGCGATGTGACGAACCCACTCGTGGGGCCGCAGGGCGCAGCCGCCATCTATGGCCCGCAGAAGGGCGCCACGGTGCGAGACGTGGACCTGCTCGACGCGGCGCTGACGCAGTACGCGTTCGTCGTGCGACGAGCGCTCGGCGTGGCTATCGCGGACCTGGCGGGGGCCGGCGCGGCGGGGGGGCTTGCCGGAGGGCTGGTCGCCTTCCTCGGGGCGCAACTCGTGAGCGGCTTCGACCTCCTCGCCGATGCGACCGGCCTCGCGGGCCGGGTGGCGCAGGCCGACATCGTTGTGACCGGCGAGGGGAGCTTCGATGCCCAGTCCGTTCAAGGGAAGACCACCGGCCGCGTCCTCGGGCTCGCGAGCGCCGCGGGAAAGCCCGCCGTGGTCTTCGCCGGACGTAGCGACCGGGCGGATTCCCTGACGATCGCCTCGATCGAACCGAACCGTGAGGCCGCGATGCGCGACGCCGCGGCCCTTCTGCAACGCCTCGCGGGGGAGTGGGCGGCTACGCGAGGTTGAGGCGCTGGAGCTGGTCGTCCGGGGCCTGGACGGCGAGCAGGGCTTGGCGCAGCTTGTCGGCGGCTTCGCGTTCGAGGCCGGTGTCCCGGAGGTTGTCGCGTTGCTCCGGGTCGCGCTCGGGACGGGTGAGGACCGTCCCTTCGAACCGCCCTGCGGCCCAATACGGCACCATGTCGCCCTGCTGGAACGGCTGGCGGATGACCGGGATGCGGCTGCCGGGCATGCGGTCCAAGACGGCGCGGTCGTCGGGCACCGGGAAGCGGTAGGTGGGCATCGCATGCAGCACGGGCATCGATGACCAGCGGTTCGACCACATGGAGAGCGGGAAGTTCGGGCCCTCGGGGGCGCGGGCGTAGACGAACTCGTCGTCGATCAGGTGGACTTCGCGGCCCCAGACACCAGCGAGCGCCCAATCCCGGACGCGCTCCGCCGAGCGATCGATCAGCGGGCGCAGCGAAACACCATGGGTGGTGTGCTCCGGGCGAACGCCGAACACATCGCAGAGGGTCGCAAAGAGGTCGACGCTGGTCGTCAGGGCGTCAACCTCGCGGGGGAGAGCGCCGGGCCACCGAACGAAGAGCGGGATGTGGCCCATCGGTTCGTAGATGGGGACGCCAGGCTTGCCGAAGATGTCACGCTCGCCGAGGTAGTGGCCGTGGTCAGTGCAGACGATCACGGCGGTATCGTCCCAGAGGCCTTGGCGTTCGATTTCGGCGATGAGCTTGCCAAACCAGTGGTCGATCATCGTGAGCTTGGCGCCGTAGCAGGCACGCACCTGGTGGGCCTGGCGAGCGGTGAGCGCGCCGCTCTTGATGGCCTCGGTCATGTAGGGCGGCCAGATGAGGTGCGGGCCCTGCCAGGTGTCGTCGTAGAGGCGCATGTACTCCTCGGGCGTATCGAAGGGCTCGTGGGGGTCGAACTCGTCGATGAAGAGGAAGAAGCGGTCATGGTGTTTCGCCGAGGTCTCGAGCCAGCGGCAGGCGGCGGTCATCGTGCGTGGGCCGGGGAAGTCCTCTTCGCCGCGGAAGTGGCCGCGGGACTTGTCGTACTGATAGAGCGAGGGGAGCAATGAGCCGCTGCGGTCGATCCGGGGGGCGCCGAGCCAGCTTGTGTCGGCGCGCGTCTTCCAGGGGTCGGTCTCGTGGCCGCGCTCATAGTCCCAGGCGGTGAAGTCGGTGTGGTAGTTTTCGCCGCCGGTCTCGAAGAGGTGGGGGTGGTCGGAGGCGAGCATCGTCGTGACGCCGGCCTCGCGGAGGTAGGCGGTGATAGGGCGCTCCCAGAGCTCGATAGACCCCCAGGGCCGCCAGAGAAAGTCGAGCGAGCCGCAGAGGATGTCGTGGCGCGCGGGCATGCAGGGCAGAGAGCCCGCGTAGTGCTTGGTGAACCGCAAGGCGGCGGCGGCAAAGGCGTCGAGATTCGGGGTCGCGAACTCTTTGCCGCCATAGGCGCCAAGCATGTGGCGATTCAGCGAGTCGAGGAGGACCACGATGACGTTCGACGGGCGGCCGGGAGCTTCTTCCATGGGCGCATTCTGCCCTGCCGAAGCGAATCGATCTTGGGCTAGTAGGTGGGCTCCCACGAGGCCGACGACCACGGGCTCTTCGGCCTGCCAAATGCATCGACCGACTTCCCGAAGAGGCTGTCGACGGTCGGGACGGGAGTCGCCGTCGGGGTGGCCGCGGGGGAGGGCGACGGGGACGGGCTCGCAGTCGCAGTGGCCGTCGCTGTCCGGGTTGGCTTTGGGGTCTTGGTGGGGGCCGTCGCCTGGGCGGTCCCCGTCGGCTTCGGGGTTGCTGTCTCGACGGCGGCGGGAGGCGGCTCGGAGGGCGCCAAGTTCTTGATTGGCCCGGCCGAGGCGGCGGCAACCTCAGCGGCGGCGGCGGGCTCCGGTGCGGGCGCCTCCGCAGGAGCGCTGGACGAGACGGCAGAATGCTCGATGGGCAACTGGGATGGTGTCTTGGGCTTCAAAACGAGGGCGCGGTCGGTGAGGGTCACGAACGAGCCTGAACCGAGGTCGACGCCTGGCATGGTCGTGGCGAGGGCGACGCCACCTGAAATCAGGATCGCCGCGCCGGCCATCGGGAGCAGCCAACGAAGGCGCCGTCCGGCTTCGCGAGGTTCGTCCTCTTCGGTCGTGGCGACCGCACGCGGCGCGATGGACGCGACGGCGGGCAGCCGGCGTGGCAATCGCGGGCGCGACCACCAGGAGGGGGCGCTCCTGAGCATGACGTAATACTACTCGATCAGTTGAGCAGCGGTGGTGTTTTGGTGAAGATCCACCAAATTGTCACCAAATCGACCCGCCCAGGCGGCGTCTGCGCGTGCCGCCGCATAGGTCTCGCGATGGGCGCGCGCTCGATCGAGGGCCGCGGCCGTCGGCGTGAACGCCGCATTTGCGGCCCCCGCGAGGCGGGAGTCACGGATGACGGCCCCGCCGAATCCGGATTGGGCGAGCGGGAGCATGTCGATCCCGTCGGCGAAGACGAGCGGTGTGCCGTTGAACGCACGGGAGGCCCCGACGACGGCGCCGCGTGCGTAAGCGAAGCGCGGGCCACTTTCTTCATCGCGGCCGACGACGTCTTCGGCGTAGCCTGCCCCGTCGAAAATCAGGCCGCCCCGGCGAGGGCTGGCGCTCGCGACTTCGACAGCGCGGACGAGCCCCGGCGCGGAGGAAATCACGGGGAAGGCCTGTACGAGTCCAGGCTCGACCCCGCGTTCGTACTCGAACTCGCGGAGGGCGACGGCGAGGTCGCGCACGTCCTGTGGCTCGGCAACCTGGGTGAGGAGGACGCCGAAGAGTTCGCTCGAGACGGTCGCTTCGAGGTCGGCGCGGAGCAACTGCGTCCGCGGATGGTTCACCTTCACCAGCGCGCGCTTCCCTGCAGCCGCAATGCGCGGGATGGCGGCTGCCGCGGCCTCCCGCAGCTCGCTGATCGGGAAACGGCCGTCGGAAAGGGTGAGACAGATGGCGTCGGCCGGGCTCTCAAGCGCCGCTTCGAGCCCAGCGCCAGGGGCCGCAACCAGCACCATGCTTCGGATTGGCGGCATCAGCGGTCCCTCCCGAATGCGCGCGGGGCCGGGCGCAGCGCTTCGAGCGTGAGGTCGCTCCGCAGAGCCATGATCCCCTGGAGATGGTCGAGTGCGTGGCGATAGACCACCTCGGCGATCCATTGGCAGGTCAGCGGGCCCCATCTGGTGTCTTCGCGCCAGGCGGTCCAGGCGCTCGGCCGGAGGCCGTGGAAGATCGCGAGCTCTTCTTCGCGGAAGCGTGCAAGTTCCCCGAGGAGCGTGTCGACGCTCTCATTGGGGCGGTAACGGCGCTCGTGCCAGTCCTTCCGGCTGTAATCGCGCGGGTCGAGCATTTCCGGCACCGTCGCCCAGCGCAGCAGTGGGAGGTAGACCTCTTGCTCCATGTCGACGAGGTGGGAGAGGTGCTCGTGGATCGACCATTCCGTGTCAGACGGGCAGAGCGTGGCGGCGTCGAAATCGAGGCTTTCGACTGCCCAGACGAGGTCGCCGGTCGTGCGCCGGATGCGTTCCAGGAGCTCTTCCTGGTAGGTGGCGGGCTCAGCCACGGGTGGCCTCCAAGTCAGGGCGGATCATCCGCGGAACTCGCCAGGCGGAAGATCCTTCGCCAGCGCATCGAAGCGGCGTGCGTACTTGCCGACGTCTGGTCCCGGGCCCATGGCCGCGTCGACCTCCTTGCCGAACCTCGCCTCCGCCTCGGCGACCTGGTCGGAGAGCGTCCGGTGTTGGGCGAATTTGCTGAGCATCCGCCGCATGGACGCCGCGGCGGAGCACTTCGGGCATGATGGGGCTGCGACCCCGGCGGTAGCGGACCGCTTAAAGACGGTCTCTTTCGCGCCACACGCGTCGCAGGCGAACTCGTAGATCGGCATGCTCCGGGCCCCTTTCGCGCGCGATTGCCCCGTAGGGTACCACCGCGGCGTCGTCAGGCGCTCAGGTAATGCTCCGCGGCGATGGCGGCCGTGGCCCCGTCGCCGCAGGCCGCGATGAGCTGCCGGGCCGCTTGCGCCCGGAGGTCTCCCGCGACGAAGAGCCCTGGGACGGCCGTCGCCATGCGGAGGTCCACGAGGGCGTGGCCACCGGGGTCGAGCGGGACGAGCCCGCGGAGCAAGCCGTTGCTCGGCGTTTGGCCAATGAAAATGAAGACGCCGGTGACCGGCAGCTCCGAGGCCGCGCCGGAAACCGTGTCGCGCAAGCGGACGGACATGACCGTGTCGTCGCCAAGGATTTCCGAAACTGTAGTGTTGAACCGGAAGCGGAACTTCTCGTTCGCGTGGGCGCGCTCCTGGAGGATCTTGCTGCCGCGGAGAGCGTCCCGGCGATGGACGAGGGTGACCGAGCGGACGTACCGCGTGAGGAAGAGGCCTTCGTCGAGGGCCGCATCGCCGCCGCCGACGACGACGACGTCTTGGTCCTTGAAGAACGCGGCATCGCAGGTCGCGCACCAGCTCACGCCCTTGCCTGTGAACTGTTCTTCCCCGGGTACGCCGAGTTTGTTGTACTCGGCGCCGGCGGAGAGGATGACCGCCTTCGCCCGCCAGGACCCGGTTGACGCCTCAAGGAGAAACGCGCCGTCGCTGGTGCGCGTCAAGGAGGTGACGCCCTCATAGACGAGTTTCGCGCCGAACCGCTCGGCCTGCTGAAGCATGTTGAAGGCCAGGTCGAAGCCGTTGACGCCGTTGGGAAAGCCGGGGTAGTTCTCGACCATGTCGGTGGTCGCGATTTGGCCGCCGGTGGTGCGGTGTTCGAAGACGACGGTTTCGCGCCGAGCCCGCGCGGCGTAGATGGCGGCCGTCAGCCCAGCGCCGCCCGCGCCGATGATGGCGATGTCACAATCTGGCATGGCGCCCCCGAGGATGAGTGAGCACAAAGGGGGACGCCGTTGCCGGCGTCCCCCTTGTTTGGGTGGTGTCAGTGTGCTGCCGCGGCGGCAGTTAGGAAATGGCCTCTTCGATGCGCTTCTTGAGGTCCGACTTCGGCCGGAAGCCGACAATCGTGCCCTTGAGCTCGCCGCCCTTGAAGATCATGAGCGTGGGGATGCTGCGGATGCCGAACTTGGTGGGCACCTGCGGATTTTCGTCGGTGTTCATCTTGAAGAAGCTCACCTTGCCGGCGTACTCCTCGCTCAACTCGCCGACGATGGGGGCGACCATGCGGCACGGCCCGCACCATGGCGCCCAGAAGTCGACCAGCACTGGGAGGTCGGACTTCACGACGTCGCTGTCGAACGTCGCGTCGGTCAGTTCGCGAACGGTATCAGCCATGATAGGACTCCTTCACGGGCCCGAGGCTTGACCTCTGTCGGCCCTCCTGTATGGTACCTTAAGGATACCCCTGGGGGGTACCCAGGTCAAGGCGAAATTATGAGCCACGAAGTCGATAAGAAGCTCGTTGACCGCCTGTCCCGCGTCGAAGGGCAGGTCCGCGGCCTCCGCAAGATGCTGGAGGAGGGGCGTAACTGCGAAGAAGTGCTCAACCAGCTGCTGGCGGCTCGTTCGGGGCTGGAGCAGGCGGGGATGGTGATCCTCGACCGGCACCTTGCCGACTGCATCCTCGAAGGGGCGTCCGTTGCGCCGGAACGGATGGAGCAGCTCCGCCAGACGCTGCGGCTTTGGAGCCGGCACACTTCGCCTGTGTCCTGACTGGCGACGCGCGAGCGAGTAATCAGATTGGTCATTGAAAGCCCTATCGCGGCCCTGCTAGGATCAAAGCGGCAGAGGCGATGCCGCGATGGAGAGCGTCCTGGTCCTGAACCAGAATTACGAACCGCTCAACGTCTGCAATGTGCGACGGGCGGTGGTGCTTGTGCTCCGCGGCAAGGCCGAAATCGTGGAGCATTCGCGCGGCGTGCTCCATTCGGCCCGTGAAGCCCTCCTGCTTCCATCGGTCATCCGCCTGGTGCACATGATCCGGCGCCCTCGGCCGAAGCTCCGGCTGACGCGCAAGGAGATCTTCGCGCGCGACGGCTGGCAATGTGTCTACTGCGGCCGTCACTCGCGCGACCTGACCCTCGACCACGTAATGCCGCGCCATCGCGGCGGCCCGCACACCTGGGACAACTTGGTCAGCGCCTGCAAGACCTGCAACCATCGCAAGGCGGGGCGTACTCCTGGAGAGGCGCACATGGAGATGCGCTCCCAGCCTGGGACGCCGCGGGTCTCGATCTACCACTCCTTTTTCCCGTATCTGCCTACGCGGCATGAGTGGCAAAAGTTCGTCCCGGGTTATGACGGCTAGGGGACGGCGACAGGCGCTGGGTCCCACGCCTGTCGCGGTTCTGAGCGCCGGAGGGCGAGGACTGACGTGAGACGGCGATCAGCGAGCTACATCGCACCCTTCGCTGTTGCTCAGGGATCTGCTTCGACGCGCTGCGCTCCAAGCCATTCACGGCCCTGTACGCCGGAGGGGGGCGCGACTGACGTGAGGCGGCGATCAGCGAACTGCGTCGCACCCCTCGCAGTCGCTCAGGGCGCTGCGCTCCAAGCCGTTCGCGGCTCTGAACGCCGGAGGGGCGGGACTGGCGTGAGACGGCGATCAGCGACCTGCGTCGCACCCCTCGCTGTCGCTGAGGGATCTGCTTCGGCGCGCTGCGTTCCATGCCGTTCGCGGCTCTGAACGCCGGAGGGGGCGGGACTGAGGTGACGCGGCGACCAGCGACCTGCATCGTACCCCTCGCTGTCGCTCAGGGATCTGCTTCGGGGCGCTGCGCTCCAAGCCATTCACGGCCCTGTACGCCGGAGGGGGGCGGAACTGGCGTGAGACGGCGATCAGCGACCTACATCGCACCCCTCGCTGTCGCTCCGGGCTCTGATTCGGGGCGCTGCGCTCCAAGCCGTTCGGGGCTCTGAACGCCGGAGGGGCGGACTGACGTGAGGCGTCGATCAGCGAGCTGCATCGCACCCCTCGCTATCGCTCAGGGCTCCGCTTCGGGGCGTTGGGTTCCATGCCTGTCGCGGTTCTGAGCGCCGGAGGGCGAGGACTGACGTGAGGCCGCGGTCAGCGAGCTGCGTCGCACCCCTCGCTGTCGCTCAGGGCTCTGCTTCGACGCGCCGGGCGGGGTGGGATTTCGCGGCGAGGTGTGGTGGGGCCGCGACTCGTACCCTCGCTGACGGTCGGGGTTGTGTGGAAGGGGCGGCTCAACGCCCCCTTCGCTCATCCCGCGCGGCGAAGGAGACGGTCCGCGGAGGGCGCCGCCGGAGGCGGGGCAACGGCCCGGCCCGGCAAAGCGCGGACGCGGACATCCGGGCCTAATCGGGCGAGCGAGACGCTGAGCCGCGTCACACCGTCGAACGACTCTGGGTCGAGCCTGCGCCGGAGGAGGTCCACAACGGCGGCGGCCTCATGGAGCGGCCGGTGGGCACGAAGCAAAACGGGGAGGCTCCCACACGGTCCGTCAAGCGTGACGGTCGCCTCGCGGTAGCTCTCGCCACGGGCGGAAAGGAGCGTCTGGAGCTTCGCGAGCAACGAGACGAGCGCGGTCCGGACATCGACGCCGCTCGGCGAGCCCGAGAACGCTCGGCCCGCCGAAAGCGCGTCGGCACGGAAAGGGGCGATGGCCCGCTCATCCTCCAGGTCGGGCGCACAAATCAGCGGGTGGCGGCGGGCAGCCCTCGCGGCCTCGAACGCGGTCTGCCGCGAAGAGGCGAGCCCGGCCCGGACCTCGAGGCCGCTCCATGCCTGCACAAGGCCTTGGAGCCGCCGTGCGGCGGCTGGCTCGTCGTTGGCGGAGAAGGCGACATCGACGAAGAGGTGCTCACGTCCGCCAAGCTCCACGCGCTCCGTCGCCCGTGCGCGGATGACGGCCGCGGTCCGCTCGAGCAGCTCCAGACAGGCGGACGCGTTGTCGGCGACGAAGGCAGCCTGCGGAGCCAAGGCGCGGGCTTGGACCGCTGACATCCCGCAGTGGATCCCGCGGACAGTGGCCTCCGTCGTGCAGCCCGCGACCGCGGGATTCGGCCCGCTAGTCAGGAGGATCAAGGGCCGGCCATCGAGCGCCGGGTGCTGCTTGGCGGCCAGGCTCGCGCCGAGGCGGGGGAACCAAAGGCAAAGGACGCGCATCTCGTGCCCCCGAAGGGAGTGATCACGAGAATAGAACAGGCGTTCTATAATCGTCAAGAGGCTACTTGATGGCAACGAGCTCGATTTCGAACACGAGGTCGGCGCTCGGCGGGATAGGGCTCTGGCCGCGCGCCCCGTAGCCCAGCGCGAACGGGATGTAGACGACACGCTTGCCGCCGACCTTCATCGTCGAAAGGCCCTCGGAAAAGCCGGCGATCACACCGTTCATCCGGAACGATATCGGCTGCTTGCCGGCGGTGCTGTCGAAGGTCTTGCCGTTGGCCGCGAGCTTGCCGGTGTAGTGCACGGTGACCGTTTGGGCCATCGTGGGGCTCGCGCCGTCGCCGACTTTCGTGTCGACGTACTGGAGGCCGCTGGCCGTGGTCGTCGGGTTGTTGAGCTTGATTGCGCCGTTTGCAGCCACAGTCGTTGGGCCTCCTGATTCAGCCGTCGTCGTTTCTTTGGGGACGCTCGTGGTCGCGGTGGCCAGAGCCGTCTTGGCCGGGGTTGGGGGCGGGTCGTCGTCATCATCGCCACAGGCGACGGACAGCGCCGCGAGGAGGCCGCACGCAGCGGCTGAAACGAGCGTTCGCAATCGCATGTCCGGAGGGTAGCGAACGTGGGTGTTACATGCTGCCGAGGCGCCGGGCCGCTTCACGCAACGTCTCTTCGGACTTCGAGAAGGTGAAGCGGATGAGCTTCGTCCCCGCGTTGGCGGGCCCCGGCCGGAAGAAGCTCGAACCTGGGACGGGTGCGACGCCCACGCGTTCGGTGAGGTGGTGGGCAAAGGCGACGTCGTCGCCCGCGAACCCGAGGTCGCTGAAGTCCGCCATGATGTAATAGGCGCCCTCGGGGCGGTGACAGCCGAAGCCGGATTCCCGCAGCGCCGTGAGCAGCAGGTCACGTTTGGTGGTGTACATCCCGCGGAGCTCGGGGTAGTAGGCGTCGGCCTGCTCGATTGCGATCGCGGCCGCTTCCTGGAGCGGGGCCGGCGCTCCCACGGTGAGGAAGTCGTGGACCTTGCGCACGGCATTTGAGAGCTCTGGCTTGGCGAGGATGTAGCCCAGCCGCCAGCCGGTGACGCTGAACGTCTTCGAAAGGCCCGAGATGGTGATCGTGCGGTGATACATGCCCGGGAGGGTCGCCATCAGGGTATGGACGTGGCCGTCGTAGAGGATGTGTTCGTAGATTTCGTCGGTGATGCAGAGGCAGTCGAACTCCTCGCAGAGCGCGGCGATCAGCTCCAGCTCGGCGCGCGTGAAGACCTTGCCTACCGGGTTGTTCGGCGTGTTGACGATGATCGCGCGCGTCCGGGCGGAGAACGCGGCCCGCAGAGCGGCAGGGGCGATGGCGAAATCGGGGGCGTGAAGCGTCACATAGACCAGCTTCGCGCCACTCATCGCCGCATCGGGCACGTAGTTTTCGTAGAAGGGCTCGAAGACGATGACCTCGTCGCCGGGTTCGATGACGGCGAGCATCGTCGCCATCATGGCTTCCGTCGCGCCACAGGTGACGGTGACCTCGCGGTCGGGGTCGAGGTCCAGGCCGTAGAAGCGACGCGTTTTGTCGGCGATCGCCTTGCGCAGCCGGAACGAACCCCAGGTGATGGCGTACTGGTTGATGTCGGCGTTAATTGCGTCGATCGCCGCTTGCTTGATGAACGCTGGCGCGGGGAAGTCGGGGTAACCCTGGGCCAAGTTCATGGCGCCGTGGAGGCCGGCGAGGCGGGTCATCTCGCGGATGACGGACTCACCGAAAACGGACGTGCGGGAGGCGATGCGTTCGGGCATCCGCGGATTGTACGGCACGTGCCCGGCGGTAGACTCTCATCTATGCCCGAAGCAGCGCTGTTGATGACCGGCGACGAGTTCCAGGCGGACCCAGCCTTCGACAGCTGGGAACTGATCGACGGCGTGCCCATTGACATGATTCAGCCCTACCTGACGAACGTCACGACGATGAAGGTGGCCTACCACCTCATGCGCTTCACGGACCTCGGCGCTGGCCTCACGGTCGCATCGTCCAGGCAACGGTTTCAGATCTGGCCCGGCCGGCCCAACCACATCCGCAAACCTGACCTTTCGTACTTCGTCGAGAGCCGCGTCCCCGATATGGATTCCGGGGACCTCACGGTCGCCCCGGACCTGGTAGTCGAGGTTGTCTCGACCCACGAAGATGCGGTCGGAGTTGAGCGAAAACGGATCGACTACCTTGAGGCGGGCGTGCGGCTGGTCTGGGTCGTCTTCCCGCAGACGAAGACGGTGCACGTCTACCGGTCCGGCGGTCTCGCCGAGATCCTCTCCGTTGGCGACACCCTGACCGGGAACCCGGTGCTTCCCGGCTTCGCGTTTAAAGCGTTGGGTGCGACTCAACAATTTGGACGCCAGTTCGGGCGTGGTGAGCAGCGCCTCGAGCAGGGATGCTCCGCTGGGGTGCGATGCGACGCGCCCGCCCTCACCCCCGCCCCTGGAGTTTATGTCTCCAACCAGAGCACAAGCGCCTCGGGGAACCTTCGATCGATGCCAAGACGGGTTCGATGCTGGCGGTTCCGCAGGGCCGCGCTCCCAAAACTCGAGCCGCACCTATCGGCGTTCTCCCCCGCGCCGCGGAGGGGTATCCTGCTCGCGTCCCCACAGGAGCCACGATGACCAGCTTCGACCTCGCCTGCGCCCAACTCGACCGACTCGTCGCGGCCATCGCGGCCGGCGACACGGAGGCAATCCGGGCGATCTACCATCCGGCCGCAAGAATCTGGCACAACTTCGACAACCTTGAGCAGACGCCCGACGAGAACTTCCGCATCCTCCGTTGGATGCATCGCCAGGTCTCGGGGATCCGCTATGAGGATATCCGCCGGCTTCCCGCTGGCGACTCGGCCGTGGTGCAAGAGCACATCCTGCGGGGCCGGGCGAAGGATGGGACGGAGATCGCGGTCCCGGCCTGCATCGTGTTCCACTTCGACGGTGACGGGCGAATCGTCCGCCTCGCGGAGTACCTCGACACGGCCCAAACGGCGGCGATGAGCCGCTGATGGCCGACCCAGACTCGCCCGGTAGGCGCCTCCGGGAGGCGATGGACCGCGGAGCGGTGGTCGCGCCGTTCGTGTTCGATGGCGTCCAGGCGAAACTGGCCGAGGCGGCCGGGTTCGCGGCCGTGTACATGACGGGCTTCGGCACCGCGGCCAGCCACGGCCTCCCGGACCTCGGCATGATCGGCCTCGGAGAGATGTCGCAGAACGCGGCTCGCCTCGCGGCCGCAGTCCGCATCCCGCTGGTCGCGGACGCGGACACCGGGTACGGCAACGAGTCGAACGTGCGGAGGACGGTCGAGGTGTATGAGCGCGCGGGTGTCGCCGCCCTGCACATCGAAGACCAAGAGTGGCCGAAACGCTGCGGCTTCCTCGATGGCAAGCGGGTTATCCCGCAGGACGAGATGGTGCTCAAAGTCAGGGCGGCGGTGGACGCACGAAAGGATGCGAGCCTTGTGATCATCGCCCGGACGGACGCGCTCGCCCCGAACGGCTGGGACGACGCACTCGCGCGGGCGCGCGCCTACCACGAGGCGGGCGCGGACATGGTCTTCCTCGACGGCTTGAAGACACGCGAGGCGATCCAGCGGGCCGCCGAGGAGCTGCGAGGCATCCCGCAGCTGCTCAACACCTGGCTCGCGACGCCCGAGGAGGCCGACGCGCTCGGCTTCAAACTCTACATCCACCTTGGGGTGATGCTGAAGCACTTCGCTGACTTCCGCGAGACGCTGGCGGAGCTGCGGGACACCGGCAGGATCGCGATGGCGCCCGCGGACCTCTCGGTGGAGCCGATTACGACGCTGCTGGCGGGCGGATCGTGACGTTCACGGCTTGGCCTGCGCTTAGCCGGGCGCGCGGGTAGGCTTCGCGAGATGGCCGATGCGACCGCTCCGCGGGAAGATGCCGCCGCGTCGCATCTCAGCGCCCTCATCCTCGCGGCTGCGATTGTCGGGTTTGGTTTCCTGGGGTCGCGCCTGCTCGGCATCCTGCGCACGGTAGCGATCGCCGACTCGTTCGGCTCGGGCCCTGATGCCGACGCCTACTTCGTCGCGTTCAAAATCCCGGACCTGATCTTCCAAGTCTTGGCGGGCGCGACGATGGGGAGCGCGTTCATCCCCGTGTTCGCGCGGGTCTACCGGCGCGACGGGACGGACGCGGCTTGGCGGCTGGCGAGCATCATGCTGACGATCGTCACCGCCGCGACGGCGGTGCTTTGCGCCATCGCGCTGATCGCAGCGCCCCTTCTCGTCCCGCTGACGGCCCCGGGCTTCGAAGGCGAGCGGCTCGACACGGCGATCACGTTGACGCGGATCATGTTGATTTCGCCGCTGTTGTTTGCGGTGAGCGGGATGATCACGGGCATCCTCAACGCCCGGCAGCAATTTCTGCTTCCGGCGTTAGCGCCGATGCTCTACAACCTCGCGATCATCTTCGGCGCGGTGGTCCTGGCGCGACCATTCGGCATCGAGGGGCTCGCGATCGGTGTTGTCGCGGGGTCGGCGCTGCACCTGGCCGTACAGGTGCCCGGCCTGGTGAAGGAGGGCATGAAGTTCCGCGCCTCCCTCAACTGGCGCGCGCCCGAAGTCACCGAGATCGCGAAGTTGATGGGACCGCGCGTGATCGGGCTCGGGGCGACCCAGCTGAACTTCGTGATCACGACGTTTTTCGCGACCAAAGTCGGCGGGTCGGCCGTTTCGGACCTGACCTACGCCTGGTTGCTCGCGGGCCTGCCGGTGGCGCTTTTCGGCATGGCCTTTTCGACTGCAGTCTTCCCTCAACTCGCCGACCGCGCCGCGGAGGGCGAGCACGAGGCGCTCTACGCGACCGTCTCACGCGTCCTTCGGGTGATCCTGTTCTTGACGATCCCGGCGGCGCTCGGGCTCGCCTTCCTCCGTGAGCCCGTGACCGCCTTCCTCTTACAGCACGGTGAATTCGGGCCGGAGGCGACGGCCGGGACATCGGCCGCGCTCGCCTTCTACTGCATCGGGCTGATCCCGCAGGCGGGGATCGAGATCCACAGCCGCGGGTTCTACGCGCTCGGGGACACGCGGACGCCGGTGATCTTTGCGGTCGTCGCCGTGGTCCTGAACCTCGTGATCAGCGCAGCGGTCTACCGCGTGCTCGAGACAGAGGGCCTGGCGTTCGCCGTGTCGGCCGCAGCCTGGCTGGAGTGGGGTCTCCTCTACACGATGTTCGTCCTCCGGACGGGGACACGCCCAGAGGCTGACCTGGCGGCCGCCGCCAAGTACCTCTGGTGTGGGGCCTTCATGGTCCTTGCCATGGCGGTCTGCTTCCTCACCTTCGAGAGCGATTCACGGGTCGACGATGCCGCCCAGGCGCTACTCGGGGGGATCGCCGGCATCTGCTTCTACGGGGGCATGGCGCGATGGATGCGGCTTCCAGAGCTGGAGTCGGCGCTCGGCCGCGTCCGGACGGTCCTCGGGATCGGAGGCTAACCGTTTGCAAACCTCGGTGTGGCCCATCGACCCCGACCACCCGGATGCGTCTGTCATCGCGCGCGCAGCAGCCGTGGTCCGGCGCGGCGGCCTCGTCGCCTTCCCGACCGAAACCGTGTATGGGCTCGGGGCCGACGCCACGAGCCCCGCGGCCGTCGAGCAGATCTACGTCGCGAAGGGCCGCGACCGCGACGATCCGCTCATCGTGCACATCGCCACGATCCAAGAACTCGAAAGAGTCGCCACCGGCGTCTCGCCCCTGACACGGGCGTTGGCCGAGACGTTCTGGCCCGGCCCCCTGACGGTCATCGCCCGCCGCCACGCGGGCCTGGCTGAGGCGGTGGGCGGCGGACGGGAGACGGTCGCGGTCCGAATGCCGAGCCACCCGGTGGCGTTGGCGCTGATACAAGCAGCGGGCGTCCCCATCGCCGCGCCCAGCGCGAACCGGTTCATGCACACAAGCCCGACTGCTGCAAAGCATGTGCTCGACGACCTCGACGGGGCGATCGACCTCGTCCTCGACGGCGGCCCGGTGACCGTCGGGATCGAGTCGACAGTCGTTGCGGTGGAGGGGAACGAGGTGCGGATCCTGCGGCCCGGCGGCGTCTCTGCGGAGGAGCTGGCGGCGGCCGTCGCGCTGCTCGACGCTGATGCGACCGTGGTCGAGGCCTCGGGGACACAGGCGTCGGCGAGCCCTGGGACACTCTCGCGGCACTATGCCCCGGGCATCCCCCTCACGTTGATCACGGGCCCGGGGAGGCTCGCGGTGGCCGCGGCCGAATACGTCGCCGCTGCTCCGCCGAGCGATGGGCTCGCCCTTTGCGCGCCGGACTCGGCCTCGGACGCAATCAGGGGCGTGGTCGCCGTTGAGCGACTCGGGCCCGAGGACGCCCCCGCGGTGCATGCCCAGCGCCTCTACGCCGCGCTACGTGCCCTCGAAGGCTGCGGCGCAAACCGCATTCTCGCCGTGTACTTCGCGGACGGCGGGCTCGGCCGGGCCGTGCTCGACCGGCTCCGGCGAGCGGCGGCAGAGGTCATCGAGGTGCAGGGCTAATCCGCGAGGGACTCCAACTCGCGGTCGATCTCCGCGATTTCCCGCGCAAGGCGTGACCGGTATTGACGAAGCATCGCGAGCTCGGCCTGACGTTGACCGGCTTCGGTGAGCGGTGTGCGGGTGCGAGGGACTTGGACCAATGTCGACGGCATCAGGCGCCTCCAAGCAGCGTGGTGTGGGCCAGCTTGTCCAGTGGAGGTAGCGGAGAGGGCGAGTTGCCGTTCGGGAGCTGTCCGGTGAACAGGCTATCCGTCGGCCCACAGTTTCTGGACGGCCGCATCCTTCTCCAGGACTCCTGCGGCCAGCTTCGCCTGGAACTCCACGACCTTCCGACGGAGATCGTCATCGCTGACGGCAAGGATCCGCACGGCCAGGAGGCCCGCATTCCTGGCCCCACCGATCGCCATCGTCGCGACCGGGATGCCCGCCGGCATTTGCGCGATCGAAAGCAACGAGTCGAGGCCGGCGGTGTGCTGCAAGGGCACCGGGACGCCGATCACGGGGAGTGGCGTCACCGCCGCAACGACGCCGGGCAGGTGGGCGGCGCCGCCGGCCCCAGCGATCATGACCCGCAGCCCACGCGACGCGGCCGAGCGCGCGTACTCGATCGTCGCATCCGGCGATCGATGCGCGGAGAGGACGCGGACTTCACAGCCCACGCCGAACTCAGCCAGTGCATCGGCCGCCTGCTTCATCAGCGGGAAGTCCGAATCGCTCCCCATGACGATGCCCACCTGGATCGGACCGGTCATTGCGACAGCCCCCATTTAGGTGTTCGGGTCTCCGTCAACAAGCGCGAGGAGGGCCGCAATCTCGCTTCCCTTCTCGATTGGGTGTCGAAGCGGAAGCTCAGGATGGACCTGGTACTGATTCCGGCGACCGACGCGGTCCCGGCTAAGATACCCCTCGTGGACGAGGTCGGCGACGATCCGCTGGGTGGCGCGCTCCGTTATCCCGACGCGCACCGCCACGTCGCGGAGCCGTACCTCGGGGTCGCGGGCAATACAAAGCAGCACGTGCGCGTGGTTCGTGAGGAATGTCCAACGGTCGTTCGAGGCCGACCCATCCTCCGACATGCGGCACCCCCATCTTGTACGAACGGCAACCTACGACTTCTGTGTCTTAGGTAGAAGTCCACCCGGGGCGCCGATGGCTCAGCCGATTACGCGGTCGGCGGAGAGAACGGCTGTCGCAGGACCGGAGATCTTGACAACCGTTAGCACAACGCTAACGATACGCGTGATGTTCTCGGGGCGGGGTGAAACTCCCCACCGGCGGTAAAGCCCGCGACTCCGCTTCGGCGGACTGACCCGGTGAAATTCCGGGGCCGACGGTTAGAGTCCGGATGGGAGAGGACAGGACGCGTCAGCGTCTCCGGCGATGTGCCGGGCCGCTGCCTACGCGCCGCTGCATTCCCCCACGAGCCCGGAAGCGTCCTATCTGCGCACTGCGCATTGAAGGGGTGCACCGTGTTCACAGGGATCGTCGAAGAGGTGGGGCGCGTCGTCGAAGCCGGCGCGGGCGCCCTCCGCATCCGCGCTCCATTCATCCTGACCGACGCCAAGCTCGGCGACTCAATCGCCATCAATGGCGTTGACCTCACGGTCGCTGAGATAACCGGCGACGCCTTCTTCGCCAACCTGATGCCCGAGACCTACCGGCGGTCCAATCTCGGCGACCTCAAAGCTGGCGACCTGGTGAATCTTGAGCGGAGCTGCCGGCCGACTGACCGGCTCAGTGGCCACATCGTCCGCGGGGTGGTCGAAAGCGTCTGTACGCTCGATTCGTTCACCCCGGAAGGCGATGCGATCATCGTCCGATACCGGACGACGCCCGAGTTCCTTCGCTACATGGTCGTGAAGGGGCCGATCTGCGTCGACGGCATCAGCCTGACGATCGTCGCGAAGGACCACGAGAGCTTTTCGGTCTCGATCGTGCAGTACACGCAGGAACACACGAACCTGTTGGCCAGGAAACCGGGCGACGGGATCAACCTCGAAACCGACATCCTCGCGCGTTACGTCGACCAGTTGCTCGCGGACCGCGGACTGACCGCCCCAGGAGGCGCCTCGTGAGTGAACTCGATTCCGTGGTTGTTTCGGTCCCCGAGGCGATCGAGGAGTTCCGCAAGGGCCGCTTCGTGGTTATCACCGACGACGAGGACCGCGAAAACGAGGGCGACCTGGTGATGGCCGCCCAATTCGTCACGCCCGAGGCGATCAACTTCATGGCCAAATACGGCCGCGGCCTGATCTGCGCGTCGTTGACCGAGGGGCGCGTCGCCGAACTCGAGTTGCCGATGATGGTCGGCGGCGATTCGAACACGTCGCACTTCGGGACGCCCTTCACGGTCAGTGTCGAGGCCCGCACGGGAGTGACCACCGGGATAAGCGCGGGCGACCGATCTCGCACCGTCCAAGTCCTGATCGACCCGGCGAGCAAGTCGTACGACCTGGTCCGGCCCGGCCACATGTTCCCGCTGCGCGCGCGGGATGGCGGCGTGCTCGTCCGCGCAGGACAGACCGAAGCCAGCGTCGACCTCGCCAAAATGGCGGGGCTGTACCCAGCAGGCGTCCTCTGCGAGATCATGAAGATGGACGGCGAAATGGCCCGGATGCCGGACCTGAAGCGCTTCGCCCGCCGCCACGGGCTGAAAATCGTGACCGTCCACGAGATGATCAAGTACCGCCTCCGCAACGAGCGCCTCGTCCAGCGCGTGGTCGAAACGAAGCTGCCGACGCCCGAGGGCGACTGGCGGATCCTCGCGTACAAGGCCGTTGGACATCCTGATGAGCACGTCGCGCTCGTGATGGGCGAGATCGACCCGTCGAAGCCGGTCCTCGTGCGGGTGCATGACCAGTGCGTGACCGGCGACGTGTTCGGCTCGATGCGCTGCGATTGTGGTGAACAGAAGGACCGCGCGATGAAGATGATCGCCGAACAGGGCGGCGTCTTCCTGTACATGCGCCAGGAAGGCCGCGGCATCGGCCTCCACAACAAGCTTCGGGCCTACCAGCTACAAGACGATGGGCTCGACACGGTCGACGCGAACCTCGCCCTCGGCTTCCCCGCCGACCGCCGCGACTACGGTATCGGCATGCAGATCTTGGTCGATATCGGGGTCAAGAAGATGCGGCTGATCACGAACAACCCGGCGAAGCGCGCTGGCCTCGAAGCCTACGGCCTCGAAGTCGAGGAGCGCGTGCCGATTGTGACTGAGCCAAACCAGCACAACGTCCGCTATCTCGACGCGAAAAAGAAGCGGATGGGGCACCTGCTGGACGACCTCGACCGCATCATCATTGGCAAATAGGGAGGCCGGACGTGCCTGAAATCGAAGGGTCAGCCTCGGGCGCGGGGCTCCGCGTCGCCGTCATCGTCGCCCGGTGGAACAGCTTCGTCACCGCGAAACTGCTGGAGGGGGCGCGTTCGACGCTCCGCGAGTGCGGCGTCACGGAGGGCGACCTCACCGTCGCCTGGGTACCGGGGAGCTTCGAAGTGCCGCTCGCCGCGAAGTGGGCGGCCGAATCCGGGAAGTTCGACGCCGTGATCTGCATCGGCTGCGTGATCCGCGGCGAAACGGCGCACTTCGAATACGTCGCGGGCGGGGCCGCGACGGGCATCGGCAGCGTCTCTTTGGCAACGGGCGTGCCGATTGTCTTCGGCGTGCTGACGACGGAGAACGTCGACCAAGCGCTGGCGCGCACGGGCGGCACTGAGGGACACAAGGGCGAGGAAGCGGCGCGTACGGCGATCGAGATGGCGAACCTGCGGCGGGCGCTGGCCTAACTACAGCGGGCAGATGTCCGTCGCCGTGCGCCGCGGGTTGGCGAAGCCATAGTCGAAGGCCTCTCGGAGGAAGGGTGTGACGTCAGGCTGGAGGAGATAGCGCGTCACTTCGGTACAGCCGGCGCGGACGCCGCCGTTGCTCTCCAAGTACCCACGCCGGAAGGTTTCGACGACGTTGTGAAAGAGCGGGTCTGTGCTCCCAGTGAAGACGGCGTCGAACGCGGCCCGGGCTTCGGGCTGGGGCGCGCCGGCCGCCGCCGCCGCTAGCGACACCCGGAAGAGCGCATAGCCCACCAGCGCCGGGCGGCCCGGCGCTTTCCCCGACTCCGCTTGCCAGTCCTTCAGCCGGGAGTCGGCGACCGCCGCCTTGTACGCCGCCTGTGCAGCGTCGAACTTGCCCGCCTCGAACAGCTTGTCCGCGTCGAGGATGGCGTGGATGAGAAAGACGGGCGCGTCCGGGGCGATGTTCGTCGCACGATAGGCCCCTTCTTGGTAGGTAAAGGTCACCGTCGCTGGGCGCGTCGGACCTGCACCAGCCGACGTGAGGGCGCCGGTGTGCACCGTGATCGCCGAGGCCGTCCCGCTGCCCGCGACCTTCGCGGAGTCGACGTTATCGAGCGCTGCGCCGGGGACGACAAGGTCGCGCCAGGCCGTGCCATCCCAGGACTGGATTTCGGTTTGACTGGCGCAGTTCGTCGCGCCGCAGACCGTCGTCAAGTAGAGGATGTCCGGCCGGCCGTCACCGTTGCGGTCGGCGACGGAGACGAACTCACGGCCAATCTTGCCCGCGTCGATCTGCGCCGCGTCGGGGAGGACGATGCTCGGCGCGCCTGGACGGACGACGACCAGGAGGCCCGGCGACGGGTTCTCGCCGCGCTCCAGCGTGATCAGCGCGGCGGTGTCGTCTTTGCGGTCGCCGTCGAAGTCCGCCGTGTAGCAGGCGAGGACTCCCCACTTTTGCTTGAACGATGACGTGCAGGGCGTGCCGCCCGCGCGCAGGTACGCGTCCATCCGGACCTGCGCCTTTAAGGCCGAGTTGGGCCTGGCGGGGAGGATGTCCGGGGTTTGCGTCGCCGTCGGAGTGGCGGTCGGGGACTCGGTCGGCGTGGGGGTCGCCGTGGCGACCAGCTCCGGCGTGGGGGTCGGGGGCGCGGCGCCGCCGCCGGGCGAGCAGCCGAAGGCAGCGATGACGAGCAGCGGGAGCAGCGCCGCTAGGGCGCGCTGAGATAGTCTTCTGCAGCCCATCCGTCCCCCGCTGGTGTTTGGACGCGCCACCAGCGGAGGCCGTCGCTCTGTTGTGGACCCGTCTGGATGACCACGGCGGTCCCGTCGGCGATGCAGTCGACCGGGGGCTGATCCAAACCTGGCCCCTGCCGCACGCGGAGGCAATCGCCGGTCCCGGCAACCACCACGCGGTCGCCCGCTTTGAACTTGCCGGTCACCGCCGCGGTGGGCGTCCCCGGGGCGAGGGTCGGCGTGACGGTCGGCGTTTGGGAGGGCGCGAGGGTCGGGCTCGGGCCCGCGGTCGGCGTGTCCACGAGCGGCGAAACGGTCACTCCGGCGTCGGCCGCCTCGCGGGCGGGATCGCCGCCGCCAAACAGCCAATCGGCGACGAAGATTACTGTGGTCGCGACCACGATGGCGACCGCCACGGCTGCGGGCACGTACCAATAGGCCATGAACTTTCTGCGTCCGTAAATCTTCGGAAGCGTCTTCTTCACCGCCTCGGGGCCATCGGGGGGCGGGGCATAGCGCTTCGGCGGGCTCGGGCGGTAATCCGACTGGATGGGCTGTTGCGCCCGCGTCAGTTCCGCCAAGTCGGCGCCGATCAGCGGCTCGCCGAGGTCGGGTGGCACGTAGACTCGAGGCGTCCGGGTTTGTGGAGGAGACAGTGGGGTCTCTGCGCCGCTGGGGAAGAGGACGATCCGCGCCCGGGTGTAGGCGATCGCCTCGGGGATGCGCCGGTGGTCGCCCTCCGTGGTGCAGCCGTCGTTCCGGACCCAGCAGGCGGGATGCAGCATGACCTGGCAGCCGGCACAGCGGAGCACGGCTTCGCCAGGGATGAACGAGCGGTCGCAGAGCGGACAGAAGCGCTGTTGCGCGTCGGCCATGGCCTCACTCCGAAGCGCGGGAATCCGGTTGAGCGCCGCCGTCATCATGGGCTACGGACGACAATGAGGCGAGAAAGGTTCCGTCAGGGTGTCCAGGCTGCGAGTGCGTCATGTACCTCACGCCGGGATGGATAGGACGGGGCCGCGCCCACTTTGGTGACCGAGAGCCCAGCGACCACGCTCGCGAAGCGGACGGCGTCCGCCGTGGCCCGTCCTTCGGCGAGCCCAACGGCAAGCGCCGCGCAAAAGGCGTCGCCAGCGCCCACGGTGTCGACCGCCGTGACAGGCAAGGCCGCGGAGGCGCCGTTGCCGTCGTCGCCGGCCCAAACAACGCCATCGGGGCCAAGCGTCACGGCGACCAGGCGCGGCCCGTTCGCAGCGAGCGCCATGGCCTGGCCCAGCGGGTCCCGTGCACTGGGGGCGAGCATCGCCGCTTCGACCTCGTTGACGACGAGGACATCGACCAACGGCCAAAGCTCGGGCGGCAACGGTTGGGCCGGGGCCGGGTTCAAGAGAAATCGCGTGCCCGCGGCACGAGCGATGGCGGCCGCGACGACCACCGCCGTCATTGGCGTTTCGAACTGGGCGACGAGGACATCGGCCTCCGCGATCAGGCCGCGCGACGCCTCCGCCTGATCGACGCCGAGCGTGAGGTTGGCGCCGGGCGCGGCAAGGATGCTGTTGCCACCGCCAGGAAGCACGACCGGCACCGCAACGCCCGACGGCGTCCGGGTGTCGACGGTCACGTCGGCGTCATTGACACCCTCGGCCCGCAATGTCTCGCGCAGCAGGGCGCCGAGCGCGTCATCGCCGACCCGTCCGATCACGGCGGACGTCGCCCCGAGCCTGCTGGCGGCGACTGCCGCGTTGAGCCCCTTGCCGCCCGGAAAGATCCCCGACCGATCGGCGAACAGCGTCTCGCCCGCGAGCGGGAGGCGGGGCATTTGGAGGACGAGGTCGACGGTGCAGCTCCCGAGGACGACTAATTTGGGCGGGCGAGTCACCACCCGAGCGTACACCTGGCGCGGTCCATCGCGTGTTTGCTGGCCGCCGCGTACCCTCCGGCGATGGCATTCCGCGTCCTCGGCGTCAACGGTAGTCTTCGCGCTGGCAGCACGGCCGACCGCGCGCTTCGCTTTGCGCTGGCCGCACTGACAGCGGAGGGCGCCATCTGCGAGGCGTTCGAAATCGCCTCCCTGCCGCTGTTCGATGGGCGCGAGGAGGACCAATACCCCGCCGCGGTCGCCGCGTGGCGGGCGGCGTGTTCGGCCGCCGACGGGTTGATCATCGCGACGCCGTCGTTCCATGGGTCGTTGCCGGGCGGCCTGAAGAACGCGCTCGACTTCTTGGATGAACCGCACGTCGGCGGGAAGCCGGTCGCGATGATCGGCATCGCTGCTGGCGACGCCGAGCCCGGCGCCGCCGAGACCGTGAAGGTGCTGCGGCACATCCGCGCGGTGACAGCGATCCCGGACGTGGTCGTTTCGCGGTCGGGCCAGCATTGGGGCCCGGGCGACCGGCCGGCGAATGCGGGTGTGGCGATTGCGATCGGCAAGGTCGCGGCCGACCTGGTGGCACTCTGTAAGCTCCGTGAAAGCGGCGATCTTCCGCAACCATGACGGTTACACCTGCTCCGCCTGTTACACCTGCTCCGCCTGTTACACCTGCTCCGCCTGTTACACCTGCTCCGCCTGTTACACCTGCGACGCCGGCCACACCACCCTCGCCCGATGACGGCGGCGGCCGCTTCTGCGTCCATTGCGGCGGGCCGCGGGCGTTCGACCCCGAAGGGGCGCGCGCGCCGCGCTGCCCCGCCTGCGGCCACGTCCGCTACCGCAACCCGGCGGTCGGGGTCGCGGTGATTGTGCGGGATGCGCACGGGCGAGTGCTTCTCGGAAGGCGGGCGAAGGGCGCTTATGCCGGGCTTTGGTGCATCCCCTGCGGCTACGTCGAATGGGGCGAAGAGGTGCGAGCCTGCGCGGAACGCGAGTTCGAGGAAGAGACCGGGCTCGTCGTCCGCGCGGGCGAGGTCGAAGCGGTGCATTCGAACTTCCACAACGCCGCCCAGCTCACGGTGGGCATCTGGTTCGAAGGGTCAATCCTCGGCGGCGAACTGCACCCGAAGGACGGCGAGCTCGATGACCTGCGTTACGTCGACCCGGCGGCGCCACCGCCGCTCGCCTTCCCGACGGACGCGGTCGTGCTCGCGGACATCGCAGCCAAGCACGCAGGGCGCGGCCAATAGCGCGCCACCACCCGCCCAGCGACGAGGCGCAGCGGGACAACGCCAAAGACCCGGCTATCCGTGCTCTCATCGGTGTTGTCGCCTTCGACCCACAGCCCTTCAGCTTCGACGCGGATGACGCGCTTGATGAGCTCGCGGCCAAGCTCGCGGGGGTCGGTGCAGACGACGATCTCTCCAGCGCGTGGGAGGCGGCGGCGATAGACGCGGGTGTCCACGACTGTCCAGTCACCGTCCTCCAAGGCGGGCATCATCGAGCGGCCGGAAACGGAGTACCGCTGATAGCGCCGAAGCCAAAGGGCTGCCAGCCCGCCGAGGGCTACGGGCACGAAAAAGGCGGCCCACTGGCGCGGGCCGCCTTTCTGTTGGTCCGGAATGGGCAAGCCTAGCCCGCGCGATAGAACGCGACTTCGCGGTTCTTCGTCTTCCAGTAGGCGTTGTGGATCTTCTCAATCGCGCCGAGCAAAGCCTCGCCGTTGTCGGGGTTCGACTCGGTCTTGTTCTTCGAGCAGAGTTTGGCGGCCTGCCAGAACATGTCGTGGAGGTCGGGCACGGCAGCCAGGTGGTCCGGCTTGAAGTAGTCGTGCCAAAGGATGTCGAGCTCTTTCTTGCAGAGCTCGGCCTGCTGCTCCTTGATAGCGATGAAGCGGACGCGCGTGTTCTGGGACGCGAGGTCCTGCCCGTCGCCGAGGGCGGCGAGCTTCTTCTCCATGGAGAGGACGGCTTCGGCGGCGATGCGGGCGGCGGCGGGGTCATAGACGCCGCAGGGGCCATCGCAGTGGGCAGAGGCGGCCTTGGCCGGGCGGAGGAAGCGGGTCAACAGGGTCATGGCGTGGACTCCTTTGTGTCTCGGGAAATCGGGCCCTTGCCGACGGCGCCGGAAGGGGTAACAGCCGTTGATTATAGGGCCGGACGGCCAAGTTTGTGCGCAAACCGGCAGGGGTGGCATCACGCATGGAGCGAGGATCGATATTTGAACGGGCGTGCTCAGTGCACCGAGCGGCGCCTAACGTGGCGGCTGAGTGCGATGCGACGCGCGGGCCCTCACCCCAGCGAAGTACCCGTCTCCCGACTTCGCGGGAGAGGGGTGTTTATGTCTCCCTAACAGGGCAATCGCCTTTCGGCGGCCCAAGGCGGCCTCACGCATGGATCCCGGCACGTCCGTCGGGGATACTGGCATCAATCCCCTTGCGGAGCCCCGTATGATCCTCGCATTCGGCGCCGACCACGCCGGATACCAGCTCAAGGCCCACCTTGCCTCGGTCGCGGACCGCCTTGGACACACGATCCTCGACCTTGGCACCTGCACGAGCGAGAGCGTCGACTACCCGGACTTCGGCGAGGCGGTCGCGCGCGCGGTGGTCGAAGGGCGGGCCGAACGGGGCGTCGTCATCTGTAGCAACGGCGTGGGCATCAGTATTTCGGCGAACAAGGTGCCGGGAATCCGCTGCGCGCTCTGCCACACCTCCTGGGGTGCGATGCGCGCCCGCCAACACGTCGACGCCAACGTCCTCGCCTTGGGGGCCCTGGAAATCGGGACCGCAATCGCCGAGGAAATCCTTACGGCGTTCCTCACCTACGAGTGGGAAGGCGGCCGCCACGCGCGCCGCGTCGCGAAGGTGATGGATATCGAGCGCCGGGGAATCGGGGCGGAGGTCGCACCTTGAGCGAATCATCGATCGGCAAGAAGACGGTCCGCGACATCGACGTTGCCGGAAAACGCGTCCTCGTCCGTGCGGACCTCAACGTCCCGCTGGCGGACGGGGCCGTCGCCGACGACACGCGCATCCGTGAGAGCCTTCCGACCATCCAGTACCTCCTGGACCACGGCGCCAAAGTGATTGTCTGTTCCCACCTCGGGCGGCCGAAGGGGCGAGACGAATCGCTCTCGCTTGCTCCCGTGGCCGGACGGCTGGGCAACCTGCTCGAACGTGAGGTGACGCTCGCGCCGGACTGCGTCGGGGCTGAAACGGCCGCCGCCGTGGCGAAGACCCCTGCGAGCGCCGTCGTCCTGCTGGAGAACCTCCGCTTCCACAAGGAAGAGGAGGCGAACGACGCCGGTTTCGCCGCGCAGCTCGCATCGCTCGCGGAGATCTACGTGAACGACGCATTCGGCGCCGCCCACCGCGCACACGCGTCGACCGAAGGCGTCGCGCGTATCTTGCCGGCCGTCGCGGGCCTGCTGATGGAAAAAGAGGTCCGCTATCTGAGCGCGCTTGTCGCCAACCCGCCCAAGCCGTTCGCGGCGGTCGTCGGTGGGGCGAAGGTGAGTTCGAAGATCGCGGCGATCAACCATCTCCTGCCAAAAGTCGACCTTCTGCTGGTCGGCGGAGGCATGGCGAACACGTTCCTCAAAGCGAAGGGCGTCGATGTCCAGGCATCACTGGTCGAAGACGAACAGCTCGAGGTCGCGCGCTCGATCATGGCCTCGGCCGAGGCCCGCGGCGTCCGGGTCCTGTTGCCGACGGATGTCGTCTGCAGCGACCGGTTCGGGGTGGACGGGCGGATCGAAGTCACGGCGGCCGACGCCGTGCCGGAAGGAAGCATGATCCTGGACATCGGACCGCAGACCGTGGGCGCCTACGGGGAGGCGCTGCGCACCATGAAGGCCGTCGTTTGGAACGGGCCGATGGGGGTATTCGAGATGGCGCCGTTCGCCCGCGGTTCGTTCGCGCTGGCGCGGACCATCGCTTCGCTGCATGCGACCACCGTGGTAGGCGGGGGCGAAACCGCCCAATTGGTCGCCGAAGCGGGGGTCGCCGAGCAGATCACCCACGTCTCCACGGGGGGCGGCGCCTCCTTGGAGATGCTTGAAGGCCGCGTCTTGCCGGGCGTCGCGGCCCTGATGGACGTTTAGCCCATGCTTTTCGTGTTTCGACGCATGCGTGTCTTCCAGGCGCTCCTCGCCATCGCAGCGCTTTGCCTCGGGATCGGCTGCGTGTTCGCGGTCAACGCGATGGTGGACGACGGCGACTGGTGGATGCTGCCGGTCGCCGGCATCCTCGGGCTCGCGTTCTTCTGGCTGTTCACCATGGCCCTGAAGACGCCCACCTCGTACGTCGCCATTTCCGACGAGCGGACGCGAATCCGGTTCGCGGGCTTCGTCGACACCGTGGTTGATAACCGCGACATCGTGTCGGCGCGAGTCGTCCGCTTCCCGCTGGTCGGCGGGCTCGGCGTGCGCACCAACTTCCGCGGGACCGTGGCGCTGACCACCGCGTTCGGCGAATGCGCCGAGCTCAAGTTCAGGAAGCCGATCCGCGTCTGGGTGATCCCGAAGATCCTGCCGGCGAAGGCGTCGACGCTCGTCCTCTCCATCAAGAACCCGCAGAAGCTCGCGGACCGATTCGCGGGGAAAGGGGGCGCGCCGGCCACCGCAAGCGCCGCCCCGAGCCTCAAGCCCAGACGGAAGTCGAGGTAAGCCGATGCGCAGGCCGTTCGTTGCTGGCAATTGGAAGATGAACACGACCGAGGCGGAGGCCCTCGCCCTGGCAACGGGCGTGGCGGCCGCGGCGGGCGGGGCCGCCTGCGATGTCGCCGTCTGCGTGCCCTTCCCCTACCTCGCGCCGGTGAAGGCAGCGCTGGCCGGTTCCAGCGTGGGCCTCGGCGCGCAAGACGTGTATTGGGAGGCGAAGGGCGCTTTCACGGGCGAGGTCAGCACGGCGATGCTGTCGGACTACTGCCGCTACGTGATCATCGGCCACAGCGAGCGGCGTCAGTTCTTCGGCGACACCGACGCGTGGGTGAACAAGAAGCTCGCCGCCGTACTCGCCTCGCCGCTCGACGCGATCCTGTGCGTCGGCGAGACGTTGGCCGAGCGCCGGGCGGGCGAGACGGAAGCCGTGCTCGCGCGCCAGATCCGGGAGGGGCTCGCCGGGATCGTGCTGACGCCGCGGGTGACCGTCGCGTATGAACCCGTCTGGGCGATCGGTACGGGCGAAGTCGCCACGCCGGAGGTCGCCCAGGAGACCTGCGCGTTCGTACGGGCCCAACTCAGGGCGGCGGGCGGCGCCGTGGCGGAAGACATCCGGATCCAGTACGGCGGGAGCGTCAACCCCGAGAACGCCGCGGGCTTGCTCGGCCTCCCGGATATCGACGGCGCGCTGGTGGGCGGCGCCTCGCTCAAGGCCGACCAGTTCGCGGCGATCATCGCCGCGGCGCGCAAGGCCTAACCATGAATCGGCTCGTCGTCGCGATCGTCGGCCCCACGGCCACCGGCAAGTCGGGGGCCGCGCTCCAACTCGCGCAGACGCTCGGCGGCGAAATCGTCAACGCCGATTCGCGCCAGATCTACCGCGGCATGGACATCGGGACAGCGAAACCGACGGCCGAGGAACGCAAGCGCATCCCGCACCACCTCTACGACATCTGCGACCCGCGCGAGACCTTCAGCCTCGCATTGTTCAAGCAGCACGCCCTCGCCGCGTTCGAGAAGATCTGGGCGAAGGGCTCGTTCGCCTGGCTCGTCGGTGGCACGGGTCAGTACGTCTGGGGGCTGCTCGAAGACTGGAACGTCCCCGAGGTGCCGCCCGACGAGCCGCTCCGCGCCGAGCTCACCGCCTTCGCTGAAGCCAATGGGCCGGACGCGCTCCACGAGCGGCTCCGGGCCGTCGACCCCATCGCGGCCGAGCGGATCGACGCGCGGAACATCCGCCGCGTCGTCCGGGCGCTCGAAGTGCACTTCCACACGGGCACGCCGATTTCGACCTGGCAAACGAAGGGGAGTCCTGGCTTCCAGTTCATCACCTTCGGACTGAAGGTCGAGCGAGACGAGCTCGACCGGCGGATTGATGCGCGCGTGGACGCGATGTTCAGGCAGGGCTTCGTCGACGAAGTCCGCACCTTGATCGACGGCGGGGTGCCGCGCGAGGTGCCGGCGATGTCATCGATCGGCTACGCACAGGTGGCGGCGCACTTGGCGGGCGAAATCAGCCTCGCGGAAGCAGTGGAAAGCACGCAACGGGCGACGCGCAAGCTCGCGCGCAGACAGCAGATGTGGTTCCGCGCCGATGACAGCCGGATCCAGTGGGTGCGCAGTGCGGACGCGATGGAGATGGAGGCGAACATCTTCACGGGCGTCTGTGCGAACGCCGTCCGCGGGACGCACCGGTAGGCTGACGCCTCCATGCCTGACCGCGTACAGTCGGGTCATGGCACTTGGAAGCGGGACGATTGCAGGTGCGCTGGCCCTTTCTGGCGCCGTCGTTGGTGCGGGCATCCTCGTAGCGCTGTCCTCCACGATGCCGAGCCCATCCCCGACCAGCCCGATGGGTTCAACGAGGCCGGCAGCTACTTCTACGTGATCGATAGCCAGCCGGAACTTGCCCGCGACCTCGCGACTGTCTCCGGCCTGGTCCGGTTCACGGTAAGCGCGCCCGACCTCGGGAGGCTGGGACTCCACCCGGCCGTCGTCGGGACGCTTCCTCCCGACCCGGACGCACCCTTCTGGAAGAACTCGTCCCGCGCCTTCATCGACTACGCCGCGACAGACCGCATCGGCGGCAAGGGGAGCGACGACCCACCAAAGCTCCGCGTGGTCTTCTACGTGCGGGACCTCGCGCCGCGGCCGGGCTCGACCGAACTCGCCTCACCGGTCAATCGTTTCCGCCTGACCAAGTCGCCGGTGAGCGGTGCAGCCGTCGGCACGACGAGCTACCTGCTCTCCGGCGACACGAAGTCCGTCGAAGTGATTGTGTACGCGAACGCGGGCGGCGCCCTGCTGACGGACGAACAGATCCTGGAGGTCTTGGGGCAGCTGCCTGCTTGAACCCTCAGACTGCGTACGTCGCGCCGCGCCGCAGCCATTCGCCGACCTGCTCGCCGATCATGATCGAGGTCAGGTTTGTGTTAGCGCGGGGCACGAAGGGCATGATTGAGGCGTCCGCGACTACGAGGCCTTCGACGGCGTGGCAGCGGCCGAACTGGTCCACCACCGCCATCGGGTCGTTCGCCGGGCCCATCTTCGCGGTCCCGCAGGGGTGGAAGCCGCTCGCCGAGAGGCGCTTGAGGAGGCCGTAGAGCGCTTCGTCGGTCAGGTCCCGGCCTGAGCCAGGGAAGAGCACCTCGTCGATGATCCCGCGGTACGCCTTCGCCTGCGTGAACGCCATCGC
>JBJXFX010000162.1:0-12502 GCA_046152925.1 Dehalococcoidia bacterium
CGCCTCGCCCGCGAAGTCGAAGCCGATGCCGAAGCCCTCGGCATGCAGACCGTCTTCGGGCGCTTCATCGAAGACGGCCAGACACCCTTCCTCGCCTTCGCCTCGGCCTTCGTCCCCCAGTGCGAACGCGCCCGGCTGCTCGACGACGGCTCGCCGCTCGGCCCCCTCGCCCTGCATTTGCGACGGATCGCCGGGCTGCCCGCCGAAGCGCCAGGCAACGCCGAGGCCGGCGCCGGCGCGGGCCTGCCGCTCGCACTCGGACGGGCGGCCCTGTTGCTCGCACGCCGCCGCCCCCTGCTGCTCGTGCTCGACGACCTCCATTGGGCCGAGGCCGCCTCGGTCGACCTCTTCGCCCACCTCGTCCGCGCCATCGCCGACGCCGCCGAGCGCGAGCCCGCCCGCATCTGCATTTTGGCGATCATGCGTCCCCCCGAGCCCGACGGGCACCTCCAGCGCACCCTGGAGCGACTACGGCGTGAGCCCGTCGTCAGCGAGCTCGCCCTCGGCGGGATGGACGAGCTTGAGCTGAACGAGCTCGTTGCCGGGCACGCTGGGGCCGCCTGCTCGCCACCCCTGCTCGGGGCGCTGCAGCGGGCGGCCCGCGGCAACCCCCTCTTCGCGCTGGAGCTTGTCGACCATCTCGAGACGAGCGGCGCCCTGACCCGCGAACACGGGCGGCTCGCCAGCGCGGTCGACCCCGAAGTGTTGCCGCTGCCGCGCGAAGTGACGCGTGCGATCGCTGACCGTGTGGCGGCGCTGCCCGGCGCGCTGCGGCAGGCGCTGACCGCCGCGGCGCTTTCGGGCGACGAGCTCACGGTCGAGCACTTCGCCGTCGTGGCCGGCCTGAGCGAGGACGCCGCGCTCGACCTTGCCGACGCGGCGGTGTCCGCGCGCCTCTTCGTCGACACCGGCGAGAGCTACCGGTTCGCGCATCCGGTGATCCGTCACGTCCTCCAAGAGCAAGCGACGAGCTCGCGCCGCCCCCGGCTCCACGGCCAAATCGCCCAACGCCTCCTCGCGGCCTACGGCGACGGCGACGAGTACGTCATGGAGTTGGCCGGCCATCTCTTGCTCGCAGGCGACCGCAGCCCAGCCTCGGGCCCGCTGTTCCGGCGCGGGGCCGATAGTGCATTCGCCCGGCTCTCGTGGCTCCGCGCCGCGGAGCTCCGGGAGCGCGCGCTGGAGTGTCAGGGATATGCGGACTCGCTCCCCGTGCGCGAACGCGCCGAGCTCTTTCGGCTCGCCGGGGTCGCTCATTACCGGGCCATGGATGTCGCGACAGCCGCGGAGCGATTTGAGCGCGCGATAGAGGGTTTCCGGGCCGCCGGTGACACGGAAGGATGGGGCGCTGCCCTCGATGGGCGGATCAGGATCGAGGTGTCGCACACATCGTTTCAGCCACCGGACCGACGCGTGCTCGGACTCTTTCGCGACTTCGAAGCCGCTGTCGGGCCAGCAGACCCAGCCATTAGGAAGACACTCCCGATCTGGGCGGAGCTGCTTTACCGTCTTCAAGACAGCGAGCAGGAATCCGTCGCTCAGCGCGCGCTCGACCTCGGAAACGCCGCCGAGGATCGGCTCGTCGTGTTCCATAGCACGTTCGCGCTCGGATTAGCGGCGGCGGCGAGGCTCGATTGGCACACCGCGGCCATCCGCTACAGAGAGGTCCTGGATCTCGCTGCTGGCCTCGGCGACCCGTGGTATCGAGCGTGGGGTCTGCAGAATCTCCCAGTTGCGCTTGGTGGAGTCGGCCGGGTTGAGGAGGCCCTCGCGGCCGCCGAGACCGCCGCCGAGTACGCTCGCGGCCTCGGCGATTGGGCGATCGTGGCCACCGCCAGCGCCTGGAAAGGCGACCTCGCCGCTGCCCTTGGCAAGTTCGACGAGGTCGAGCGTTGCGCTGCCGCCGCCTACCGGGGATTGCAACGGTCAGAGTTTGCCTGGGCTGGCCCTCCGTTGTACTCCGGCCTGGCTTGGAGCCGTGCGCAACGGGGCCAGGCGGCCGCAGCGCGTGATGCCGTCGATGCGCTCGAACGTATCGTGGGCCGACGCATGACCACCGACCTGCGCGTTCTAGTCTGCGCGCTCACGGACGGCCCGGCCGTCGCGGTTCGGGAGATCGAGATTCTCGGCGCCCGCCTCGACTGGCTGCCCGCGCTAAACAACGGAAACCTCTGGATTATCGCCATCCGTGCGCAGGTCGCGGTGGCCGCGCGGTCCGAGCCCCTCGCCCGCGGTGTGCTCCCTTTAATCGAGGAGGCGATCGCGCGTGGGGTCGAGTTCGCCCCGAACCCGGGCATGTCGCTCATCGCCCTCCGGGCGCTGCTCCGGGCCCTCATTGGGAACGTCACCGAGACCGAGCTCCAGGAAGCGACCACGCATGCTCGGCTCTCGGGCGCCTACCCGGATTTGGTGCGGCTGCTCTTGCTCTCGGAGCGCTTGGGCCACCCGTCCGGGGAAAGCGTTGGCAGCGAAGCGCTCGCGATCGGCCGGGAAATCGGCCTTGGAGAAGCCTTCTTCCATTGTTACGGCTCTCCTTGGCTTGCGGCTGAGATGCGGGGTGGCGCCCCTCACGACGACCTCCGCTTCGAGTGCCTCTGCGAGATGGCGCTTGGACTCGACGATGCGGCCATCGCCGAGAAGCTCCTCGTGAGCGAGGCCACCGTGCGCGCGATGCGCGCGCGGCTCAGTGCCGAGTTCGGATCCAACCCGCTCGCCGTGCCGGCTCGCGACCCTCGTCTCGCGTTCGCTCAGGCGGCCGCCGAAGCCGGGCCGTTGGGCCACGCCGGACCGCTCGCCTTCTTGTTCAGTGACCTTGTGGACTCGACGCCGATTAACACCGCCGTCGGGGATGCTGCCTGGGCAGCGTTCTTGGCGGACCATCACCGCGCAATGCGACAGTTGGCGGAGGGCACGGGCGGGCAGCTTGTGAGTACGGAGGGCGACGGGACATTCGCGGCTTTCACCTCCGTCGACGAGGCCCTGGAGTGTGCGCGTGGCATCCACGCGGGGATGGCCGCCCTCGGCGGCTGGCCGATTCGCGCCCGCGTGGGCATCCACCTAGGGGACGCCGTGAGTTATCGCGATGCGGCGGGCACGGTCGACTACTTCGGCGTCAACGTGACGACCGCCGCCCGCATCTGCCAGAGCGCCGGAGCGAGCGAGACGCTGGTCTCCGAAGCCGCGCGCGCCGCCGTCTCCGATACCCCTTCTGGCAGGTTCGAAGCGAGGGGCTTATTCGCCCTCAAAGGCCTCGACGATCGTGTCCGCGTCTACGCTGTCGCCTCCGCGACATCCGCTGTGTGAACTACGTCACAGATCGCCCTTGACGGGTACGTTAGGAAGCACGCATAGTCCGCCCGACCACACGGGGGACGGACTGAACATGGGTGATCCCGGGAGCATGCCGACCATCGTCTTTCGGGGCGACGCTTGCCACAGATACAGCGAGTTCTGGAACAGCCACCTCGAGATGCGATTTGCCATGATCAAATACTTGCGATGGTTCCTGAGCGGGGCCGCGAGTGAAAAACCCGATTGGGAGCCAGCTGGAGCGTCACCACCAGATAAATTGATCGAGTGTTACCAAAGGATCGATATCGGAAGGAAATTTTCTGGAGACCTTTCGCATATGGATCTGGACTGGTTTCCGCACGACAAGATCACAACGTTCTTCCGTGTCTTGAATTGGTTCTACGATGAAAATGATAACTACCAACTAGATCCGGGAGAGATCGCCGGATTCGGATACCCAAGTAAGTCATTTGGTAGACGATTCGAGAAAATTAACGGGTGGGGTTTCTTGCAAGCCCTGGAAGCATCACTCTATCTGAAAGGAACTGGGACGACGGTAGCCGAGAAGGACACGACAATCGACGGTGTCATACTTCGGTTACCATGCAGCAACTGGAAGGTGGCCACGTTCTCAGAGACAATCGGACAGGTACCACGCCATCGTAAAATCGACATGTACTGGGTTTGCGGCAAGGACTACTCGGCTGACATGCAAGTATTTTGGGATGAAGAGCGCGTGACTGTCTTCACGGTCACCCCTCCCATGGCCGAGGCTGCGGCAAACCCACCCAAGTCAGCGCGTCTCCTCGACGACAAGGCGAAGGCCGGTCGCGGCATGATCCTCGTCCGCAACATGGGGGCGCCCTGGGACGGTGGCCCTGTGGAGGCCTTTGTCGTAGACCGAGAGCACGGCGGCTAGATCCCTCGTCGCACCAGGAGGCCCTCAATGGAAAACGGCGTTGTTGAACTTTCCGGGAAGATAGTGGGTGCGGCCGAACGCGCGCATCTCACCCTCGAACCATTCGAAGGGCCACTCCGCGACCACATCGCGGCGACGTTCCCAGGCATCGAGTTCAGCCTTCGGGCCGGGGACGATTTCTCTGCCCAATTCGCGCCCGACGGCTCAAGCCTATCGGCCACCTGGGTGCTCTTTGGCGAGCGCACCGGTAAGGATGCCAATGGTGGCCGTGCGAGGCCGTTCCTGAACTGTCCCTGGAACGAGGCCGAAGGAGAGGGCCACCGCCAGATAGTCCTCTGGGTTTTCACCGCGGGCCGGACGATCGACGGCGGTTGGCGCTTCGCCAGTCGTTTCGACACCCTGAGCGCAATGGGCCAAATGGGTGTGGCAGTGGTCGGGCGGCCGGTTGCACGGCCTATCCGCGGGCGGGTCAAGGTCGCCGAAGCGTTCGCCGCCGCGGATCTCTTCAAAGCGACACCTGATTCCGCAGGCCCCGAGCACTCAAGCTCCCAAAGCGCGAGCTAACGTCTCCAGCGCCTCGCGAGCCTCGTCCGTGCTCCGCAGCAAGACGTCGCTCAGCTCCGCGATCTCGGCCGGTGTCTCTGGGCCGCCGCTGACGCCGGCCAGCAGGATGTGCAGCCCCTGGTTCTTCGCCATCTCCAACGCCGCGCGAAACATCGCCGCGTCCGTGATGTCGTCGCCCATCACCAGCAGCGAACGGCATTTCACGTGGCGGACCAGCGCTGTCAGCGCCAAGTCCTTGCCGCCTTGCGCATCCGGCAACACCTCGAGCACCATCCGGCCCTCGCGCAGCCGCAGGTCGGTGGGCAGCTCCTGCAAGGCGTGGCGCAGCTGAAACTCGAGCTCGGGCGTTTGGCGGTAATGAAACGCCGTCGAAATCGCCTTGCGCTCGACGTGCAAGAAGGCGCTCGGCACCGCCGAAATCACCCGCTGCTCGATCGACTCCAGCGCCGCGCTGAGCCGCACGCGGTCGACGCCGGGCAGGAGGTCGTTCTCGAAGCTCGGCTCCAGCCCGTGGCTCCCGATCACGATCACGCCGTCGCACGGCACCATCCGGCGCGCGGTATTTAGGTCACGCCCCGTGATCACCGCCACCTTCGCGACGGCCGCCAGCCGGTCCAGCACGGCGAGGGTCGACGCGGGGGCGCGCGCTTCCGAGGCGGTCGGCACGATCGGCGCGAGCGTGCCATCCAGGTCGGTCGCGATGAGGAGCGGGCCGCGGGCCGCGGCCAGCCGCCGGAACTGTTCGATGGCGTCGAGGTTCAACATGGATAGGCCTCCAAAGCGGAGAGGAATTCGGTCGCCCACGCTTTTGCGTCGCGGGCAAGGATCGCGTCGATCAGCCGGTCGCTGATCCGGGGGAGTTCGCCGAGTACGGCCGCGCGGAGCGTCGCGAACATCGCCTCGCCGTCGAGCGGGTCGACCGTCACGAGGCCGTCGCGCTCCGCCCCGGGGAAGGTCGCGGCGACGCCCGCGTCGCGCCCGGCGATGAGCACTCCGCGGCGCTCGCGCGGCAGCGTCTTCTGGGCCAACGCGGCCTGCATCGGTACCAGGTTCATCCCATCGCTCAGCGACGACGTGAAGACGACGGCAGCGTTTCGCTGCATCGCGACCACCTCGCTCCAGGGCCGGGCCTCGAAGGCGTGGCCGAACCGCGTCGCATCGACCGCGCGGCAAGCCGAGGCGGCGTCGTCGACCACGTCGCGCAGCCGTTCGTACGCCGGCAGGCCTCGTCGCGTCGGCGCGGCGATGCCCTCGTAGCGAAAGGGCAGGCGCTCGCGCAGCCCCCGCGCCACCGCCTCGAGCCGCTCGGGGATGCCCTTCGTGAAGTCGCAGCGCTCGATCCCGGCGACGAGCGGGAGGCCGTCGTCGCGCCGGGCCTCGCTCCCCGCCGTTTCGAGCACCGCGTTGGCGTCGACGCCGACGGGGAAGACGCCGACCGCGGTCCGGTGGCCCCGGAACGTGATCGTCTCGCCGTCGGCCACGGCGCCGAAGCTCTCACAGAAGCGGGCGAAGCGGGCGAGGTCGGCCTGCGTCTGAAAGCCGGCGAGATGCGCGCCGAGGATCCCTTGGGCGAATTCCCGCATGCACGCGAGCGCCACGGGGTCGTCGAAATCGCGCACGAGCTCCAGCGCAGGAAACGGCGTATGGAGGAAGAAGCCGACCAGCCGCCCGAAACCCGCCTCGCGCAGCATCGCCGGCGCGAGCGCAAGCTGGTAGTCGTGGATCCAACAGGCGTCGTTGGCGGGCGCCGCGAGCGCGGCCTGCGCGAACGCGCGGTTCACGCGGCGATAGGCGTCCCAGCTGCCGGTCGCGGGCGTCGCGGGCGCCGGGTAGTAGCTCGTCCGCAGGTGGAGCGGCTCCGACACGAGGTGAAGGAGCGGCCAAAGGAACGCGTTCGAAACCGACGAGTAGTGGGCCATCCACGTCGGCCCATCGAAGAACAGCCGGCGGTGGCGGAGTGGCCCGGCCGGCGTCAGGAGCGTCTCGTAGCCGCTCGGGTCGACGTGCAGGTGGTCGAAGCGGCCCTGTCCCGCGCCGACCCAGATCGTGCCCGTTCTGCCATCCCACGGCGTGACCGTCGGGCCGAGCGTCGTCAGGAGCCCGCCGCTGCCCGGAGAGGGCGCGGCCACGCCGCCTTCGGGGCCGTCGTGGTCCACGTAGGCGCGGTTCGCCAAGATCAGGCCGACGCGGGGGCTCGTCACCGCTCCAGTATAGTCTGCGCCAGTCGCGGCCAGCCGGGCCGCACTTTCGGGAGGTCCTCGGATGGCTTGGGAAGATGACAGCTGGGTCGGGAAGCACCTCGGCCGCCACGAGTACACCGCCGATGCCGGCGCGGTCCAGCAGTTCATCGCCGCCACGCGCGACGCGAACCCGTGGTACACCGGGGAGTCGCCATTGGGTGGGCCCGTTGTCCCGGCGCTCTTCCTCCACAGCGAGCAATACCGCTTCCCGCTCAAGTCGTGGTACCTGCCAAAGCTCTTCGGCAACCTCCACATCAAGCAGGAGTGGGAGCTCTTCCGCGCGATGCCCACCGGTTCGCGCCTCTGGACGCACGGGATGATCCTCGACCGCTACCTCCGTCGCGATCGCGATGTCGTCGTCAACGAGTTCAGCATCTTCGGCGACGACGACGTGCTGGTCGCTCGCGGCCGCTGCCACCAGTCCTTCTTGCTCGATGCCGCCGTCGCCGGTTCGGTCGTCGATAAAGGCGCCGCCGCCAAGAAGAGCGTCCGGCCCGTCGAGGAGGCGCCCCCGCTCGAGCTGCTCGCGGGCGCCCGCAAGGTGACCGACCCCGAGCTCTGTTTGGCCTTTTCCGGGCCCGCCAAGAACTACCACAACGACCGCGAGGAGGCCGTAAAGCTCGGCTTCCCGGACGTCGTCGTCCAGGGCACGCTGAGCACCACCTTCATCTCCGAGTTGCTCACGCAGCGCTTCGGCCTCGGCTGGATCGCCGGCGGACGCATGTCCCTCAACCTGATCAACGTCCTCTGGGGCGGCGAAGCGGTCACGCCCAAGGCCGCCATCCGCGACCGCCGGCCAGAGGGCCCGCGAACGCGCGTCTCCCTCGACGTCTGGACCGAGAAAGACGACGGCAGGAAGACGATCGCCGGAACCGCCAGCGCCCTCCAGTAAGGGTCCTGGACCTTGCCCTGACGACCGCCCGGGCTGCGGCGTAGGATGCGCCCCCATGAAGACGACGACGCTCGCTGAAGGCTTCCAATTTGGCGAGGGCCCACGGTGGCACGACGGCCGCCTCTGGCTCTCCGATTTCTACGACCACGCGATCAAGACGGTCGACGCCAATGGGCGTGTCGAGGTCCAGTTCCGCGTGCCAACGCAACCGTCGGGGCTTGGCTGGCTGCCCGATGGCCGCCTCCTCACCGTCTCGATGCTCGACCGGAAAGTCCTCCGCCAGGAGGGCGACCGTCTCGTCGAGCACGCCGACGTCTCGTCCATCGCGACCTTCCACTGCAACGACATGGTGGTCGACGCCAAGGGCCGCGCCTACGTCGGAAACTTCGGCTTCGACCTGCACAACGCGACCCCGGAGATCATCGCCAAAGCGCCGGCTGCCACGATGGCCCGCGTCGACCCCGACGGAACCGTCCACGTCGCCGCGGCCGACCTCGCCTTCCCCAATGGCACAGTGATCACGCCGGACGGGAAGACCCTGATCGTCGGCGAGACGATGGGCCGCCGCCTGACCGCCTTCGACATCGCCCCGGATGGGTCGCTGAGCAACCGGCGGCTCTGGGCGGACTGCGGCGGGCGCCTGCCCGACGGCATCTGTCTCGACGCGGAGGGCTGTGTCTGGATTGCGAACCCGCGCGCCCCGGAAGCCGTCCGCATCGCCGAAGGCGGCGAAGTCCGGGACGTCGTCGAGACGAGCCTGCCCTGCTTCGCGGTGATGCTCGGCGGGGAAGACGGCAAGACGCTGTTCTGCGTCACCGCCGCTGGCTCGGGCATTCCGGCGCCCGGCGCCGCCCCGACGGGCAAGGTCGAGGTCGCTCGCGTGGCGGTGGGGCACGCCGGTCTCCCGTAATCAGGCGGCGAGCAGTTCGCCGCCTGGTTGGAGGCCGGCGTCACTAAGCTCCTCGGCGTCTGGCAAACCCGCCTCTAGCCGTCCGAGACCTCAACGATCATCTCGATTTCGACCGGGAGGTTGCCCGCGGCCGTCCCCGGCAGCTGCTGCATGCCCACCGCCGAGCGCGCGTGCTTGCCGCGCTCCCCGAACAGCTCGACCAACAGGTCCGAACAGCCGTTGATCACCCGCGGCATGTCGCCGAACTCCTCGGTGCAATTCACCATGCCGAGCACCTTCACGATCCGGGAGACACGGTCCAAGTCGCCGATTTCCGCCTTGAGCGAGGCGAGCAGGTTCACCGCGGTCCCGCGGGCCGCGGCATACGCCTCTTCGACCGTGAGGTCGCGCGGCACTTTCCCGGGCTTGAACGGTGTTGTCGGCCCGTGGCCCGCGAGGAACACGAGGTTGCCGGTGCGCACGGCGCGCACGTAGTTCGCGACCGGCGGCGGAGGCTGCGGGAGCGTGATCCCGAGGGCGGCGAGCTTCGCTTCGACTTCGGCCATGTGTATGTCCGTCCCTATCCCAGTGTGACGAGCGGTTGATCCTCGTCCACTGTCTGAGGCGGTTCGACGTGGACTTCCCTCACTGTGCCGGCCGCCGGCGATTCGACCGGGATCTCCATCTTCATCGATTCGAGGATGACCAACTCTTGGCCTTCGGTCACAACGTCCCCCACCGCGACCAACACCTCTTTGACGGCGCCCGCCATCGGCGACGGGACAACGACGGTTGCCATAGCCCTTCCCCCCACTCCGCACCCGGTCTGGGCCGGCTGGCGATTCTAGGCATGGAGCGCGCGTTGGTGCACGCCGCGGGGGAACAGCACCAACGCTCGACAACCTCGCCTCGGGGTCGAGCCCGGCGCGAAGCCGCGCGGAAAGCGGCAGGTCGCGGGACCAACGCCGGGCGGCGGTTGCTCTCCGCGCGGCGGACAATACGGCGCGAAGCCGGGTACGGGGAGGCCCCCAAAGGCCATGCTTGCCGAACGTTCACGAACACTGCAACGACGGCCGGGGATTATGGTGGACGCCCGCGCCCCGGCTGCGCATACTCGGCCCGCGATGCCCACCCCCCTTGGCGCCCCAGGCGCAAGCGAGACCTACCGGTTCGATGTTGTCGTTGTCGGTGGCGGCATCGCGGGGCTTTCGGCCGCACTCTCAGCACAGGAAGCCGGTGCCGGCGTGCTGCTCATCGAAAAGTCACCCCGCCCCGAGCGCGGCGGCAACACCCGCTTCGCTGACGCCCAGATGCGCTTTCCCCACGAAGCCGACGCGTTCAGCCCGCGCACCTACACCGCCGACGACATGTTCGCCGACCTGATGCGCATTTCGCGCGGCCGCGCGAACCCAGACCTCGTCCGCACGCTCTGCGACAACGCCCGTGCGACCGCCGAGTGGCTCGAAGCGATGGGCCTCGAATGGGAGCCCGGCTACCCGCACACCGCTGGCTACCGTCGCAGCCCCAAGTCCGGCGGCCAAGGCCTCGTCGACCTCCTTCATCGCCGGCTCGAAGGCCTCAGCGTCCCCGTCAGCTACGAGACCGCCGCCGTCGACTTGCTTGTCGACCCCGCCCGCTGCATCGCTGGCGTCCGTTGCCATTCGCCTGAAGGCGTCGTCGACATCGAAGCGCGCGGCGGCGTCATCCTCGCCTGCGGCGGCTTCCAGGCGAACGTCGAGATGCGCGTGCGCTATCTCGGGCGCTACGCCGACTCGCTCATCCTGCGCGGCAGCCGCTACAACACCGGCGACGGCCTCAACATGGCGATCGCCGCTGGCGCCCAGCCCGCCGGACAGTGGGGCGACTATCACTCGGCCGTGCTCGATGCCCGTTCGCCCCGCGTCGAATGCGGCGTCACGGCGCTCTACAACTATCAGATGGGCATCTTCGTCGACCACCAAGGCCACCGTTTCCTCGACGAGGGCGAAGACTTCCGCGACCACACCTACGTGAAGTTCTCGAAGTACATCGTCGAGCAGGCCGGCGGCGAAGCCTGGTGCATCTTCGACCAGCAGGCCTACCAGCGTGAGGAGTTCGCCCGCGCCTGGCGTCCGGTCGGCCCGCCCATCATCGCCGAAACGCTGGAGGACCTCGCCCGCCGGATCGACGTGCCCGAGTCCGCCCTCGCCGAGACCATCACGGGCTTCAACGCGGCCATCCAGCCCGGCGACTACGACCTCGACCGCCTCGACGGCAAACGCACCGCCGGGATCACGCCGCCGAAGAGCAACTGGGCGCTCCCGCTCGACCAGCCGCCCTACGTCGCCATCCCCGTGACCGGCGGGATTACGTTCACCTTTGGCGGGCTCAAATGCGACACGATGGCCCGCGTGATCGACACACGTGGCAAGGTCATGGAAGGCCTCTACGCCGCTGGCGAGCCGATGGGCGAGATCTTCTATTTCAACTACCCGGGCGCGAGCTCGGTGATCCGCGGCGCCGTCTTCGGGCGCATCGCCGGCCGTTCTGCGGCATCGCCGATTGAAGGCGAGCGCGGCGTGACGCTAAGGTGAGAGGCGTGGATGTCCCAGAGCATCTCATCCGGCTCACCCCCGAAATCGCCCGCAGGCTTGACGCCGAGGCACGGCGCCAAGGCGTGACCGCGTCGGCGCTCGTTTGTGCTTCGCTCGATCGGTCGCTGCCTCCCGAGCTTGTTACTCCTGAGGGCGAAGCGTTGCCGTTCGAGTGGCTGTACGAAGGCGAGCCCAGCCTCGCCGCCGTGGCCGAAGAAGCCCTTCGCAGTACCTGGGGGCCCGCCCTTGCCGTCGATCATTGATGCGAGCGGTCTCGTTGCCTGGGCGGATCGGATCGACTCCGCACACGACGCCGTCGTCAAAACACTGCGATCGCAGCGCCCGCCGTTCCACGTTCCCGCTATGGCGTTAGCAGAAGCGTGTCATCTCATCGGCTCTCGCCGTGGCCGATCGGCTGAGGTTGTGTTCATCCGCGCCATCTCCGGGCTCCCGGTCCACGCGCCCACGAGGGAGGACTTGCGGCGTATGGGTGAATTGATGCAGGACTATCTCGACTGGCCGTTAGGAGCCGCCGATGCATCGATCGTCGCGCTGGCGGAACGTCTGGACATCGAGACGGTGATCACGCTGGATCGCCGCCATTTCGTGCCCATGCGGCCGGCCCATCGGCCCACCTTCAAGGTCGTGCCATGAGGAACGCCCGTGGCGCTTGACCTCTGGTGGGTCGAAACGCCCGCCCCCGGACGCGTCGGCGTCGTCCAGCGGCCGCGCGGTGGCGATTGGCTCCCCGGCGACATGGCCTGGCTCCGCACCCAGGGCGTCGATGTCATCGTCTCCGCCCTGCAGGACAAAGAGATTCGCGATACCCATCTCCTCGACCAGGGCCACCACGCGTCCGCCAACGGCCTCCACTACGTCCGGTTCCCAATCGGCAACATGCTCACCCCGGCTGCGGAGTCCCTACCCGCTCTCCGCGCCCTCGCCGGGCGGGTGCGGCGGGGCGAACGCGTTGTGGCCCACTGCTTCGCCTGCGTCGGGCGTTCGCCGCTGATCGCCGCCTCCGTCCTCGTGCTCCTCGGCGTCCCCGCCGAAGAAGCCTGGCTCCGCGTCGAGCAGTCCCGCGGATGCGCGGTGCCCGACACGCTCGCCCAACGCCTCTGGGTCGCCCAGCTC
>JBJXFX010000006.1:0-32004 GCA_046152925.1 Dehalococcoidia bacterium
TCGTAGGGCGGGACGAACGCCTCGAGGATGCGCGACCCGGCGGTCGTGCGGACGCCTTTCGTCACGATGAGGTCCTTCACCGCGACGGGGATGCCCGTGAGCGGCGTGGCGGTGCCGGCGGCGAACATGGCGTCCGCGGCGCGAGCCTGTTCCAGCGCCACCTCAGCGGTGACCGTGACGTAGCTATGGACGCGCGGCTCGACGGCGGCGACCCGCGCCAGGACCGCTTCCGTGAGCTCGACGGCCGTGAGCTCTTTGTTGCGGAGCCGTTCGTGGGCTTCGTGGGCGGTCCAGCGCCAGGGTTCGTTCATTCGAGCACCGCCCGGACGCGGAAGTAGCCCTCTTCCTGATGCGGCGCGTTCGCGACGGCGACCCGCTGCGGCAGCGACGGTGCAACTTCGTCGCCCCGCATAACGTTGGAAAGGGGGAGCGGGTGAGCCGTCGGTTCAACGCCATCAGTATTCACGGAGGCGAGGGCGGCGAAGTGGTCGAGGATTGCGGAAAGCTGGCCGGCGAGGCGGGGGACTTCGTCATCGGTCAGGCCAACGCGGGCGAGCCGCGCGATATGGAGGACATCGTCAGGTGAGAGGGCCATGCGGGTTAGGGTACCAAGGCCTCGCGGTACACGGCGGCGCGGGGGGCGCCGGCGAGGCCAGCCCTGTCGTGGTCTTACCGTGTGACAGTGGTACCCTCGCGAGCGTGGGTGGCTGCCAGCGCGACGGACGCAAGGAGGCGCGGTGAACGCAATCCGCAAGAAGCGCATCGCCGACCGGCGACGGTCCCGCTATGACCAGGGCGGCGGGGCGTTCGGGAAGATCATGCTGTTCGCCGCGCTCGGGCTCTTTACGCTCGGGATCATCAGCGCCACGGCGGCGGTCGGCGCGGTGTACGCCGTGTACCGCCACTACGCCGACGACTACGTGCCGATCGAACAGAAGCTCAAGCAGGTCAACGCCGGCCTCACGGAGATTTACGACCGCGGCGGGCCCGCCGATGGCGTCTTCCTCGGCGCGTTGACCAACCCCGATGCGCAGCTGTTGAACCCCGTGCCCCTTGGCCGGATGTCCCCGTGGGTCGTCGAAGCAACGATTTCGACAGAGGACGACACCTTCTACAAGAACCCGGGCATCAACTGGCGGGGTCTCGTCCGCGCCGCCAAAGAGAACTACATCGATGGTGAGATTGGGTCCGGTACGGGTGGGTCGTCGATCACGCAGCAGCTGATCAAGAACGTGTACATCTGTCCGAGCATCAATACCGGTGACGACCGCATTTGCGTCCAGGCGGAGCGCACGTTGGACCGGAAACTCCGGGAGATCGCCTATGCCCTGGAGTTGGAACAGGACTACACCAAGGACCAGATCCTGGAATGGTATCTGAACCAGATCTCCTACGCCGACCGCTACATCGGGATTGAGGCCGCGGCGCAGGGCTACTTCCGCAAGACCGCGGCCGACCTGACGCTTGCGGAGTCGGCGCTCCTCGCGGGCATCCCGTCGTCGCCTTCGCTCTACCATCCGCGCGAGAACTGTCTGACCGACGACGCCGAGAAGTGCGTCACGGACGCGTTCGGCCGGACGGCGGTTGGGGGCCGCGCGAGGGCCCGCCAGGAGACGGTGCTCGAGCTGATGATCGAACACGGCCGCGCCACCCGTGCGCAAGTCGACGAGGCGCTGGCGGAGCCGCTCTTGATCTGGCCGAGGACCAACCCGATTAAGGCGGCGGCATTCATCGACAATCAGGTCGAGCCGCGACTGATCCGGATGTGTAACGCGGGCCTGCTGCCCCAAATCGAGGGTGCCACCGACTGTTACGCGAGCGTCCATTCTGCGGGCTGGAAGGTGACGACGACCCTCGATTACCGGGAGACCGCGGTCGCGACCGAGATGATCCGGACGTTCGTTGCGGATGGCCTAAGCAAGGGCTGTGAGTGTCATAACGCGGCGATTGCGACGATCGACCCGGGGAGCGGCCAGATGATCGTGTACGCGCCAAACGCCGACCCGGAGAACTTGACGGACGCCCGCGTCAAGGGCGATATCGACCAGCTCAACGAGATCAACCAGCCCGGTTCGTCGTTCAAGCCGGTTGTCTACTTCACGTGGTTCGACAAGCTCGGCCGGAGTCCGATGAACACCTTCTGGGACACGAGCCCGCTGAAAGTGGAGAACACGGAGATCACCAACCCTCGTAACGACGGCAAGTCCGGCGAGGGGCTGATCTCGGCGCGGGCGGCGCTTGGTGGCTCGCAGAACGTCGGCGCGTTCCGGGCGGCGGCCGAGGCAGGCGTGGATAACGTAATCGAGGCGGCGAAAAAGTTTGGGATTACGACCTTGGGCCAGAACTTCGACCCGACCTTCCGCTCGCACCCAGACGTGACCTACGGCGCCTCTATCGCGACCGGTGGCGCCAACATCCGCGCGATCGACATGGCGTATGCAAACTCGGTGTTCGCGAACATGGGCGTGATGGTGGGGGTGCCCCACTTGGCGGCGACCTTCGACCCGAAGGAGCTCAAGAGCACGGCGCTCGATACCGGCCTTGGCTACGATGAGGCACTGCGCCAGCGGCAAGACTTCGCGGCCGGCCACATCCGCCTCCCTGGGACGCGGGAGCTCGACCCAGTGGTTGTCTTACGGGTCGAAGACCGCGATGGCAACGTCCTCTACGACCATCACACCAAGAACGACCTCAAGCGTGTCCAAGTCGTGAATCCCGGCTCAGTTTGGCTGGTGCACTCGATCATCAGCGACTGTACGTCTCGGTTCATCATCTGGGGATGCGGGACGAGCAACGACGACGTCCGTTTGGAGTCGTTTGTCGACGGCGCCCAAATCCCGACTGGCGTGAAGACTGGCACGCAGCAAGGCCCGAAGGACGCGAAGGACACGCTCGAAACGTGGATGGTTGGGTATTCGCGCCACGCCGGCGTAGCCCTCTGGGTCGGGAATGCAAACAACGACCTCGTGAAAGACGGGCCATCGGCAAACTTCGCTGCCGCCAATACGACCGTGAAGCTCTTCAAGAACTGGATGGGCGAGTACCACGGCTATTTGAAGCGGCTCGGGCTGATAACGGCGCCAGCGACCTTCAACGAGGTGCGGCCCAACAACGTCGCCCAGGTCGCATTCAAGACGCCCGCGACGGACCGGGGCAGTTCCGGTGGCTGCGAGCAGACGATGACATCATGGGTGCGAACCGACATCAAGCAGTACTACGACTGCGATCCTGTTGAAGTCGACTCGCGGAACAACCTCCTGGTCAGCGACCAGGTGCCACGCGAATTCCGGACGACGAAGTTCTTCCCGCGCTTGCCGGCGTTTAAGCCCGAAGGTGTTGCGGCGTTGGCGGAGAGGATGGGCATCGCGCTCGCTCCGACCAGGCGGAGCACGGGGCTCGCGGCCGTCTCGCTCTCGTCTCCCAAGGTTGGTGACAACATCAGCGCGCCGACGGCCGTGACGGGCGCGGTCGCTTCGGGCCGGTGGCAGCTCGAGTTCGGGAGCGGGCCGTCGCCATCGAGTTGGACGACGATCCGGACGGGCGAGGGGACGGTCGACAATGGGACGCTCGGGACGTTCGACCCGGCAGGGCTGGAAGATGGCGTCTACGCCATCCGGCTGAGCGCCACCGGAGGCTTCGCGGCTGTGGTGTTGGTGAACGTGAGAAAGAACCTGACGCCTACGCCGTCGGCGACGCCTTCGGGCACGCCAACAGGGCCGACGCCCAGCGTCACGCCGCCGCAGCGGACGTCCACGCCGACACCAACCGAGACGCTCAGGCCAAACCGCTAGCGGAAACGGCTTCCCGGCTTCAGGTCGACGGACGCTGCCCATTCCGCGGCGGAGACCTTCCTGCCGCCCGCAGCCTGCACCCGCAACACGCGGAGGACGCCGCCGTTGAGCCGGACATCGAACCCGGCGTCGGTCGTCCGGAGCACGCGGCCCGGCATCCCGGGCTCGCCCTCTGGCGCGAAGCGGCAATCGAACAGCTTCAGAGTTTGACCGTCGTAGGTCGTCCAGGCGCCAGGCTGCGGGTTGCAGCCGCGGATCAGGTCGTAGACGGCACGTCCGGGCACATACCAGGGGATTCGGCCGTGGGTCTCGCGGCAGGGCGGCTCGTAGGTCGAAAGGTCGTGGCGTTGGGCGATGCTCGGGGCCTTCCCGGCGGCCACCTGGGCCACCGAGTCGGAGAGCGCATCGACGCCCATTGGGAAGAGCTGGTCGAAATAGAGCGAGCCCATTGTCGCGTCCGGGCCAATATCGCAGCGCCTTTGGAGCAAGATCGGGCCTGTGTCGATGCCCGCGTCGGGCCAGAAGACGCTGAGCCCGGTTTCACTCTTGCCGAAGATGATCGGCCAGTTCATCGCGGATGATCCGCGGTGGAGCGGCAGGAGGCTTGGGTGATACTGGATGGTCCCGCGCGCCGCGGCGGTGAGCACTTCGGGTGGGAGGATATCGGTGACGAAGGCCATCACGCAGAGTTCGGCCCCCGCGGCTTTCCACGAGGCGAGCGCCTCTGGCTCCTTGAGGGCCGCCGTCGCGACGACCGCGAGGCCGCTCTCGGTGGCGGCCGCCCAGAGGGGGTCGGGGCGCGCACCGTCACGCGGGGCGGGAGCGCTCACGGCGACCACGTCATGCTCCGCCCTGAGGCGCCGGAAGGCCGCCTCGCCGAACGCCGCCTGCCCGATGATCGAGAGCTGCATCTCCACCTCCACCCGCCGCTCACGTGTAGCGCCCTTCGTATCGTAGACTGGTTGGGAGATGTGTGGGGACCTGAGGCGAAGAGGAATCCGGGGCGACGTTGCGCGCGTCGCCCCCGCCCGCGGGTGGGCCGGGCCCGTCCGTTCCATCCGTTGAGTTCGCCGAGGAGTCCACTGTGATACAGGTCGAAGCGGCGTCGTTGGCCGACGCCGGTGCCATTGAAGCGCTTGTCGGGTATTGGGCCGACCGGGGAGAGATGCTCCACCGGCCGGTCGCGGAGATCTATGAGGCCATCCGCGACTTCAAGGTCGTGCGCGCAGGCGGCGAAGTGATCGCGTGTGGCTCGCTGCACATCATGGGCCGCGACTTGGCCGAGGTCCGTTCGTTGGCCGTGAGCGCCAATGCCCAGGCGCGGGGCGTTGGAGCGGCGATCGTCGCCTCGTGCATCGAAGACGCGAAGGCGTTCGGGATCGACCGTGTCTTCGCGCTGACGTACAAGCCGGGGTTCTTCGAAAAGCAAGGCTTCCGGTTGGCGCACGTCATGGAGTTTCCGCAGAAGGTCTGGAACGAGTGTGTGCGCTGCCCGTTTTTCACGAACTGCAAAGAAGTCGCCGTCGTCCGCGATCTCCGCGACGAGGCCGACGAGCCAGTGGAGCTTGTCTCAAGCGCTGCTGCCGGCAGGCCGTGAGGGCCGCCGCCGCAACCAGAAGACGAGCGCGCTGAGGGCGATGCCGCCCACCCAAACGGCGCCCATCGCGATCGTGATCCGGAAGTCCCGCCCGAGCCCGTCGCCTGCGACGACGACGATGCTCGTCGGAAGGATCATGCCAAGGAAGCTCCAGCTGATGAACTCACGGAACGTGATCGATGTGACTCCCGCGACGAACGAAATCCAGTCGAAGTTCACAGCGGGCAACATGCGGGCCCAGAAGATCACTTTGCCGCCCATCGTCTCGGCGAGCCGGTCGAGCCGTGCAGCGGCCGCGGGGCCGATGAGCCGGGGTAAGTGCCGCCGTCCGAGCTTTCGGGAGACCCAAAACGCGATGACCGAGCCGAGGAGGAGCCCGGCCACCGAATAGACCGTGCCCAAGATCGCCCCCCAGACGAGGCCGGCAGCGATGAAAATCGGGGCGTTCGGGATCGGCGCGAACAAGACGGAAAAGGCGAGGACGCAGACAAAGATGACCGGACCCCAGACGCCGAACCCATCGACCCAATCGCGGAACGGTTCCGCGTCGATTTCGGTGGAGAAGCCCAGGGCGCGCGCGGCGACGATATATGCCACCACCAGGGCCGCCAAGCCAACGGCCAGCCCAGTTATGACTGGCCAGCGGAGAAGGAGCGGGGTTTGCCCGCCCGTCAGCACTTCGGCGGCGGCTGCGACATCGCCGCCGGTGGTGGAATCCGCTTCGGGAAGGCGTTGGTCATCCATCAGGCTACCCGCCAGCGAACGAAGAGGTAGAGCACGGGGAACACGAACAGGATGGAGTCCAGCCTATCGAGGAAGCCGCCGTGGCCGGGCAACAGGCCCGAGGCGTCCTTCACGCCCATGCGGCGCTTCATCCAGCTTTCGAAGAGGTCGCCAGCCTGAGAGACGACCGGGATGACGAGCGCCAGCGGGAGAACCGTGGCCGTAGAGGCGTTGGTCGAAAACGCGGCGTTGAGGCCGAGGACGGCGGCCACTCCGGCGACATAACCGCCGATGGCGCCCTCCCAGGTCTTCTTGGGGCTGATCGCTGGCGCGAGCTTGTGGCGGCCGATGGCGCGGCCCGTCGCATAGGCGCCCGAGTCGGTCGCGAACGTGGCGAGCAGGCCGATCAGCGTCCAACTGCGGCCGTCTTCAAGCCCGCGCGTCAGCACCAGCGTGCTCAGCAGCACGCCGCAGTAGATCAGGGCGCCGGCTTGCACGCGGAAGGGCTTTCGCGGGCCAACGCGGGCCGCCGGGAGGTAGCTCAGGCCGGCGAAGATCGCTGCGACCACCATCGCTGTCCAGACATAGGTGCCGCTCCAATACGAGCCGGTGACGATGATCGCGGCGGGCGCGAACCCGGCTACGAGCCGGGCTGCTTCGCGGATCGGCCGCGACGGCATGAGCCAGCCGTGGACGAACTCCGTGCTCGCCAAGAGGGCCACCGTCCCGGCGGCGAACGCGAAGAGAGGCCCGCCAACCAAGACCGCCACAACGACGATTGGGAGTCCCGCCGCCGCGGTCAAGAGTCTGAGCGTGAGATTTGAGGGGGCGTGCCCGGTGGATGTCACTGCTTGAACGACTCGAGGTCTTCCGGAAGGAGTCCGCCGAACTTGCGCTTGCGGCGGGCGTAGTCGGCGAGTGCGATGTCGATATCCTCGCGGCCGAAGTCCGGCCAGAACGCGTCGGTGAAGTAGAGCTCAGCGTAGGCGGCCTGCCACAGCAAGAAGTTCGAGAGGCGCTGATCGCCGGCCGTGCGGATCAGGAGGTCGGGGTCGGGCATGCCGGCGGTGGAGAGGCGTGCTGAGATGGCGTCCTCGGTGATCGCATCCGGGCTCAGCTCGTCGCGGATCAGCGCCCGCATCGCCATCACCAAGTCGTCGCGCCCGCCGTAGCTGAAGCAGATATTGAGTACGAGCCCGGTGTTCGCCGCCGTCAGGCGGACCGCGTCGGCGATCTGCTTCTGAAGCCAATCGGGCAAGGTCTCCATGTGCCCGAGCATTTGGAGCCGGACGTTGTTCTTGTGAAGGTTCTCGAGCTCGCGGCGGATGAAGTACTGGAGGAGCCGGATCAGCGCCCGGACTTCGGGTTGGGGCCGATTCCAGTTCTCAGTGCTGAACGCATACACGGTGAGGAACTTCACGCCGTGGTCGGCGAACCGCTCGATCACGCGGCGGATGTTTTCCGTGCCGGCGCGGTGGCCAGCCGACCTGCGGAGGCCGCGTTGGGTGGCCCAACGGCCGTTTCCGTCCATGATGATGGCCACATGGCGGGGCACTCGGGCGCCCGAGATCGGTGAGATCACGTCGCCGAGGTAGTCCGCCGAGTGTTGGACGTGGGCCGTCTGTTGCACGCGTTAGACCTCGAGGAGCTCCGCCTCTTTCTTCTTGGACTCACCGTCGATGGTCGCGATGTGGCGATCGGTGAGCTTTTGCAGGTCGTCTTCGTTGCGGCGAAGCTGGTCCTCGCTCACCTGACCGTCCTTTTGTGCTTTGCGTAGCTCGTCGTGCGCATGGCGGCGGACGTTCCGGCAGGCGACGCGCGCTTCTTCGGACTTCATGTGCACGCTTTTCACCATGTCCTTGCGGCGTTGCTCGGTGAGCGCTGGGATGGGTAAGCGGAGGAGTTGGCCGTCGATCGCCGGATTGAGGCCGAGGTCCGAGGCCTGGATCGCCTTCTCGATGGCCTTGACGGCGCCACGGTCCCACACCTGGATGGTGAGCAGCCGGGGTTCCGGGGCGTTGATGCTGCCGAGTTGCTTGAGCGGCGTGGTGGCGCCGTAGTAATCCACGGGCAGCGACTCGATGAGGCTGGGATGGGCCCGGCCGGTGCGGACGCCAGCGAGGTCGCGTTGGAGCGCCTTGACGGCGCCGTCCATCTTGTCGTCGGCGTTCAGGAGCACTTCATCCGGGTCGATCATGGCTGGTCCCTCCTTCCACAGTGTACCCGTTAGCGGCGGGCGACAGTGCCATCGCCATTAGTCGACACGACGGTGCCGACCGGTTCACCGCGGAGCGCTTGATAGATGTTGTCAGGTGCGTTGACATCGAACACGACGATGGAAAGGTTGTTTTCCATACAGAGGCTGAGGGCGGTGCTGTCCATCACCTGGAGGCGTCGCTGCAGGGCGTCCAAGTGGCTGAGATGGTCGAAGCGCTTGGCGGTGGGTACCTTCGCGGGGTCGGCATCGTAGACGCCATCGACGCCGTTCTTCGCCATCAGCAGCGCTTCGCATTCGACCTCGATGGCGCGGAGCGCGGCGGCCGTGTCGGTCGTCATGTAGGGGTTGCCGGTGCCAGCGGCGAAGATGACGACGCGCTGCTTTTCGAGGTGGCGCATCGCGCGCCTGCGGATGTAGGGCTCCGCTACTTGGGCCATCGCCAACGCAGTCTGGGTGCGTACGACGACGCCGGCTTTCTCCAGTGCGTCTTGGAGCGCGAGGCCGTTCATCACGGTCGCAAGCATGCCGGCGTAGTCGGCGGTCGCCCGGTCCATGCCGGTTTCGGCGACGGTGGCGCCGCGCCAGAAGTTGCCGCCGCCAACGACGACGGCAACTTCGATCCCTTCTTCGACGGCCCGTGCGATCTGATTCGCGAGGCCTCGCACCGTGGGCGCGTCAATGCCGAACGGGCGACTTCCCATGAGGGCTTCGCCGCTGAGCTTGACGAGTGCTCGCCGGTAGGGGACGGCCACGGAGGACTGCCTTTCGCTCAGCGGCCGAGCTCGAATCGCACGAACCGGCTCACCCGGACGTTCTCGCCGGTCTTGGAAATCACGTCCTTAATCAGGTCGTTGATCGTCCGGGAGCCATCGCGGATGTAAGGCTGGCTGATGAGGCAGACTTCGACATCCGTGCCTTCATGCTCCGGCGTGCGGTCTTCCGGCGAGACGACGAGCGGGTTCATCGCGGCGATCTGCATGGCGACATTGCGCGCGAGCGTCTGAAACGCCTCGGTGTTGGCGACGAAGTCGGTCTCGCAGTTGAGCTCGACCAGGACGCCGATGCGGCCTCCGGCGTGGAGGTAGCTTTCGACCTTGCCTTGGCGCGTTTCACGCTCCGAGCGCTTCTCCGCGCGGGAGAGGCCCTGCTCGCGGATGATCTCCTTCGCCTTGTTGAGGTCGCCGCCGGCGGCGTCGAGGGCGCGCTTTGCGTCCATGACACCCGCGCCGGTGGCCTCGCGGAGTTGCTTGATCAGTGCTGTGGTCACTTCAGCCACGAATTAACCCTCTTGTGCACGCGCCTGCTGGTCGGCGCTGATGACGGTGACGGACGCTTCGGTTGGGGCGGCGCTGCCCTCTTCGGCCGAGGCGCTGAAGCTGCCGGTGGCGAGGCCTTCGGCAGCTGCCTTGGCGAAGTCATCGACGGTCGTCCCCGGGAGGACGCCGGATTCGCGCATGGCCCGCCCTTCGGCGGCTCCGTCGGCGATTTTGCCGAGGATGAGCTTGATCGCGCGGATCGCGTCGTCGTTGCTCGGGATCGGGTAGGACACGGGGTCCGGGTCGCAGTTCGTATCGACCAGCGAGACGATCGGGATGCCGAGGCGCGCGCATTCGGCGACCGCGATGTTCTCCTTCACCGTGTCGATGATGAAGACCGCGGCCGGGAGCCGCTCCATCCGCTTGATCCCGCCGAAGTAGCGGTTGAGGCGATCGATCTCGTTGCTGATGTCGAGCTGTTCCTTCTTGGTCAGACGAAGGAAGTCGCCGCGCGCGACGGAGGTCTCAAGGTTCGAGAGATGGCGGATGCGGCTCTGAATGGTACGGAAGTTGGTGAGCGTCCCGCCGAGCCAGCGGTTATTGACGTACGGCATGCCGGCGCGGCCCGCCTCGGTCTCGACGGTCTCGCGCGCCTGCTTCTTGGTGCCGATGACGAGGACTTCGCCACCGGAGGCAACGGTGTCGCGGACGAAGGTGATCGCGTCGTCGAGGCGCGTCACGGTCTGCTGGAGGTCGATGATGTGGATGCCGTTGCGCTCGGTGAAGATGAACTGACGCATCTTCGGGTTCCAGCGCCGGGTCTGGTGGCCGAAGTGGACGCCGGCCTCCAAGAGCTGCTTCATGCTGACAGGGGTGACCAGGGGGATCCTCCGCAAAGTGCGGTCGCATAGATTTGGCGTCAGACGCCACGCGCCGCCGATGAACACAGGTTCGACATAGTAACGTAGGGCCCCGCGCGCTTTGGCGGAAGGCCCGATGCGCTTCCCAGCTCGACGGACGGGCCAGGTGCGAGGATGCCGATTGGTGCCGAAGGTGGGATTCGAACCCACACGGGCCGTGAAGCCCAACGGTTTTTGAGACCGCCGCGTCTGCCGTTCCGCCACTTCGGCGCAGGCACCAGCATAGCAAAGAAAAACGCCCGGTGAGGCCGGGCGTCTGCGTTCGGACTTGGAGCGGAAGACGAGGGTCGAACTCGCGACCTCCTCCTTGGCAAGGAGGCGCTCTACCACTGAGCTACTTCCGCCCGCGTCTCTTTAGTATGCCAGCTGAGCCCGGATCCGCCAAGTGGCGTGCATCGCGCGTTCCTACCCAGTCCTTCACACTACCGCGGCCGGCAGAGTCGGCGCTGAATCAGGAGGGGACACATGGCCGATCTTGCATCGCTGTTGAAGGATATTGCGGAGGGCCGCGAGCGCTACGCCGCGGAGCTGAAGCAGCACACTACCGCCCGCTGGACGACCAAGCCGACGGGATCCGCCGACGGCGAAGCCGCTTGGTGCGCTCGGCAGGTGGCCGAGCATATCGCCGGCTCCAGCGGCTTTTTCGGGATGGGGATCGGGCGCGCGGCGGGCGTAAAGGCGATGGCGATGCCCCAGTTCAGCTTCGCCCACCCTGAACAGGCGGTCGCGGCGACTCCCGGCGCGCTCGACGCCCTGGTCGGAGTCATCAAGCAGGTCCCAGCCGAGGCTCTCGACCGCGAGATCGAATTCGGCCCGCTCGGCAAGACGACCCTGGCCAATGTGATCGGGATCGTCGCCTATCACCTGAACGACCACGCGGCCCAACTCCAGTCCCTTCGCTAAGCCGTTCGAAGGAGCACGACGATGCCCACGGTCCAGACGCTTCTGCAAGGTTTCAGCGCGGCGACGACCGAGGGCGGCCTCGCCTATTGCACCGTGACGCTGATCCGGGGCCAGGCGCCCACCTTGGTCGACGTCGGCTACCAAGCCAGGCGTGAGCCGCTCGTCGAGCGGCTCGCGCAGCTCGGCCTTCGCCCCGAGGACATCGGGCGGGTGATCCTGACGCACGCGCATTGGGACCACTCCTTCAACCTCTCGTACTTCCCCAACGCCGAGGTCGTGCTGCATCAAGATGAGTACGAATACGCCCGGCAGCCCCACAAGGACGATTGGGCGACGCCGGCCTTCGTCGCCGACATCCTCGCGCGGGCCAAGGTGGTCAAACCGGTCCGCGAAGGCGACGAGATCGAGCCTGGCGTGCGGGTGATGGCGACGCCGGGACACAGCCCAGGGAGCATGACGGTGCTCGTGGATGGGCCGGGCGGCGAGACCATCGGCCTGTGTGGCGACGCGCTTCCCTCGCGCGCGGCGACATCGGTGCTGATGCCGCGCTGGGTCTTCTGGGATGAACGAGCGGCGCACCGCAGTGCACAGCGGATCGTGGAGCGTTGCACGGAGATCTACCCTGGCCACGACCGCCCGTTCCGCGCCGAGAACGGTTCGTTTCGCTACATCGAACCCACGCAGATAGCGCTCGTGAACCCCCCTCGCGATGACGACGGCGCCGTTCTGGCGGCGGTCCGGGAACAAGAGATCGTGTTCACGACCGGCATCCTGCCGTTCGCTCGGCGGGCTTAAGGCAGCTCGAGACGGCCGAGGAGCTCGTCGAAGTCTTGGGGCGCCATCGGCCGGACGACGCGCCCGAGCCCCGACCAGAACTGCCATTTCCAATCCGCGGTGGCGCGGGGCTGTTGCGCGCGCGGGAGCATCGGCGTGCTCTTGGCGGCCAGCATGAGGTGGTAGTGCTCGCCGAGCGGCACCGTCTCGTTCACGAGACCGAGCCAGTAGTCCATCCCGCCGCCATCGGGCGAGAACGTCGTCCCGAGGTAGCGATAACGCCCGCGGATCGGCGGTGAAGCTGAGTTTTGGTAGCGCGCGTGGTCGCCAAAGCGGCGGCGCACGGCGTCGGCGCCTGCCGCGTAGAGCCGGTTGGTGATGATCGCTTCTTCAAGTGGCACGGCGCCTTTGCCGAGCACGTCGCGCAGGATGAACTCGGTGTATTGCTGCGCGAGCGGGTCCGGGTCGTCTTCCAGCGCTTCGACGACGTCGAGCCACCGCACTGGCCGCCAACCGGGTTGGGCGCGTTCGTCGCCGTCCAACCCAAGCCGTACGAGCACCGCCGGCGGGCTCCAGCTCGCGCCCGCGGCTTCGAGGGCGGGGAGGAGGCGGGCGTCGGCGCCGGATTCGACTTGGACTTCGACCAGCGCCCGCACGCCGCCTTCGAAGGTGAGGACGAGGTCGGCGATGCCGGCGCCGGCGACTTCGGGCTGGACCTCGACGATCGCGATCGCCTCGCCCTGGGCGCCCGCGGCCGCGCCAATCAGCGCCGTGAGCATCCGGTGTCCGCGCCGCAGGAAGTAGGCGAGTCCGGTCGTGCAATAGGTCTCGAACGGCGTCGCTGGCGAGCCAGGCCGGTACGCCGACAGCATGGTAAACAGGTTCGGGTCGGGCATCTGACCAGTATCGCAAAACTCGTGGATACGGAGGCTCCGATGGCGGACGGAAGAGGGCTGCGGGAGTATCTCGGGCAGAAGGCGAGCGCAATGCGCGCCGCGGCCGTCGCCCGTCCGGCGGGTGCGGATTGGGCCGAGACGGTGGAGGCGACGGTCGTCGCGGACGACCTGACGGGCGTCCGGAAGCTGCGCATTCGTGACTGGTTGCTGATCGGCGACTCGGGGCCGGCGTTCGGGGGCTGGTCGCTGGGGCCGTCTTCGCCAGAGCTGCTCTGCGGCGTGATCGGCACCTGTCTGACGCACACCTACCTGATTGGCGCCGCGATGCGCGGCATCCCGCTCGACCGCGTCGCCGTCCGGGTGACTGCGCGAAACAACGATGCGCGGTTCGTGGGCGTCCCAACGGACGAGCTGCCGCTTCCGTTCGACCTCACCGCACACGTCGATGTGCGAGCGGATGGCGTTGCCGAGACGTTGCTGGCCGAACTCCACGCGTACGTCCGCGAGAGCTGCCCACTCACGCAACTGATCAAGACGGCGAATGAGCTGCGGATTGTGATGGCGCCTGTGACGGGGACGGCGGACGACGCCTAATCGTTGCTCCGGGCGACGAGGAAGTGCTGGTAGTCATCGAACTCGGGCCGCAGGACGGACAACACGGCGGAGATGAAGCTGTGGTCCTGCGCGGTCAGGCGCTCGAAGCAGACATGGACGAGGGTCCCCGTCCAGCTCTCCTCAGAGGATGTTTGCTGGCAGTGGAGCAGGGCGCTGTCGCCGCCCGTGCTGATCGCGAGGTCGAACTCGTCCTGAGGCGCCGTCCCGAGGGGGAAGCGAAGCAGCGCACCGCCACCGGAAAGGTCCATCACGGTGACTAGGGTGAGGACGCCGCGGGTCGTCTCGACGGTCGCGGGGAGGAGCGTCGGGTACCGCCGATGCGCGCGACGGTCGCTCACAGCGTCGGGCGACGGCGAATCGTCGCGCGTGAAGACAGCCTCGGCCTGCAGGTCGGACATGTTGCCCATTCGCCTCCCTACCTTGAACGATCGACCGGCGCGGGACAAACAACAGGGGGCGGGTTATGGGGAGTCCGCGCCGGGCTGCGGGGGTGACCCAAGCGCCTTCGGGCCGATACACTGGTTCTCCCGCGGAGGGGTCGCATAGTGGCCGAGTGCGGGCGCCTGCTAAGCGCTTACTGGTGGTAACATCAGTCGAGGGTTCGAATCCCTCCCCCTCCGCCACTCTTGTCTCGCTCGGCCGCCGGGCCGAGCTTGCCGAGGCAGCGCCGGAGCACCGGCGAGGCTGGTTGAGTCACACCATGAAGTACCACATCTGGACCGTCGGCTGCCAAATGAACAAGGCGGACAGCGAAAAGCTCGCTGCCGGCCTCACGCGACTCGGTCACAAGCCGGTCGACCGGCCCGAACGCGCCGACCTGGTCGTCGTGAACACCTGTAGCGTGCGCCAACACGCTGAAGACCGCGCCTATTCGAAGCTCGGCCGCCTGCGCATCCTGAAACAAGAGAAGCCCGGCCTCAAAGTCGCGCTCATGGGCTGCATGGTCGGCTTGAAGACGGACGACCTGCGCGCGCGCTTTCCTCAGGTCGACGTTTTCGCTCGCCCCCAGCAGTTCGAGCCCATCCTCGGCCTCGTCGACGGACTGGAGGAGGACCTCGGCGGCGAGTTCTGGCCCTCGACCTACGCCATCCCGGAGGGCCCGACCGCGTTCGTCCCGGTCGTCCACGGCTGCAACAAGTTCTGCACCTACTGCATCGTCCCCTATCGCCGGGGGCGCGAGCGGAGCCGCGCGATGGACGAGGTCGTGCGCGAAGTCGCCTACCTCGCGTTGCATGGCGTCCGCGAGGTGACCCTGCTCGGTCAGACGGTCGAAGCCTACGGGCACGATCTCGATGGGCAGCCCGACCTCGGCGACCTGATGCGCGAGCTGTCGGCCATCGAACGGCTCGAACGCATCAGGTTCCTCACGTCGTACCCGAAGGACATGACGGCGCGCATCCTGCGGGCCGTGGCCGACCTGCCGAAGGTCATGGAATGCTTCTCGCTCCCTATCCAGGCGGGGAGCGACGCGGTGCTCAACTCGATGCGGCGGGGGTATACGGTGGACGAGTACCGCCAAAAGATCCGCGAAGTCCGCGACCTCATGCCCGAGGCCGGGATCACGACGGACATCATCGTCGGATACCCCGGCGAGACCGACGACGACTTTCGTGCGACGCGCGGCCTGCTCGAGGAGCTGCGCTTCGACAAGGTGCACGTCGCGGCCTACTCTCCGCGGCCCGGGACGATCGCCTGGCGGACCATGGCTGACGACATCCCGAGCGAGGTCAAGGCTCAGCGTCTCCACCAAGTCGAAGAGGTGGAGCACCGGATCTCGCTCGAAATCAACCAGCGCTACGCCGGCACGACGCAGCCGATCCTGGTCGAGGGCTTCCGGGGCGAGCAGCCCTTCGGCCGGACGCGGACGGGCAAGCTCGTGCATCTCGATGCGCCGGCCCGGCTTGGGTCGATGGTCGATGTCGAAATCGCCCATGCAGGCCCGTTCTCACTGCGCGGGATGCCAGTCGACAGTCTGGTGCTCGCATGACGCCGGTCCGCATCGGCCTGATCGGCGCTGGCGGCAACGTCCGCTTGCGGCACGCGCCCGGCTTTCACGCGATCGAGGGCGTCGAGCTCGTCTCCGTCGCCAACCGGACACCCGAGAGCTCCGCGAAGGCGGCTGCGGAGTATGGGGCGCGCAAAGTCGCTGAGTCGCCCTACGCGCTGATCGCCGACCCTGAAGTGGACGCTGTCTGCATCGGCACCTGGCCCTACCGCCACATGGAGTACACGGTCGCGGCGTTGGAGGCCGGCAAGCACGTCCTCTGCGAGGCGCGCATGGCGATGGACCTCGACGAGGCGCTCACGATGCAGCGCGCCCAGGAAGCCCACCCGGAGCTCGTGGCCCAATTGGTGCCCGCGCCGTTCGACTTCCGCCTCGGCCCGACGGTCACGCGGCTGGTCGGCGAAGGGGTGCTTGGCGACCTCGTCGAGGTCACCGTGAGCGTCCTTAACGGCTCAGGTCTCGACCCGGCGGCGCCCGCCCATTGGCGACACCAAGTGCGGTACTCCGGCCGGAACGTGATGAGCTTCGGGATCTACGTCGAGGTCATTGAGCGCTGGCTTGGCCTGCACGCTTCGGTCCGCGCCGATGGCACGGTCTTCATCAAGGAGCGCCGCGACGCCGAGACCGGGAGCATGGTCGCCATCGACGTCCCGGACAGCTATCGCGTGTTCGCCCGCATGGAGTCGGGCGTCCCGCTGAGCTATCACTTCAGCACGGTCACGGCTGGCGCTCCGGCGTCCGGGATCAGCATCTATGGGACGAAGGCGACGCTGCATTGGACCGCGGACGACCGCGCCCGCCTTGTCCCACACGGCGGGACGGCCGAAGAGTTGACGCCCGACGCCGGCACCGACCGCGGCTGGCAGGTGGAGGGCGACTTTGTCGCGAGCATCCGTACGGGTGCGCCGGTGCGGTTGACGAGCTTCGACGACGGGGTGGCCTACATGCGGGTGATCGACGCCTGTTGGCGGAGCTGGCGGGACGGCGTCGAAGTTCGCGTCTGATGCCAGACCCTGTCGATGCGCTCCTCACGGTCCGTGCGGGCTACGACCGCATCGCCGACGCGTACCTCGCGGCGCGCACGCGTGAATCTGAGGATGTTCAGCTCCTGGACGATTTCATTGGGCGGCTCCCAGCGGGGGCGAAGGTGCTGGATGCTGGCTGCGGGGCGGGTGTGCCGATCGCGGCGAAGCTTTCGGAGCGATTCGACGTGCTTGGGATCGACTTCTCGGCTTCGCAACTCGCTCGCGCACGAATCAACGCCCCGAAGGCCCGGTTCCTCCTCGCCGATTTGACGAGACTCCCGTTGGTCGACGCGTCGCTGGACGGGATCTGCTCGTACTACGCGATAATCCACATTCCCCGTCAGTACCACCGTGCGCTGCTCACGGCGTTCGGGCGAGCCCTTAAGCCGGGCGGTCTTGCGCTCCTGTGTCTCGGAGCCAGCGACAACGTCGACGACCGCGACGAGTATCTCGGGACACCGATGTACTGGAGCCACTTCGACGCGTCCACGTACCTACGTTTGCTGCCCGCGTGCGGCTTCGACGTCATTTGGTCGCGCGTTGTTGCCGATGCGTCGTGCGGCGGGCCGTCCGGGCACCTGTTCGTGCTGGCCAAGGCTGAATCCGCCCTGCTCAGATGAGCGACCTGGGAAGCTCGATCGGCCGCGAGGCTCGCGAGAGTTAGCCTGAAGCCACGAGCACGCCCACGTAGCTCCCGTAGCAGACCACGAGCGCCGCCCCACGGCCCCGTCCCAAGCGCCCCGATGCCCCAGGGATGACGAAGAGCAGCACGACGGCGCTCGCGACCAGCGCGATCATCACCTCGCTCAGCCGCACTGGGATCGGCTCGACCATCGCGGTCACGCCAACGATCCAGAGGTTGTTGAAGATGTTGCTCCCGATCAGCGTGCCGATGCCGACCTCGGCATGGCCGCGGAGCGTCGCGATCAGCGTCGTCGCAAGCTCCGGGGCCGAGGTGCCGAAGGCGACGAGTGTGGCCCCGACGATGAACGGGTCGAGGCCCAGGTCATCGCCGATGCCTTTGGCAGAGATGACGATCAGCCGGCCGGCGACCACGAGGCAGGCGAGCCCGCCGGCGCTCACCCAGATCGCGCGGCGGACGCTGGCTTCGCCCAGCACGTCTTGCGCCGCCGAGCGCGCGCGCCGGGCGTGCCTGATCGTCATCCAGAGCCAGATGCCGAAGACCACCACCAAGAGAGCCCCATCGAATCGGCTCACCTCGCGGTCGAGGATGAGGAGGGCGGTCGCGGCAGGCGCAAAGAAGGCAAACGGCAGGTCGCGCCGGATATCGCCCCGGTTGACCGCCATCGGCAGCATGAGGAGCGCGAGGCCGAGGACGAGCCCGACGTTCGTCACGTTGCTCCCGAGAGCGTCCCCCAGCGGCAGCTCGGGCTGGCCGGAGAACGCCGCGTTAAGCGCGACCGAGAGCTCCGGCGTGGAGGTCGCGAACGCGGCGACCGTCGCCCCAATTACCCCGGGCGGGACGCGAAGCCCCGTGGCGAGGCCCACGGCGCCGCGGACAAAGAGCTCGCCGCCGACGGCCGCAACGGCGATCCCAGCCAGCAAGATGAGGTAGGGCTCCAATGTCGTGTCCTCCGCTGTTTCGAGCGGTCAGCAGACACGGACCGGGGGACGCACCACTGCCGGAGCCCACGCAACGCAAACGAGGCCGCCAGTGGCAGCCTCCTCCAATCCGGTATGCGCCGGCCGCGTTGATGCTCAATGCTACGAACCGAGAGCATACCATGCTGGCGTCGTTGGCTTGGACCTTAGAAGCGCACGAGCCGCACATTGTGGATGCCGTCGATACCGGCTACCTGTTGGAGCACGAGCTCTTCCGGCTCCTCGTCGACCGCAATGAGCATGAGCGCGCGTTGCCGCGGGCCGCGGCGGCCGACCTGCATCGAGCGGATGTTCACGTCGTTGCTGCCCAACAGCGTCCCAACCTTGCCGATCATGCCCGGCCGGTCTTCGTTGTCGCAGGCGAGCAGGAAGGAGTTCGGCTCGGGGACGAGGTCGACATCGAGCCCGTTGAGGACGACAACGTGGGGGAGGCCGTGCTGATAGGTGCCGGCGACGGTGACTTCCGCCTCGCTGGTGGTCACCTTGACGTGGATTAAGTTGAGGAAGACCTCGTGCGAGGTGCGAAGCCGTTCATCGATCTGGCCGAAGCGCTCTTGGATGACGGCGGCGACGTTGACGAGGTTCACTCGCGGGACGCCGGCGCTCTTCAGCAAGCCGGAGACGACCGACGCTCGCAGCGGCGTGACATCGTGTTCTGCGATCTCGCCAAAGTACTCGATCTCCACGCTGGCAAGTTGGCCTGTGACGAGCTGGGTCGCGACCGACCCGACGACTTCGGCCACCGCGAGGTAGGGCTGGAGCACTTTCAGCGCCTCGGGGAGGAGCATTGGCGCATTGACGGCGTAGCGCGCCGGGCGGCCGGAAAGGACATCGACGATCTGGTCGGCGACATCCAGCGCGACCCGTTCCTGGGCTTCCGCGGTGCTCGCCCCAAGGTGGGGCGTGATCAGGATGCGGGGGTCGCCGATCAGCGGGTTCTCACCGGGGGGCTCTTCGCTGAAGACATCGATGGCGGCTTGCGCGACGTGGCCGGCCTTCACGGACTCGGCGAGTGCGGACTCGTCGATGATCCCGCCGCGGGCGACGTTGATCAGCCGCACGCCCTTTTTCATCCGGGCGAGCTCGTCGGCGCCGATCATGCCCTTGGTGCTCGCCGTGAGTGGCGGATGCACGGTAATGACGTCGCTGCGTGTGATGATCTCGTCGAAGTCGACGAGTTCGACGCCGAGGGCGCGGGCGCGCTCTTCGGGGACGTACGGGTCGTGGGCGATGACGTTCATTTCGAGGCCGACGGCACGCCGGGCGACGGCCGACCCGATCTTCCCGAGGCCAACGATGCCGAGGACTTTGCCGCGAAGTTCCGTGCCCACGAAGTCCTTGCGCGCCCACTTGCCAGCGCGCATCGAGGCATCAGCCGGGGCGACGTGACGCGCCATCGCCATCAGCAGGGCGATAGTGTGCTCCGCGGCGGCGATGGTGTTGCCCTCGGGAGCGTTCACCACGATCACGCCGCGTTCCGTCGCGGCTTCTAGGTCGATGTTGTCGACGCCGACGCCAGCGCGGCCGACGACTAGGAGCTTCGTGCCCGCTTCAAGGACTCGGCGCGTCACTTTGGTTTCGGAACGGACGACGAGGGCGTCGTAATCGCCAATGATTGCGATAAGGGCGTCGGGCGCGAGGCCGGTGTTGACGTCGACATCGCCGGCGGCACGGAGCATCGCGGCGCCTTCGGCCGAGACCGGGTCCGCGATGAGGATGCGAGGGCGCTGGTCGGTCATGGTTAGCTGGCCTTCGCTTCGCCCAGCAGGCGCTCGACGACATCGAGCGCCTCCGCGACGTCTTGCTGGGTGACCCAGCCCATGTGGCCGACGCGGAAGATCTTGCCGTCGAGCTTGCCCTGGCCCCCGCCAAGGACCACGCCGAACTCCTCGCGGGCGCGCTTGCTGATCGCCTTGCCGTCGACGCCCTCGGGCCAATAAACGGCGGTCACCGTGTTCGAGGCGTACTTCAGGTCGACTGGCACGAACTGCAGGCCCAGCTTGGTGATCCGGTTACGCGTGTAGCCGGCAATTGCTTCATGGCGCGTAAACACGCCTTCGAGGCCCTCGGCACGCATCATCTCGAACGCCTGGTCCATGGCGAAGTAGATCGAGACTGCGGGTGTCCACGGGTTCTGGAGCTTGGTGAGCGAGTCGCGGGTCTTCGCTGCGTCGAAATAGAAGCGCGGCGTCGTGCACTCGGCGTTGGCCGCCCAGGCGCGTTCGCTGAAGTAGACAAAGGCGAGGCCGGGAGGCGCCATCCAGCCCTTCTGGGAGCCGCTGACGACAACATCGAGGCCCCAGCGCTCCACGGGGCAGGGGATCGAACTCATCGAGCTGACGGCGTCGACGATGATCAGCCGGTCGCGCTTGCGGACCTCGGCGGCGACGGCCTCGATCGGGTTGGTCGTGCCGGTCGAGGTCTCGTTATGGGTGATGCAGACGGCCTTGATCGAAGGGTCGGCGTCGAGCCGCCGGCCGATTTCGGCTGGATCCGCCGCCTCGCCCCATTCGAGCGCGTAGCTTTCGACTTCCGCACCGTACGTCTTCGCGATGCTGCGGAGGCGGTCGCCGAACGAGCCGATGGAGACGGCAAGCACTTTGTCGCCCGCGTTGATCGTGTTAACGATGGCGACCTCCAGGCCGCCCGTCCCGGAGGTGGTGAACGAGAGCACATCCGACGAGCTGCCGAACACCCAGTTCAGGCCATCCGTCACGCGGCGGAGGACTTGGGCGAATTCGGGGCCACGGTGGTTGATCATCTGCCGCGCGGAGGCCTGAAGGACCTCCTCAGGGCACGGCGTCGGACCAGGGATGCGCAAGTTCAAGGGAGAGACTCCGAGAGATATGGCGTCCATCGTCGAGCGGCTTGCCTAGCCGGTCAACAGAACCGCCGGGCCAGATGTCAAGGCGGCCGCATCTTCGATACGGTGGCGCTTCGGGCTCTATGGCAGCCACACCGCTAAGATCCCGAGATGCCGGATAGTCCGTTCCGCACCCTCCCGAGTGTCGAGGCCGTTATCGAAGTGGTCGGCGCGCAAACGCCGGCGCCGCGCTCGATGGTCGTGGAAGCCTCGCGCGCCGCTATCGACGCCGCCCGGACCCGCATCCGCGCTGGGAACGTGGCCGGCGACCTCAGCTCAATCGCTTCCGATGCGCTGCAGCGCATCGCCTCCGCATCGCGGTCATCGCTCGTGCCCGTGATAAATGCTGCGGGCGTCGTCCTGCACACGAACCTCGGCCGCGCTCCGCTCAGCCACGCCGCGCGCGACGCGATGGAGGAGGTTGCGCGGGGGTACAGCTCTCTGGAGTTCGACATCGAGCGCGGCGAGCGCGGCAGCCGCCACCTGCACATCCGCGACATGGTCCGCCGGGCGACGGGGGCGCAGGACGCGATCGCGGTGAACAACAACGCGGCCGCGCTGTTCATGGTGCTCAACGTCTTCGCTCAGGGGCGCGAGGTGGTCGTGTCGCGCGGGCAGGCGGTCGAAATCGGAGGTGGCTTTCGCATCCCGGACGTCCTGCGGCAGAGCGGCGCCACCTTGGTCGAGGTCGGCACCACGAACCGGACGTACATCGGCGACTACGGCGGCGCGATTCGCCCGGAAACGGCCGCGCTCCTGCGGGTGCACACGTCGAATTTCAAGGTTGTGGGCTTCACGCACGAGACGACCGCGCACGAGATGGTGACGCTGGCGCGTGGCAAGGACGTCCTGGTGTTCGACGACCTCGGGAGCGGGTGTTTGCTCGACACGGAACAGTTCGGGATGGACCACGAGCCCACGGTCCAGGAGAGCATCAGCGCCGGTGTCGACCTCGCGTTGTTCAGCGGGGACAAGCTCCTCGGGGGGCCGCAGTGCGGGATCGTTGCCGGGCGGGCGGACTTGATCGAGCAACTGCGACGCCATCCTCTGGCGCGCGCCCTCCGCGTCGACAAGCTGACCATCGCCGCGCTAAACGCCACGCTGAAGGCATACGTCGAGGGCAGCGCGGCCGATGAAATCCCGATCTGGGCGATGCTCGGCGCGCCGCTGGACGAGATCCGGCGTCGCGCTCGCCGCTGGGCTCGGGCCGCCGGAAGCGGGGCGACGGTCGTCGCCGGCCGGACGATGGTGGGCGGCGGGTCGCTCCCTGGGCAGTCGGTCGCAACGTGGTGCGTGGCTCTTCATGATCCGGCTCCGAACGAACTGGCGGCCCGGCTTCGGCAGGGGGCGCCAGCCGTCATCTCGCGTATTGAACATGACGCTGTCCTCCTCGACCCGCGGACTGTGCCGCCGGCCGACGACCGAGCGGTGGAAGCCGCGCTGCGTGCGGTCGGTGCATCCGATTAACGCAGAGTTCACCGCCTGCGATTGCCCATGCGGAGAGCCAATTCGATACTCGACCTCGACAGATTCCACGAGCGTAAGTCTCGGCAGGCAGGCTCATGCCCCTCGAAATCCCCGATGTTGTTGTGAACCGCTTGCCGGTCTATGCGCGAGCGCTGACGAAGCTCGCCATGGACGGGGAGACGGTGGTGAGCTCGCAGACGCTCGGGGACCAGCTCGATGTCACGCCCGCGCAGATCCGGAAGGACCTGAGCTACTTCGGGCGGTTCGGCAAGCAGGGACGCGGCTACAACGTCCAGCTGCTCCTCGGCCGGCTGCGCGAAATCCTTGGCCTCGACCGCCTGTGGCGCGTTTGCCTGATCGGCGTTGGGCGTCTGGGCCAGGCGATCGCGGAGTATGGCGGGTTCGAGCCACAGGGCTTCCAGGTCGTGGCGATTTTTGATAGCGACCCGCAGATGGCGGGGAAGAACGTCGCGGGGACGGTTGTCCGGCCGTCCGCGGACCTCGAAACGTACCTGCGCGCCAACCACATCGACATCGGGATCGTCGCCGTGCCGGCCCATGCGGCTCAGGAAGTGGTCGACCGCCTGGTGAACAGCGGTGTCCACGCCATCCTCAACTACGCGCCGATGATGCCGCACGTCCCGCGCGATGTGACGGTGCGTAACATCGACCCGGTTCTAGCGATGCAGAGCATGACGTTCCATGTGAAGAACCAGCAGATCGCCGCCAAATGACCGCCTGGTCTGAGGCCCTCGTCGACGCCGTCCGCGTCGGCCTTCCTGCCGCAGCGGAGCCCGGCCGCGCGCCTGCGATGCGGAAGTACATGCGCGACCAATTCGCGTTTCTTGGCGTCCCGGGGCCGGCGCAGAAGGTGGCCTTCCGCGCGGCGGCGGCAGCAGCTGGCAAGCCGGCGACCGCCACAGACCTGAGTGCTGCGGCGAGCGTGCTTTGGGCCTTGGACGAGCGCGAATACCAGTATGCCGGATGTTGGATCCTCGAGCGGTGGGCGAAGCTCCTCGGCCCTGACGATTTGGCGGCCCTCCGAGCGCTGATCACGACGAAGTCCTGGTGGGACACGGTGGACGCGCTCGCGGCCGAGGCGGTCGGCTCGGTTGTGCTTCGGCATCCGACTGCCGCGGCGGTAATGGACGCGTGGATAGCAGACAGCAACCTCTGGGTCGCCCGGACGGCGCTGCTCCATCAGCTTCGCTTCAAGGAGCGGACCGACACCGAGCGGCTGTTCGCCTACTGCCTGCACCAAGCCGGACACCCCGATTTCTTCATCCGCAAGGCGATCGGCTGGGCCCTGCGCCAATACTCGTGGATGGATCCCGACTCCGTAGAGCGCTTCGTCGGCGAGCACGCGTCCGAACTGTCGCCCCTTTCGAAGCGCGAGGCGCTGTTGGTCATCTCGGGCGGTCGCAAGAACCTGCCCAAGTCCCGCCGCCCCACGTCATGACGTCGATGTGCGACGTCGCCGCCTCATGCCCCATGCCTCATCCCTCGGTACTCTTACTGCCATGATCAACCGCGACCGCATCGTCCGAACCTTTCTCGACCTCGTGGCCATCGACTCGCCGTCCGGCAACGAAGATGCAATCGCCAGCGAGCTCGAGGCACGCTTTCGCGCGCTCGGGCTGGGCGCTGCGCAGGATGGCGCGGGCAACGTCCTCGCCTTTCGGGACGGCGAGGGCGATCCGCTGCTGCTCTCGGCGCACATGGACACGGTCGAGCCCGGCCGCGGCATCAGGCCCGTCTGGGATGGCCCCGACATTATCCGGAGCGACGGCACGACCATCCTCGGCGCCGACAACAAGGGCGGCTGCGCGGTCATCCTCGAGGTCATCGCTTCCGCCATCGAGGATGGGGCGAGGACGCGGCCGATCGAGGTCGCGATCAGCCGCGGAGAAGAAATCGGCCTTGTCGGTGCTCAGGGCATGGACTATGCCCAGCTCCGAGCGAAGGTCGCGATCGTGATCGACAGCGGCGGACCGCCTTCGAGCATCCAAGGGCAGGCGCCGTATCACTACACCTATAACATCGCGGTCCACGGGAAGTCGGCCCACGCCGGCGTGGAACCGGAGAAGGGCATCCCAGCCATCCGGATCGCGGCCGAGGCGATCGTTGGCCTGCCGCAGGGGCGGATCGATTTCGAGACGACGGGCAACGTCGGGACGGTCCATGGCGGGCTCGTCCGCAACGCCGTCCCGGAGCTTTGCGAAGTGCAGGGCGAGATGCGTTCGATGGAGTTCGAAAAGGTCGAGACGCTAGTCTCGAGCGCTAAGACGCACATCGCCGAGGTGCAGGCGCAGCACCCCGGCGCGCGGATCGACGCGACCTTCACGCTCGGCTACCCCGGCTACAAGCTCGAGCCCGGCGACCCGGCGGCGGACTTGATTTTCGGCGTGCTTCGCGGCCTCGGGATGGAGCCGGACCCGCATCCCGTTGGCGGCGGAACCGACGGCAATGTCTTCCGCGGCCACGGGATCTCGTCGGTTGTGATCGGGCGGGGCGGCTATAACCAGCACACGAAGGACGAGTACTTGGTCATCCCCGAGATGCTGGAGTGCGCGCGCGTGGTCGAGGCCGCCGTCCGGTTGTAGCGCCGCCAGCCCGGCTTTCGACTACGGCTTCAGGGGATGGAACACGAGCCCGGTCCCCAGCTTGGGGTGGAAGAACGTCGACTTCTGGGGGAGGCGTTCGCCTTTGTCGGCGAGCGAGATGACGGCCTCCACACTGACCGGCCGCAAGAGCAGACAACATGCGCCGTCGTGGGCGCGATCAAGCACTTCGTCGAGGTCATGGCTGTATTCGACAGCTCCGGCGCGAAGGTCGTCGTCGGTGATGCCCCAGAGGGGAGCGAGGATGCCATAGCGGGCGAGGTTCGGCCCGACCTCCGCCCATTCGGCCGAGTGCCCGCTGGGGGCCAGCCGGGCGAAGACATCGCCGTCGAGGGGCTTGAGGACGCAGGCCGCGCCGGCATCGAGGCCAAGCGCGACGATCGCGTCCCTGTGTGAGGCGAGGGCTGCGGCCAAGGTCGCTGGGCTCGAGTCGGCGAGCGGCTCGACCGAGAAGTTCGGCGCCAAGCGCTCGCGCCAATCGGCGGGCGCGGGGCGCGGGACGACGCGGTGGATCGGCCGGATCACGAGGCCCGGGTCGCTCGCGGCGACGATCGCGGTCATCGCGAAGCGCGCCGGGTGGTCCCTCGGAAGGGCCCCTTCGCGATCGAGCGTGCGCAGCTTGTAGTTCACCGCGGTCTCGTAGCGGTGGTGCCCGTCCGCGATGTAGAAGCTCTCGGAGAGGAGCGGCGCGATCGAGCGCATCTCATAGCGACTGGCTTCGACAACCCAGAGGCGATGGGTATCACCATCGATCGATGTCCCTGAGACGTCGGGCGGGCGGCTTGCGATCGTCGCTTCGAGGAACTGCGTGAGCTGGCCGGCGCGGTCCCGCGCGATCATGAACACCGGGCTGAGTTGCACGTCCGTCGCTTCGAGCAGCTTGAGGCGGTCTTCCTTCGGGCCCGACATCGTGTGCTCGTGGGGCTTGATCGCGCCGTCTTCCCAGGGCTGAGCCTCGACCTCTGCGATGAGCGCGCGCCGGGTGTAGCGGCGCCCTTCCTCGACGAACTCCTGCTCATAGACATAGAGCATCGGGATATCATCACGCTTCGTGGCGCCCGCCGATTCCCAGCTGGCGATCAGTCCGGCCACCCGGGAATAGCGTTCTTGCCCGCCGGACGCGAGTTCGAGCCGGACCGCGTTATACGGGCTGCGCGCTTCGAGCGCAGTCTGTTGGGCCGGGCTGATCACGTCGTAGGGCGGGGCCAGCACGTCGGAAAGGGGGCCGGCGGCTGGGGTATAGCGGATGCCACGGAAGGGGAGGATTTGAGGCATGGCGCGGTCCTTTGTGGGCGGCTGGAGGCGGCGGCTGGTTTGTCGGCCGGGCGAGCCGAACCTAAGATGCCCTGATGCCTTCGCGCCCCTATTGCGTGTTTTGCCGAATTGTCGCGGGCGAAGAACCCGCCAACATCATCTACCAAGACGACGACATGATCGTCATCCAGAACGTCCTGCGGTGGGTCCCCGTGATGCTCCTGGCGATGACCAAAGAGCATACGACGCAGTCTGAGCTCTGGGGCGAGCACATCGGCAAAGTCGGGCGTGTGGCCATGGAGATTGGCAAGCAGGTCTGCCCTGGCGGGTTTCGGCTGCTTTCCAACTGGGGCTACGACGCGATGCAGAGCCAAGAGCACGGTCACGTCCACATCCTGGGCGGCACCTATCTCGGCCACTACGTCGGCTGACGAGCGGTGCGCAGCGCCTCCTGTTGGGCCGCGAAAAGCTCGACGATCCCGTCGCGCGCGAGCGTGATCAGCGCGTCCATCCCCGAGCGTGAGAACGGCTTGTGCTCGGCCGTGCCCTGCACTTCGACAAACGCGTCGGGCCCGGTCATCACGACGTTGAAGTCGACTTCGGCGGCGACATCTTCTTCGTAGCAGAGGTCGAGCAGCGGCGTGCCTTGGACGATGCCGACTGAGACCGCGCCGACGGGCGAGAGCACGGCTGCCTGCGGGACGTGCCCGCTGCTGATCAGCTTCTCGAGCGCGATCATGAGTGCGACGTAGCCGCCCGTGATGGACGCCGTCCGCGTGCCGCCGTCGGCCTGGAGGACATCGCAGTCGACCGTGATCGTGCGCTGGCCGAGCATCTCGAGGTTCACGACGGCGCGCAGCGAACGGCCGATGAGCCGCTGGATCTCCTGGGTGCGGCCTCCCGGCCGGCCGCGCTCGACTTCGCGCTGGTTGCGGGTTTGTGTCGCGCGGGGAAGCATCGAATATTCGCCGGTCACCCAGCCGCTTTGGGTGCCGCGGAGCCATCCGGGTACGCGGTCTTCGACTGAGGCGGCGCAGAGGACGCGCGTCCTGCCAAATTCGACAATGCAGCTGCCCTCGGCGAAGTCGAGGACGTTCGGAGTAAGCCGCACGGGCCTGAGTTGGTCGGGCCGGCGGCCATCAATTCGGATCACAGACACACCTTTCGTTGGGGGCGCGCCACCTGCCGGCGGGCGCCAGAGCCCTCCCGAGGCTAGCGAGCGGGCCCGTGAGGCGCAAAGCCTCAGCGTTGCGTGTCATAACGGACGTGCTCGCCGTCGCTTCTGACCGTCAGCCGCCCCTGAAGGTCGGTGCGGAGCGTTGTCGTGGCGGCGAGCGCCTCCAGCGTTTCCGGGGCCGGGTGACCGAACCGGTTGCCGGCGCCCGCGGAAATGAGCGCAAGCTGTGGCGCTGCCTGGCCGAAGAACCCAGCCGGCGTGGTCTTCGAACCGTGATGCGGGACCTTGAGCACGGTCACCGGCCCGGCCCGCGCGATGGCCGCTTCGAGGGGCTCGCGCTCGGCGTCGCCGGTCAGGAGGAAGGTCGTCCGGCCGTAGGTCACGAGGATGATCAGCGAGTGGTCGTTCAGTTCCTCGGCAGCGTAGCCTTCCGGCGGCCAGAGCACAGCGAAGCTCACGCCGTCGTCGACCCACGTCAGGCCGGCGGCGAGGCGGACGATCTCCTTCGTCTCGACGAGGAACGCCCCGTTCGACCGTGTCGCGTTGTCGGCGCCGGAGGCCGCGGTCATCGTGGCGTCGAAACGACGGAGCACCTCGGCGAGCCCAGCGACGTGGTCTTCTTGTGGGTGCGTGAGCAGGACGCGGTCGATGCGCCGCTGCCAATGGGGCAGCACGGCGCCGAGCTGTTGGACGACGCGGGCGCCGCTTGGGCCGCCGTCGACCAGGTAGGTCCGGCCATGTGGCGTTTGGAGCAGGATGGCGTCGCCCTGGCCGACATCGAGCACGGTGACGACGAGCTCGCCCGGCCCGCCCATCGGGAGGAGCGACCGCGTCACCACCAGGGGCGCCACGAGGATCGCCAGGGCGCTCAGCTGGGCGCCTCGGAGCACGCGTGGTGCTGGCGCGGGCGGAATCACCGGTGCGAGGCGCCGGTAGGCGAGCGCGCCCCCGCTCGCGAGGCCACCGCCCGCCAGCGCCGCCAGTTGCGCGTCGATCCGTCCGGCTTCGACGGTTACGCCAGGGACGGATGCCGCGAAGCGCGCGATGTCCCGGAGCGCCGTCAGCGGGTAGTAGGCCACCAGGCCGGCGGCCTGCCCCGCTTGCTCGCTGACCACGCCCGCGCTCGCGCAGAACAACGATAAGCAAAAGGCGAGGTTGAACAACGGTGCGCCGGCGATGTTCGCCAGTGGCGCAAGCGGAGTGACGCGGCCGAACGCGGCCCAAACGATCGGCGTGGTCGCGATCGAGGCGGCGAGCGAAATCGCTGCTTGGTCCACGAGCAACTGAGGGATGAGGCCTCCGAGCCGGGCGCGCTGGAGGCCGGATTGCAAGCCCGCGGAGACCCAGGGTGCGAAGGCGATGAGGCCGCCGGCCGCTGCTGCGCTGAGCTGGAATCCGATGTCCGTGGCCACGCCGGGGTTCGGGGCGGTGAGCGCGACGACCGCGACGCCGAGCGCGGCGAGGCCAGCCTGAGGGCGCTGTAAGAAGTCGCCGGTCAGGACGACGGCGGCCATCACGCCGGCCCGGAGGACCGAGGCTTCGAGGCCCGCGAGGACGAGGTAGCCCGCCGCGGCGGAGCCCGCGACGAGCAGCGCCCAGCGGCGCGGCACCACGCGGAGCGCCCCTGCGAGCACGAACGCTGCTAGCAGCACGACGTTGGACCCGGAAACGGCGAGGAGGTGCGCGAGGCCAGCGTCGCGAAAGTCGTCCGCGGTTTCGCGCGCGAGCCCTTCGTCGCGGCCAAAGGCGATGCCGCCCGCCAGGGATGCTTCAGGTTCGGGCAGCGAGCGCTGCAACGCGCGGTCGAGACGGAGGCGCAGCCGGGTGACGTCCCGCTGGATGCTGCCAGATGCGCCGAGCGACTCTACCCTCGGCCGGAACATGGCCCCGACCACGCCCTGCTTGAGCAGGTAGTGCCGGTAGTCGAAGCCTTCGAGCACCGCGGGCGGTTGGAGCTCGCCCGTGAGCCGCACGCGGTCGCCCGGCAGGTAGCCGTCGTATTGGTGGAGCGAAACGAGCACCTTGCCGGAGGTCCTCGCGGACGCCCCGTCCGCAGTGACGACCGCCGTGACCGCGACGGTGTACCGCGCGACCGTAAGGCCAGGGTCGGGCTCGGAGACCACGGTTCCTTCCAAGACGAGTTCCTGGCCGACGAGCGCGAGGAGGGGCGGAGGCGGCCGTTCGAGCCAGCCGTCGAAGCGTGCGCCAGAGACAAGCGCCGCGGCCGCTGCGACGAGTACGACGACCGCCCAGCGTCGCCCTCCCCAGAGCGCGGCTCCAGGGAGCAGCATCGCGGTGACGGCTGCCCCGCCCCACCATGGCGCGCCCGCGGCGCCGATCAGGGCGATGGCGGCCACCCAGGCGGCAGCAACGGCGGGGATCTCCATCGGCGCGGTACGGTAGCAGAGGCGGCGCCCCGCCGGTTAGCTGGCGTCGTCAAGCAGGCTGTGGCGGATCGCGAAGGCCGCGGCTTCGGCCCGGCCGTGGGCGCCGATCTTCGCGTAGACGTTTGAGATGTGGCGTTCGACGGTGCGGACGCTGAGCACGAGCAGGTCGGCGATCTCCTTGCTCGTCGAGCCGGCTGCGACCAGGCGCAAAATCTCACACTCTCGCGGCGTGAGCCCCGCCGGCAAATCGTGTCCTGATTCGGAAGCGCCCTCGTCGAGTTCCAGCAAGGCAAACGCCGGGACCGGGTGGGCGAAGCCCTTGAGCGCCAGCGGGGCGAGCGCCTCAACCTCGACGTTCTCCGCGAGTGCCGAGCGCGCCTGCTGGCTGAGCAGGATTTGCGCTGGCTTGGCCTCGCCACAGAGGCGGGAGGCGAGGTTTACGACGCTCCTTGGTCAGCCTTCCATCTGCGTTGAACGGATACGGTTCGAGGCGGTTGGCGAGGAAACCGGCGTTGGCTGACTGCGTACTTCCCGCCAAGCGTTCGCCAGCGAAACCTTTACAATCGCGCGCCATGAGTACGCTGCAAGGGAAAGTCACCGTCATTACCGGGGCGGCGGTCGGCATCGGCGCCGGCTTCGCCCGCGTTTTCGCCAAGGAAGGCTCAGACCTCGCGCTCTGCGACGTCCGCCCCGAAGTCATCCAGCTCGCCGTCGACCTCCAGCGCGAGCACGGCATCCGGGCGTTCGGCGTCGTCGCCGACGTCCGGAGCGCAAGCGACGTCAAGGGCTTCATCGACGGGGCCGCGGCCCGGCTCGGGGGCATCGACTACGTCGTCGCCAACGCCGGCGTCTGGCGCGCCACGTTCCCGCTCGCGGACTCCTGGGAGAAGGGGCTCGACGACTGGGACATCCTCGTGAACACGAACCTGCGAGGCGTGTTCATGACGGGGCGGGCCGCCATCCCGCACCTCGTCGCGCGCGGCGCCGGCGGCCACATCCTCAACATCGCGACCGACCACATCTTCCCGCCGGAGGGGACTTCGACCGGCGGCGGGACACGGATGGACATTTACGACTCGTCGAAGTGGGGCATCAACGGCATGACACAGGCCTGGGCGCGGAACCTGGCGCCGCACGGCATCCGCGTCAACGCACTCTGTATGGACGCGACGGACTCGATGATGATCCGCGGCGCCGTCGGCGAGCGTTTGACGGACGAGATCGTGAAGACGTGGATGCGGCCCGAGCAGATCGCCCAATTGGGGCTCGACCTCATCGCGGAAGGGCTCGAAGGACGGACGGGCGAGAACATCGGCGCCTGGCTCGGCCACGAGGTGAAGCTGCCGGCTCGTCGCGTGCCCTTGCCGAGCCGGTTCAGCTAACGATAGTAATTGTGTTATAGTCCGCTATGCCGTGGGAAGTCGAATTTCATCCGGAGTGCGAGGCTTGGGCGACGGGACTAACACCCGGCGACCAGGAGCAGCTCGCGGCTGCCATCCGTGTCCTTCGCCAGATAGGCCCGGCGCTTGGCCGGCCGTTGGTCGACACGGTGAAAGGGACGCGAGTTCGCAATCTCAAGGAGCTCCGACCCGGCTCCGGCGGGTCGAAGGAGTTGCGCGTCTTGTTCGCGTTTGACCCAGTCCGGCGGGCCATTCTGCTGGTTGGCGGCGACAAGTCGCTCGACTGGCGTGGTTGGTACAACGTGAACATCGCAGTGGCGGAGGCGCGCTGGGCAGAGCACCTCCGCGCTAATGGTCCGGCGGGCCTCGGACGCCGCCGAAGGAGGGAACGATGAGCTTGACGGATTTCGAACGGATGGTCCTCGCCCGCCCTGGCGCTCCCGAACGCGTTGCTGAGTTCGAGCGACAGATCCTCATGGCCCATGCCCT